>NZ_JABBAM010000064.1:0-31210 GCF_018607965.1 Planktotalea sp.
AGCGGTGAAAGTCCTTCTTTTCGGCGGGACAGGCACAGCGGGAAATGCCACGCTAAAGGCGCTTTTAGATCTCGGTCATGACGTGACCTGTGCGGTGCGCACCTTGCACAAAAATGACTTCCCTACCAAGGCGAAACAAGTTGTAGCGGACGTGACAAGGCCCGCGCAGGATTTACTACGTGCTTTTGAAGGCGCGCATTTTGATGTTGTTATTTCTTGCCTTGCATCAAGAACCGGCAGTAAAAAAGACGCTTGGACGATCGATCATTTAGTCCATTTGAACATTTTGGCCTTGGCCGAACATTCGGGCGTGTCCCATTTCATTCTATTGTCTGCGATCTGTGTTCAAAAACCAGAGCTTTCTTTTCAACACGCAAAACTTGAATTTGAAAACGCCCTGATCGGGTCGGATTTAAACTACACCATTGTACGGCCTACTGCGTTTTTTAAATCGCTTTCAGGTCAGATTGAGCGTCTGCGCGCAGGTAAACCGTTCCTTGTTTTTGGAGACGGAGCCCTGACATCGTGCAAGCCGATTAGTGATGATGATCTGGGGCAGTTCATCGCGAATTGCATCGAAAACTCCGTGTGCATAAACAAAATTCTACCGATTGGTGGACCTGGTGACGCGATCACACCGCTAGATCAAGGGAAAGAGCTGTTTCGATTGATGGGACAAAAACCCAAGTTCAAACATGTCCCAATCGCGATGATGAGTGCCATTTATCAAACACTGAAATTTGCTGGCATGTTCAATGCGAAGGCGGCTGAAAAAGCCGAACTTGCGCGCATTGGGCGTTATTACGCGCGGGAATCTATGCTGTTGATGGACCCTGAAACGGGTCTGTACGACGCAGATTTAACCCCGTCCACGGGCACCGAAACGTTGTTTGATTTCTATGCCAGTGTGATTGCAGGTGACGCCACGGTTGAACGCGGCGATCACTCTGTTTTCTAGGCGCGCTCTTGGCTCGCATCTTGCGCGATCGCGCATTGCTTCCAAAGATTTGTCAGTGCTTCCACAAGATAATCAATGTCCGCGTCTGTATGCAAAGGCGACGGTGTAAAGCGCAAGCGCTCTGTGCCTTTTGGAACCGTTGGGTAATTGATCGGCTGTACGTAAATGCCCCATTCATCCATCAGATAATCGGCCAGCATCTTGGTTTTCACGGGATCTTTGATCATCACTGGGACGATGTGGCTGTCGTTCTCAAGATGTGGAATGCCCGCTGCATCCAGACTTGCGCGCAACTTTGCAACTTGCTCGCGATGCTGCTGACGTTCAACGCCGGATTCTTTGAGATGCATGATCGATGCCCGTGCCGCTGCTGCGACAGCAGGGGGTAGGGCAGTTGTGAAAATGAAACCTGACGCAAAGCTGCGAATGAAATCACAAAGTGCTGCTGATCCTGTGATGTATCCGCCCACAACGCCAAAGGCTTTGCCAAGCGTACCTTCGATCAAGGAGATGCGATCCATCAACCCTTCTTGTTCTGCAACACCACCGCCACGAGGGCCGTAAAGGCCGACGCCGTGCACTTCATCAAGATACGTCATCGCGCCATACTTTTCGGCCACTTCGACAATCTCACGGATAGGGGCGATATCGCCGTCCATAGAATACACAGATTCAAACGCGATGATCTTGGGCGCGTTGGCGGGCAGTTCTTTTAGTTTTGCTTCAAGGTCGGCAACGTCGTTGTGCTTCCACAACACTTTGCGCGCACGTGAATGGCGAATACCTTCGATCATAGAGGCGTGGTTGCCTGCGTCGCTGAGGATGATGCAGTCCTGCAAACGCGATCCCAAAGTGCTCAGTGCTGCCCAGTTGGACACGTAGCCAGAGGTGAACAAAAGCGCGGCCTCTTTACCGTGCAAATCAGCCAATTCGTTTTCTAACAACAGGTGATCGTGGTTGGTGCCAGAAATATTACGTGTTCCGCCGGCACCCGTGCCTGTGCGCTGAACCGCTTCACACATCGCATCAATTACCAGTGGATTTTGCCCCATACCAAGGTAGTCATTTGAACACCAAACGGTGACGTTACGCACTTTGCCGTCGTGGTGGTTTGCAGCATGGGGAAATTTCCCACATTTGCGTTCGAGTTCGGCGAAATAGCGATAGTTGCCGTCCTCTTTCAAAGCGTCGATCTGAGCGGTGAAGAGTGCATCAAAGTTCATGGGACTGTCCTGTCTTAGAGGTCGTTGGTAGCGCAGGTAGCATCCAGCGCCAAAGTTTCGCGTCTGGCAATGGAATGACCATCAACCAGTGTTCAAGGGTCGCCAAAGCAGCGAGCGCGAAGAGCAAAGCAAACCCTGCCTCCATCGGTGCGGTTTCAGCGGAAATTAGACGTTCTGCAAAGCAGGCGGTTGCCAGACTTAGGAAGGTGACGCCGATCACGAAGGCAACGGTGATGTGGCCTTGGCGAAAATAGCTTTTTAGGTGGTGCAGCGGCTTTGGAACGAACTCAGTATTGATCCTTGGCACACCAAAGAACAGGTTGAGTTTCGCCGATATACGCGCAGCAAAGAGAATGAAATAAGACCAAAATCCGAATGTGTTTTCGGACCCTGTGGTGATGACGGTGACGACGAGCAATCCGCAGAGCAGTAGAAGTTCGTGGTATGAAAGTGTGTGCCACGCGCGCACAAAACGCGCCCAGCCTGTTAGGGTGTCGGGGCATTCTGAACGCTCTGGTCCGGTGATGATCCCAGCGAGGAATGCCAGCTCGATCCAGCCCCAAACCAAGAGAACTGAAAAGAATGCCAGATAGACATTCGCCACAGATAAGGATGCGGCTGATATGGTCAATCCTGCAATACCAAGCGCCAAAAGTGGAATGCTAAGAACTACAGATGTTCTGTGAGACGCCGCACCCGCGCGATCCGCCCTGCGCACGATCAGCAATATGATCCCGGTGAAGAACCACCAGAAAAATATTGCGAAAATCGCTGCTATCCAGGGAGACGCAAACATTAGTAGGTCGGCTCCATCCGTGTGCTTTCAGGGACCACGTGCTGGATCGCAGGGATCGTGAACACTGACACAAATGCTATCGCCGCTTTGGCCATTCCGCTAACACGGCTAATAAATCCACAAAGACCACCACGTTCTTTTGCGGCTGCGATCTGACGTGAGGCCGCTTCCATGCGATCCAGATTTGGACGCCAGCGCGGATGATCAATGTCCAGCGTGAACGGGAAGATCTGCTTGGTGCCTTCAGACGTTTTGCGGAACACTTCTTGTCCGTACCAAGTGACGTCCACGCCAAGCGCTTCATGGAACAAAGGACGCTGATGATCGCGCACCCACATGGTGGAATACACGGCAGTCAAAAAGAACTTAATCCAAAGCTTGTTCATAGAGGTTTCGGTCAGCTTTGGTTCCGTCTTGATCAGCAATGCAAAGGCTTCGCCGTGACGAAATTCGTCGTTGCACCATTCGCGGAACCAACCAAAGATTGGGTGGAATTGCTTGTCTGGATGCTGTTCAAGATGGCGGAAGATAGTGATGTAGCGTGCATAGCCGATCTTCTCAGACAGGTAGGTCGCGTAGTAGATGAACTTGGGGCGGAAGTACGTGTACTTCTTTTGCTGTGTCAGAAAGCCAAGGTTCACGCGAATACCTGCTTCACGCAGTGCGTCATTGATGAAACCGGCGTGACGTGCTTCGTCGCGCGCCATCAGTTGGAACAGCGTCGTGATATCGGTGTTAGACCCGCGGCGCTTCATCTCTTTATAAAGAACGCAGCCCGAAAATTCTGCCGTGCATGAAGAAATCAGAAAGTCGATGAACTCGGCTTTCAGCTTTGGCTCCATACCTTCCCAATCGGCGTTCCATTCGTCGGTCTTCTTGAAATGGCCTTTGTTAGGGTCTGATTTCATCTCAGCGATCAGATCGTCCCAGTCTTTGCGCACGGGTGTCACGTCAAGTGCGTCCATCTCGGCGAAATCGGTGGTGTAAAAGCGCGGGGTCAGCAATGTGTTTTGCATTGCTTGCTCGGTCGCTTTGTCCGAGGTCATCAGATCGCCTTGGGCTTCTTGCAATGCGATCGCTTCTTCAGCGGTATCAGCGAATGCGGAATGTGCCGCGTCTGATTTAGTGTGCGCGTTCATGACAGCACCTCTTCGGAGAAGGAAAATTCACACAGTTCCATGAATTCGAAATCACCGGTCATACGTGTCCAGAGCTGTTCTAGCTTGGAAGCGCGAATGATCGTAGCGATACGGTCTTCTTCAACCAGCTCTCCGTAGGCGGCCATGATCTCGGGGCCTTGCACTTGTACAGTGTCACCGGGGTTCACGACGGCCCCATTGTTAAATTTCACGTGTGCGGATAGTTCTTCAAAACGATGAGAGATTGTCACGGTGCAGGGGGCAGTTTCTTTTGATCTTGTCAGAAGTCCCATGTTTATTGTCCCTTTGGCTAGTCTGGTTTAGTCGAGAAGCTTGGCGAAAGCTGCGACATTGTCTTTTCCATATCCGATTAGTTCGATCTTCCAACCGGTGGTATCGTCTAAAATTGCGACATGTCCGTTTTCCCGACGAACGACGCGTAAGGGCGCATTAGAGGGCACATCTTGAATCAGCCTCTCTCGCATAACAGTAACCCAAATCACGTCTATAAACCCACGTTTATTTTCTGTGGAATGGGCGATCTTTAGTCCATTTTCATCTAGAACTGCGACACCCGTGCTGCGTGATCCTTCCAGCGTAATCGATAGTTCGCGGATGATATCACTATGGGGTGCCACGGCCAAAACTGGACGATCTGTGACGGTCGCGTAACCAACCAACGCGGTTGCAGCGATCATCAAAGTAAACATAGCACGCACAAGGGTTTTGGGAACCATTTCGCGGTCACGATGTTTCATTTGATTGGCGAGTGAGCTTGTTGGGTTCATCATGTGTTCTACTCCGCCGCGATACCATTTGCGGGCGCGTGATTTGCGTCTGCAATGGGTTTCACGACTGGCATAAACACGCGCGTTTCAGCGGCTTCTGCGAATAGCTCTGCAACATGCGTTGCGTTCGCAATAGAACGGAACGCAGGCTGGGTGCGGCGCATATGCCAAGGACGCACATGGGGCCATGTCATCAGGTAGGACAGACGTGTTTCGCCGATCAACTCAAACGTTATCGTGCCAAGGCTAGATTTGCGAACAGCTGCCTGCGCGTTGCCGATGCAAACGTAGGGCAAGTTCAGCGTCATTGTCAGGGCTGCACCAATACGCATACAAACGCGCTTGTTCGTAAGTGTGTAAACCGTGCTGCGGGCTTGGACAGTCGCAACACCGATCAGGATCAACGCGGTTACAGCACCAGCAAGCAAGAAGGGGATGCCCATCGCCATTGCTGCCGTCAGCGACATATCCGCTGTGGACACGATCACACGTGCGGCTGCAAGAACAACGAAATATCCGATGACCCAATTCAGGCCAAGCGCATCTTTGGCCAGACGCAACGGGTCGGGGCTACCTTGCCAAATAATATGTTCGTCTTTTGGCAATGCTTCTGGAAGGCCGCGAACGGGTTCGAATTTGAAATCATCGTGGTGCATTTTCTTTATCCCTTTGAAGTGACCGGGCCTTGGCGAAAAGCCCGGTCTTTAGTTTTTATAGTTTTGGTTCGCTACGCGCTGGATCGGCATAAAGCGTGCCGCCACCGTAGTAGGCCATGATCTTTTCTTCTTCGAGCAACGTGATCTGGGCCGCGCTTGCTGTTGTTGGAACATCCATGAAGTGGCTGCTATAGATCGAACGAACCGTCACGCGATTGCTGCCGATCTTGCAGAAGTTCATCGGGATCAGACGTGTGTTGCCTTTGCCCTCTGGGTTCACATCAATCGTCAGGAAGCGCACCATTTGCTCTGGTACGTCGATCCACATGTCTGTGATGCGGCCAATGACTTCACCGTCGCCAGCAACAACCACTTTACCGCGTGGATCACGACCCGCAGAGACCGCAAAGTCTGGCAGATCCGCCATTGCTTTGATCTTCACATGACCATGTGCATCTAGCTCTGGATGATCACTGCGTGGGGCCCATGACGCAGGACCAACACCGTCCAACATGGGGTTTCCTGTTGGTACGAAAGGCGATCCGGCCGCAACAGACGTCGCTTCTAAAGCAAGATTATCACGATCACCGCGTTGTCCTGATGGAACTGTCAATTCACCGCGACCATGGGGTAGCAGGAATGTCTTGTCGCTTGGAACAGGGAAAGGGCCTTGGTTTGGTGCCTCAGCGCCATCATCGGTTTGCAAAGGATAACCTTCACGCATGTTCTCTGTCTGAAGATAATAAATCAGCAGTGCGAAAAAAATCCAAAACATCCAGATCGCAGCGCTTGCCAGATCAAAGTTGCCGAAAAATTCAGTGCCAAGCATGGTAGTCTCCTTTGTAGGTCATGTAGGGAAATCCGTCAGTCCAAGCGTTTGCGGATTATGTGTGCCAACGCCCTTCGCCCGCACCAGCGGTCCAAGAGCAATGAGTGTGATAAACAATAGGCCAATTTCGATCTGGTACACGACCGAATAGCCAATAGAGGGCGCGCTAAGTGTATCGCCAAGTGCGCCGCTGTTGGCTGCACTGTTAACAAGGTCACGCGTTGCGCCACCGACGAAAATCGAAAGCCCTGCAGCCGTCGCTTGGGCAGCGCCCCAAACACCCAGCGCAAGACCGCGACCCGCGACGCCGCTGACGTTGATTGTCATGGCAGCCGTCAATGTTGATACCGCGAATAATCCGCCGCCAAGGCCAATCAAAGCGGCACCAGCGAAAAACAGAACAGGGGATGCAAGGGGGGCGGACATCAGAACGGCGCTGAATGCAACGATCCCGATAATCACACCACGACCACCCATGCGGAATGGGTCAATCCCATTCGACAACCAGCGCGCGGCAAGGCCGAAACCAAGTAGCGCGCCACCCGCCCACATCGCTGTCAAAAGCGTCGTGGCAGAAACGGAAAGGCCCAGGATTTCGCCGCCGTAAGGTTCTAACAGAACGTCCTGCATATTGAACGCCATGGTGCCGAGAAAGATCGTGACGATCAAACGCATCACGTCATTTTCTTTTTTGAAGTCTGACCATGCATTGGCGAAATTAGGCATTGGCGCGGAACGCTCTGCCTTGGTCATAGGTGCCATCTTTTCCTGCTTCCACAGGGCAATGACGTTCAGAACCATTGTTACAACCGCGGCGCCTTGCACGACTTGAACCAGCAAAAGCGAAGAGTAATCACGCAACAACGTTCCAATGATAACGGCAGAAACACCCATGCCCAAAAGATACATAACGTAGAGTAGCGACACGACCTTGGCGCGTGTTTCTTCGCTTGCGCGATCCGCCGCCAGCGCAAGGCCAGCGGTCTGTGTCATATGCATGCCAAGACCTGTCAGCAGGAATGCAAGTGCGGCTGCGACTTGGCCAAAGGTACCCGCATCAATCGCGGAATCCCCTGCCAAAACCAGCAAAGCCATGGGCATAATCGCAAGGCCACCAAACTGCCAAAGTGTGCCGAACCAAAGGTAGGGAACGCGCTTCCAGCCAATAGCTGAACGATAGTTGTCAGATTTAAACCCAAGGATCGAACGGAATGGTGCTATCAAAACCGGGATCGCGATCATCAACGCAACGATCATCGCCGGAACCGACAGTTCCACGATCATCACGCGGTTCAACGTGCCCAGCAACATCACAGCCGCCATGCCGACCGAGATCTGAAACAACGACAAACGCAAGAGTTGGCGAAGCGGCAAACCCTCGCTTGCTGCATCCGCGAACGGCAACATCTTAAGCGTCATGCCTTTCACTGCGTTCTTAGGGATCATGCGCGAAACTCCACGGCTTGGCTAATGTAAAAGCCCGAATTTACACGTTCCACGTCGCGCACTTGGCCCGTGGTTAGGTTCGCAATTTTAGATGTGACATGGGGGATCATAGTGGGCGAACGATCCGAGCGTGGGAACAGCTTTCCGACGCGGAACATCACCATTAAAAGCGGTGCGCGCGGCGCGACTGTGAAAACCATATTGTGGTTTATGCGTGGTGCCAAACCATCAAGAATACGCGCGATGTCAGCGGCACTGTAGTAGATCAAACTGTCCATCGCGACGATATGATCAAAACGCCCAAGGGCAGGGTCCAGCATATCACCTGCTAATAGCTTCAAAGTGCCTTGCATGTGATCAGGGCGGCGCTTGTCCGCGATGTCGATCAGCTGGGGCGAGATATCAACGCCCACAACGTCCGCGCCACGTTTTGCCAATTCGAACGCCAAAGCACCCGTGCCACAACCCGCATCCAAGATGCGCGCACCAGTCAGATCGGCTGGCAGTTGGTTGATTAAAATATCGCGCATCCGATCACGGCCCGCGCGTACGGTTGCACGAATACCAGACACAGGCGCGTCTGAGGTAAGACGTTCCCATGTTTTGGTTGCCGTGCGGTCGAAATAGGTTTCAACCCGTGCGCGTGTGGCCTCGTATTCCATCAATCAAACCCAAGCAGTTCAAAGATTTCACGATCAGGTAGGGGATCAGGCGCGAGTGGAAGTGTTCCGTTATAAAGCGTCTCCGCGAGGCGCATATACTCTTTGCGCACCTGCACGATATCTTCTTCGTCAGGCATTTCGAACAATGTCTTCTTCTTCAGACGCGAACGACGGATCGCGTCCAGATCAGGCATATGCGCGATACGATTGAAGCCGACTGTTTCGCAGTAGCGATCCACTTCATCCGTGTCCTTGGAACGGTTCGCAACGCAACCCGCTAGGCGCACTTTGTAGTTCTTCGATTTGGCCTGCACGGCGGCAATAATCCGGTTCATCGCATAGATGCTGTCGAAATCATTCGCCGTCACGATCAACGCGCGATCTGCATGCTGCAAAGGCGCGGCGAAACCACCGCAGACAACGTCACCAAGAACGTCGAAGATCACAACATCTGTGTCTTCTAGCATGTGGTGTTGCTTCAGCAGTTTAACCGTTTGGCCAACCACATATCCGCCACAGCCTGTTCCCGCAGGGGGACCACCAGCTTCGACGCATTTCACACCGTTGTAACCCTCGGCCACATAGTCTTCGGGGCGCAGTTCCTCGGCGTGGAAATCAACACTTTTCAAGATGTCGATCACAGTAGGCTGCAAACGACCTGTCAGCGTAAACGTGCTGTCATGCTTGGGATCACAGCCAATTTGCAGAACACGGTGGCCCAGCTTGGAAAACGCGGCAGACAAGTTCGACGAGGTCGTCGACTTGCCAATGCCGCCTTTGCCGTAGACGCTGAAAACCTTCGCACCTTCGATCTTTGAACTTTCGTCCTGATGGACCTGAACGGATCCTTCGCCGTCCCCTCCCAGGTTCGGAATGCTTCTATCTAGTGGGCTCATTTTGGTCCCTTTCCAATGGTTTGGGTCATTCGGCTGCAATGCCCTCTAGTCTGTCTTCAATGGCGTCGGCTGCGTTTTGTAGCGCGGCCAACGTGTCATTATCGGGTGTCCAGTAGTCGCGATCCGATGCTTCCAGCAGGCGGTTCGCCATGCGCATCGACGCTTGTGGGTTGAGGTCGGACAAACGCTTGCGCATCGCGTCATCCAGAACGAACGTCTCGGACAATTCTTGGTAAATCCATGCATCCACTTTACCCGTCGTCGCAGACCAACCTACTGTATTGGTGATATTCGCCTCGATCTGGCGCACGCCCTCATGGCCGTGCTTCAAAAGCGGTTCGTAAAACTTCGGGTTCAAGCTGCGCGACCGTGTTTCCAGCGCGACTTGCTCACGAAGCGTGCGTACTTTGGCACCGCCGCGTGTTTGATCACCTATATAGATCGGCGTTTCAGCACCGTTCTTTGCGCGCTTTACAGCCGCAGCAATACCGCCGAGCGTGTCAAAATAGTGATCAACCGTGGTGACGCCCAACTCAACCGATTCAAGGTTTTGATAGGCAAGTTCTACGTTCTGCAATGTATCTTGCAGCAGATCAGATTGCTGGGACGCTTCACCGTCCGTGCCGTATGCAAAGCTTTTGCGCGCTTGGTAGGCATCCGCCAGATCGCCGTCATCTTCAAACGCGGAACTATCGACCAACTGGTTTACGTTGGACCCATACGCGCCCTCAGCATTCGAGAACACGCGCAAGGCCGCTGTCTGCATATCGCAGCCATTGGTTTCAGCGAATGCCAACGCATGGGCACGGATTGGGTTCATCTCTAACGGTTCATCCGCAAGCGCGCATTGCAACGCGGCATCTGCCAGCATCTTGGTCTGCAAAGGCAACAAGTCGCGGAAAATACCGGATAGCGTCATGATCACGTCAATACGCGCACGGCCCAGCGTTTCTAGCGTGACCAAGTCAGCGCCACACAAACGCCCATGGCTATCAAACCGCGGGGTCGTGCCCATTAAGGTCAAAGCCTGTGCAATAGGTCCGCCATTGGATTTAATGTTGTCAGAACCCCAAAGCACCAGCGCCACAGTCTTGGGCAAGCTGTCATGCGTCCTTAGCAATTCTTCGGCCTGACGCGCGCCGTCTTCCATGGCGTAGGCTGTGGGCATACGGAACGGATCAAACGCATGAATGTTGCGCCCTGTCGGGAGGATGTCGGGTGCGCGGATCACATCGCCGCCTGCAACTGGTTTGATGAATTGACCGTTCATCGCGCGCATCAGCGCATCCAATTCAACGCTTTTGGACAGATGCCCACGCGCGGTTTCGCGGGCTGCGCTAGTGTCAAAATCCATCAGATCAAGCGTGTTTTGCACGGCCTCTTCAGACAGCTCACGCCCCACAATATGAAGGCCATCGGGGATCAGCGCATCCTCGGTTTCTAGCAAATCGATCCAAAGCGTGTTCAGATCACCGCTTTGCAGATGCACGGTTTCGGCCTGCGCGCGGATCAAGTCCTCAAGACCTGCACGGCTATGATCGTCGGGCGCTTGGCCACGCCATTTGGTCAGGCTATCCTTCAAATCCGCCAAACCACGATAGAGACCAGACGCCTGCAAAGGTGGCGTCAAATGCGTGATCGTAATCGCGTTGCTGCGACGTTTCGCAAGCGTTGCTTCAGACGGGTTATTCGCCGCATAAAGATAAACGTTTGGCAGGTTGCCAATCAGACGATCAGGCCAGTCGTTGCCACTACATCCGTTTTGTTTGCCGGGCATAAATTCAAGCGCGCCGTGCATGCCGAAATGTAGCAGAACGTCAGCCGCAAAATCATGCTTCATGAACTGATAGAAGGCGCTGAATGCATGGGTCGGGGCAAAGCCGCGTTCAAACAAAAGGCGCATTGGATCACCCTCATATCCAAACGTGGGCTGCACGCCGACAAAGACCTTGCCGAACTGCGCACCAAGGATGAACACATCGCTGCCGTTGGATTGAATACGACCAGGGGCAGGGCCCCACGACGCTTCGATTTCGGCCAGCCAAGGTGTGGTTTTCACAATCGTATCAGCACTGACCCGCGCACCAACATTGGCCTCTTGGCCATATGTCATCGCGTTGCCCTTTAGGACAGCTTCGCGCAGATCATCAACCGTCGCGGGGGGCGTGATATCGTATCCATCGCGCGCCATTTTGTGCAGCGTGTTGTGCAGGCTCTCAAACACCGACAGATATGCAGCCGTGCCAACCGCACCCGCATTCGGGGGGAAGCCAAAGAGCACAATGCCTACATTCTTTTCCGCGTTTTCTTTGCGACGCAAAGTGGCCAAGCGCAGCGTCTTTTCCGCCAGCGCATCGATGCGCTCTAGGCAAGGTGCCATCGCTTTGACAGACCCTTGGGCGGCACACTTATATGCACAACCGGCGCAGCCCTCAGGTGCGTGACGACCTGCGAAAACAGTCGGGTTCGTTGCACCATCAATCTCAGGCAAAGCCACCAACATAGTCGCTTCAATCGGGCTAAGACCCTGGCCACCATCGGCCCACTGCGAGAGCGTTTGAAACTCAAGCGGTTGCGCGGCGATATAGGGAACATCCAATTTACTAAGCGCGTCAATTGCGCCTTGGCTATCGTTATACGCGGGGCCACCAACCAGTGAAAAACCCGTTAGCGACACCAGCGCGTCGATCTTGCCGTGGTGATAGGCATCCATCGCAGGACGTCCATCAAGCCCACCCGCGAACGCAGGAATAACGCGCATGCCTTGCGCCTCAAACGTGCGAATGACGTGATCGTAGTGCGCTGTATCGCTGGCCAAAATATAAGAGCGCAGCATCACGATACCGATGGTTGGACCTGTGCCCTTCAGCGGTAAATCAGCAAGATCAGTGGTGATGTGATGGTCGGGCAGATCAGGGTGATATAGACCAACCTCGGGGTATTCCACGGGCGCATCCGCTTGAACACCGCGCCATTCTGGGCGGGACGCGTAACGCGAAATCAGGAACCGCACGAGGCTTTCTATGTTATCGTCAGAGCCACCAAGCCAGTATTGCATGGTTAGGAACCACGCACGCAAATCTTGGCTTTTGCCGGGGATCAGGCGCAAAATCTTTGGAATGCGGCGCAGCATTTTCATCTGGCCCGCACCCGCGCTACCAGACTTCTTGGCGGGCTTGAGTTTCTTGAGTAAAGCCATCGCACCCGTGGCAGGGCGCATCATGTCCAGATCACCCATCTTGGTTAGCTGAACGATCTCTTGATCTGCAATAATGCCCGCCATCGCATCGCACGCATCACGGCGCGCTTTCAGGTTTGGCAGGATTGCTTTGATATGTTCTTCTAGGAAAATCACCGAGGTCACAATGATATCTGCTGTCGCAATATCGGCCTTGGCAGAGGCAAGTGCGTCTTCGTCCTTGGCCCATTCTGCGGCCGCGTGAATTTGCAATTGCAGACCCGGAAAATCCATCGCCAAAGACGGTGCCACACGCGCAGCAGGGCCCGCCGCGTGGCGGTCCAACGTCAAAAGCACGACGTTATAGGACATATGTGTTACATCATCGCGCAAAGTGGGCTTTCGCTTCATAAAGGGTATCAACGGAAATCTGGTTCAAACCGCGATCTGCGGCGTAGGATTCTGTGTTGCGACGGGCTTTGCCGCGCACAAAGAACGGGATCTTTTTCAGTTCGCGTTCCGCATCTGTCAGCCAGATGACATTGTCATCGACAGGCGCCTCAATCTGCTCGGGCGCGCTTGCGGCTTTCTTGGGCGAGTGGCCGCCATGGTGGCTTGGACCAGCCGCATCGTTGAATTCGAAATCATCGCGGAACATATGCAGAAGGTGCTCTTCCAAGCCCATGACCAGCGGATGGATCCATGTATCAAACAGAACATTTGCACCCTCAAACCCCATCTGGGGCGAATAGCGCGCTGGAAAATCTTGCACGTGAACAGGGGCAGAAATGACGGCGCAGGGGATGCCAAGGCGCTTGCCAATGTGACGCTCCATCTGCGTGCCAAGGATCATTTCTGGCTGTAGGTCTTCAATCGTTTGCTCGACCAACAAGTAGTCATCTGTGATCAACGCCTCGACGCCGTATTCTTTGGCCAATGCGCGCACATCGCGGGCGAATTCGCGGTTGTAACAGCCCATGCCGACGACTTCGAAGCCCATCTCGTCACGCGCAACACGCGCGGCGGCTTTGACATGTGTACCGTCGCCAAAGATGAACACGCGCTTGCCTGTCAGATACGTGCTGTCGACGGAACGCGACCACCACGTTTGGCGTAAACGCTCGCTATCAATCTTGTTTGTGCTGCCGCTCAGCGTGCGAATTTCTTCGATGAAATCCCATGTGGCACCCGCGCCGATTGGGATGACCTTGGTATAAGGCTGATCGAATGTTTTCTCGCAATAGCGCGCGGCTGTTTCGCCGGTTTCTGGGTAAAGCAACAAATTGAAATGCGCTTGGCCCATCTTGGCGATATCGGCTGGCGTCGCGCCCATGGGGCCAGTGACATTCACCTCAATGCCCAGTTCATAGAGCAGGTTCGTGATCTCGGCCACGTCGTCGCGGTGTCGAAAACCGAGTGCGGTTGGACCAATAATATTGCAGCTAACGCGCTTAGTCTTTTCCATTGGCTGCGCGAGGTGCTTGACGATCTGAAAAAACGTCTCATCCGCACCGAAGTTTTCTTTGCGCTGATAGCTGGGCAATTCCAGCGCAATCACAGGGATCGGCAAGCCCATCGTTTCGGCCAGACCACCGGGGTCATCTTGGATCAATTCGGCAGTGCAAGATGCGCCAACAATTATCGCCTCAGGCTGAAAACGGTCATAGGCATCTTGGCAGGCGTCTTTGAACAGACCTGCAGTGTCAGCACCCAAATCACGCGCTTGGAACGTCGTATACGTCACGGGCGGGCGGTGATCGCGGCGTTCAATCATGGTGAACAAAAGATCCGCATATGTGTCGCCTTGGGGCGCGTGCAGAACGTAGTGCAAACCCTTCATACCCGTCGCGACGCGCATCGCGCCAACGTGGGGTGGGCCTTCATATGTCCAAACGGTTAACTTCATTCTGCGGCCACCCCAAGGATTTCCTTACGATGCAAAGGACGCGCGAAGAGAGAGGCAAGATCGCCGGCTTGTTCGTAGAAGTGCACAGGCGTGAAGACCAATTCGATCGCCCATTTCGTGGACAGACCTTCGGCCTCCAAAGGATTGGCAAGGCCAAGGCCACACACTGTCAGATCAGGACGCGCCTCGCGGCAGCGATCAAGTTGCAAGTCCACATCTTGCCCTTCGGAAATCTGTGGACCTGCGGCGAGAAGTTCTAGATCGGGGCCATGGATCGCGTCGTGAATGTAGGGCGAACCCACTTCCAACGCGGTCATTCCACATTCGCGGGTCAAGAACCGCGCGAGGGGGATTTCCAACTGGCTATCAGGGAAAAAGAAAACGGACTTGCCGTTCAATTGCTGCGCTGCTTGGGCAACCGCTTGGCGTGCGCGACGGCGGGGGGCCTCTGTCACAGTCTCGAACGTTTCGCTTGCGACACCAAACTCAATCGCAATCGCGTTTAGCCATGCTGTCGTACCCTCTTCACCCATGGGGAAGGGGGCTGGCAAATGACGCGCACCGCGGCGTTCAAGGGCTGCGTGTGTTTCATTAAGGAATGGCTGCGTCAGCGCGTAAACCGTGTTTGGCCCAATTGCGATTTCGGACTCAATTGTGCGTGAGGGCAGCACATGCACCGTGTCGATGCCTAGACCATCCAGCAGCCCAAGCATCTGATCTTCGACAACATCAGGCAGCGCACCTACAACAACCAAGTTGCGCGCCTCTGTCTTTGGCAAAACAGGTACCATTGCGGCCAAACACGCATCTTCGCCTTGGGTAAATGTCGTCTCAATACCCGAACCAGAGTATTCCAGAACGCGCACCTTTGGGGCGTATTCTACTGTCAGACGTTCAGCCGCGCGGTTCAAGTCCAACTTGATCACTTCGGACGGGCAAGATCCGACAAGGAAGAGCTGGCGAATATCAGGGCGGCGTGCGAGCAAGGTCGCGACTTCGCGGTCTAGCTCGTCATGGGCATCGTTCAAGCCCGCCAAATCCGCTTCTTCAAGAATCGCTGTACCGAATCGTGGTTCCGCAAAAATCATCACACCTGCTGCGCTTTGCAGAAGGTGGGCACATGTGCGCGACCCGACCACCAGAAAGAACGCGTCCTGCATTTTGCGGTGCAACCAGATAATCCCGGTCAAACCACAGAAAACTTCGCGTTGACCACGTTGCTTAAGAACGGGCGCAGAGCGGCAGCCGCCAAGGGGTGGTGGGATCATTTGTTCGGTCATGCCATCGCCTCTGATTGAAGGCGCGCAACCCGTAGTTTCCATAGGAACTGAGCGGCGTTAACCACGTAAGTTGCATAGGCCAAAAGCACGATAACGATCAGCGTTTCAGGGCGGATGCTGCCGGTCAAAAGGCCATATAAATAAAAAGTATGAAGGGCGATCACGACAAAGCTGACGACATCTTCCCAGAAGAACGCAGGCGCAAACAGCCATTGCCCAAACACGACCTTTTCCCAAATCGCACCTGTCACCATAATCAAATACAGAATGCCCGTTTTTGCGATGATCGAACCCGTCGCAAGTGCGTATCCTTCACCTGTCGCCATATAACGCAAGACAAGCGCGAGAGAGACGAGAAAGATCAAGAATTGAAGCGGCGCTAAAACGCCCTGCACCAACGTCCAAACTGTACTATCGCGGCGCACGCGTTGATCTGGCGTGTAAAGCCCGATTTGATCCAGTGATGTTGGTGATATGCTTGTCATTCTACTTCCCTAGAGTCCCGAACGCGTCGTTAAAATCTGGCAGGGTATAGGTGTTGTGTCAACTTTGATTTACATATTTAGACTAGTTTTTTGATCATTTTTTGCGCTAAAAATCAATATCAAAGCTATTTGCGCTAATTAAATATATTTATGTCTAGTTTAATTGACATATCAAAACGCATGCGTGACGATACAAGAAAATATTTTGGACGAGGTTTATAAAAAGGGCCTGGTCCGCCAAGGGGATTTGCCTTGTCTCAGCAACAGCACGCCTTTCAGGCCAAGAATATCAGTGAAGTCGACCGCGTCGCACGCCAAGCCTTAGCTATCCTAGCGCTCAAAGAGCCAGCTGGTGCTAAGATGCTGAAACCCTGCAATTCCAACTCAGAATTCAAGCATTTGGGAGCGCTTACCGACGGCCTTTTCAAAGCGTCCACTTCGCAAAACCGCGATGAAATGAAAGACGTCCTAAGCGCTCTAAAGGCACAAGGCATAAGGGATCAAACCCTCGCGTTTGAAGCCGTACCAGAGATCGCACGTCGATTAGGAAAGGCGTGGGAAGATGATTCTCTTTCCTTCGGGGCCGTCACGATTGGCTGCGCTCGATTGCAAACTTTAGTACTTCAGCTTTGCGAAAACGCCGCCGATCACTCGGTTGGGATAGGTGTAAACAGGCGCAACTGTCTGGTGACCGTTCCGAAGAATGCGCACCATACGTTAGGGGCAATCGTGCTTACCAAACAATTGCGCGACGCAGGGCACCACGTAAGATTAGCGCTGGGCACGACGCCAGAAACCCAATGCAATCTTGTTAATTCCCAAAAATTTGACGCGATCATGATTTCTGCATCGCGCTCTGAACACCCCGAAACCCTGCGCGCTTTGGTAAAAAACTCTCAAGCTAAAGGTGCAAATTCAAAGGTTTTTATTGGTGGCAGCATCCTCGAAGGGAACACGCAACTTGTAGCAGCGATGGGAAGCGACTACGTGACCAACGATTGGAAAGACGCACTTGACCTTTGCGTCTCATGAACTCCGCGCATAAAAGAGCCGCAATTCTGCGACAAACACGCGGGCAAAACCCGAAGACCCAAAAGGCCACGACGAATGATGTCACACAGTGAATTGATCTGGACCGAAGGTTTGATCCCCATGATCAAGCCTGGCGTTGCCGCGGATATCATTTCTGCGGTCTCTGATCTCGCGCTCGTGATTTCAGAATCTGGGCAAGTGACTGGTGTCATGTGTAGTCCCGATTTTGTGGGCAAGCCGATCTTTTCAAAACTCAAAGGTGCTGCGCTAAAAGACTATTTGAACGTCGAATCTATCCCAAAATTCGAAGCACGTCTGGAGCAGTTTCTTGCTGATCCAAATGGGGTTCTTCCCGTTGAATTGAACCATTGTGCATTTGATGGGTATCCCAAACTTCCCGTGCGCTACAGCTTCCACAAGACTGGAACCAATGGCAGTATTTTGTTGCTTGGCAGCGATCTTCGATCGACTGCAGAAATGCAGCAACAATTGGTTGCCGCGCAAATCGCACTGGAAAATGACTACGAAGCACAACGTGAACATGACATTCGCTTGCGAGTCTTGATGGAATCTTCTGATGTACCAACCGTTTTTATATCGGTCGCAACTGGCAACATCGCAGCCTGTAATGCCGCGGCTGAATTGCTGTTGGACAAGCAACGCGAAGAATTGATCGACGCATCTTTTGCCAGCGAATTCGAAGCCAAAGGGCGCAGGGACGTAGTGGGCCGTATGGTTGCCGCTGCAACAGAACAGACAGATTCTCCTGTTGTTGCCAAAAGCATAAAGGGCAATCGCAGATTAACCCTGACACCGACGCTATTTCGCGGTGCGAGTGGGCAAATGTTGCTGTGTAAAATCAAGTTGGCAGGCGGGCAGGCGACATCGCCAGACCAGCTTCAAAGCCATCTTTCAGATCTTTACCAGAACGGTGTCGATTCCATCGTCTTCGTCAGCTCGGTTGGTCACGTTCTTAGTTCAAATGAAGCGTTCTTGAAACTGGCCAATGTCACCCATTCTCAGAGTATCCGTGGCCGACCGATGGTTGAATTTTTCACCCGTGGTTCTGTTGATCTGAATGTAATGATGGAAAACGCGCGCCGTAATGGCAGCATGCGCCTTTATGCGACGAAGATCGTGAACGAACATGGTGTCGAACGCGCGGTTGAGATTTCTACGACCCAACTTAAAGCTGGTGGCGACCCGATCTTTGCGATGATTATTCGCGATTCTCGTCGTGTTGAAACAGTACGTTCGCCCACTAAGTCGATTACAGACGTTGATATGCACTCTGTGATTGAGTTGATTGGAGGACAATCATTAAAGGACATCGTGGCCAAAACCACTGACGTTGTTGAAAAGATGTGCATCGAAACGGCGGTTGAAATGACCTCCAACAACCGTGTGGCCGCAGCTGAGATGCTAGGGTTGTCGCGCCAATCGCTTTATGTGAAGTTGCGTAAATATGGGTTGGTTAGCAAAACCTAAGCGCCCGCACCCATGTTCTGATCCCAAAGCGTATTTAACTGCTCTTTCGCTTCTTCTAGCGTACCAGCAATTCCATCCAACCCCATCAATGACAACATCGGACGCGCCTCTTCGATGTTTTGACCGCTGACCATCAAAATTGCTTGCGGACAACTGATGTGCAGCGCAACCACCAAACGTGAAAGTGCTTCAACAGAATGACCGCCCCCAATAGACAATCCGACTATGCCTGTTGGCAATTGTTCAATCTCGGCTACAAGCTGGTCGTGATCTAACCCCACTTTTAGCGAAATTTCCCAACCCTCTTTGCGGAAAATATCGGCTGCCATGCGCACACCCAGCGTGTGACTTTCGCCTGGAACAGACGCAAAAATGGCGGTCTTGTCTTGTGCGGGAATTTTGGGTTCGAACAGATGTCGCATGCTGCGCATGATCGCAAACATACGGCCCGTTCCGACAGTGACTTGTGAAAAGTTGACGCGATCTTGGTCCCAAAGGTCGCCCAGCATTCTGGCCGCCGCGGCGAGCTGTTTGATATAAATTTCTTCTGCATTCGCACCACTCGCGCGCAGACCGATCACAATGTTGGCTGCTGCTTTGTCGTCGTCAGAAATCAGCGCTTTGCAAAGCGTTTCAAGCTCTTCTTGCGTGGCTTCGTGCGAGACGTGTTCAAGTGTGCTGTCCTTAGACGCGACGCGCAGGATAACTTCGCGTGCCAGATCAATCACTAAATTTTCAGGCAACTTTTCATTAAGGCGACGAATATTCGCTTGGCTTCGTTTATAGACATCGAATTCAAGAGGGTCGCTGACCGCTCTAGATACTGAAACATTCTGTTCCCCGGACATCTGTGTCGTCTCCAAATCTGCCGCAGCATTGAATTCTCTCTGATGCATAGTTCTGGGCCAAGATCGTCCAAGTTGAACTGTTGACTAAACAGAATTATCGCCGTGCCAACCTTCTGTAAAGCCACATAAAATCACGGATGATCTTGTGGATTTTCGAGTGTTGATTCGGTGATCAAAAATTCAAACTATACATTCTCTCCAGTATACTTCTGCATTCTGTTTCTGAGATAGATCGGATTTACCACTGCGTAATACTACCTACGCATGTATGCGGGCTAAGCGAGCATGCGGAACAAATCCGCAATTCCGCGCGCGTGCATTTTTTCGCGAATGCGCGAACGGTGCCCCTCAACGGTGCGCTGGCTGACAGCCAATTCATTCGCTATCTCTTTGTTCAGCTTGCCCAAAAGCAAGTGATCCAAGACTTCACGCTCACGTTCTGTCAGCTTTGATAAGCGGTCCGCGACAATCTTCTTGGATACAAGCGTGGGCTGGTGATTGAACAACATCCCTGACGCAACATTTACCGATTCAAGAAGTTCATTCTCGGAGGCGGGCTTTTCAATGAAGTCAATCGCACCCGCGCGCATTGCTTTCACAGCAATCGGAACATCGCCATGCGCAGTGATTACGATGATTGGTAGAATGATACCATTATCGCTCAGATGTGTTTGAAGCTGCGTTCCGCTCATACCGGGCAAACGTAAATCAAGGATCATACAGGCGCGTACATCGGGGTCGTATATTTGAAGAAATGCTTCCGCAGATGGACAGGGTATCGTGCTATGGCCATGCGCTTGCAGCAAGGCACACAACGATTTCAGAACGCCAGCGTCATCCTCAACAACATAGATTGAGAACTGTTCATCTCGATTAGTCATCAAGCTCCCCTCTTAGCGGAAGTTGGAATACAAGCGTTGCACCGCGTTCGGACGGTTCTGTCCAAATACGACCCGAGTGCGCCTCAACAATTGAACGACACAGAGACAAACCAATCCCCATCCCTTTGGTAGTGGAAGCGTGAAAAGGTTCAAATACATATTTTTGCGCATCCATCGGAATACCGAGCCCTGTATCACTGACGCTTACCTGCACATGTTCGCCCACAAGCTTCACATCCAGTGTTAGGATTTTCGGCGTCGCATCTTTCATTGCGGTGATACTGTTAAGCGCGAGGTTCAAAATAACCTGACCCATCTGAACAGGATCCGCAAAAATGGGCGGCAAATCAGGGTCTAACTTGAATTCAACCTCCAAATCCGGAAGATCACGTGACACCAGCGCAAGTCCGATACTATGTTTGATCGTCGCGTTAAGATCGATATAGTCCGCATTTAGATCACCCCGAGAGATGAAATCGCGAACCCGCCTGATTAACTCGCCTGCGCGCGCTGTTTCTGACAATGCATCATCAATCAAAAGCTTGGCCTGAGCAGGAATGGCAACACCTGCATTCTTAAACTCTTGCTGACACGCGCTGACATAATTCGAAATCGCGGACAGGGGTTGATTCAATTCATGCGCAATCGCAGACGCCAGTTCGCCTAAGGAACTTGCTCGTGCAGCATCCAGAAACGTGTTGCGCAACCGTAATTCTTCGGCTTCCGCGCTTCTTTGCGCCTCAAGTGCGAGACGCTCGCGTTCCACACTGTTCAACGCAAACAGGGCACGACGCAAAATCCGCAAGGCATCGCGATCTGCATCGTCATAAGGCTTGCTTTTATCCTCGCGTTCTTCTTGCCAAAGCGCGAACGATCCGCGCGGGGACAAACGACTGACGCCGTTTTCGTCGATCCTTTCGATCTTTTCGGGCTTACCCGCCCAGCGGATCGTTTGATGATAGTTACCGCGCAGGAACACTAGAAAATCTTTACCATCATCTGACAAGCTTAATAGCGCGGCCCCAACGATTGTTGTTTTCTGCGTTTCGCTCAAGTCCAGAACGCTAGACAGACAGTCACTGGTCGCGACCCCATCAACCGATAGTTTGCGCAGGGCCGTATAATCAATGGGACTATCTGCCGCCAAACCAGCCTGAATACGCTCTCTGCCAAGCGCCAGATACAATCCCTTCGCCTCGCTCAATTCAATCATCTTTTCGGCTTTCTCTTCTATCAGAGAGCGCAGTGGGACGCCTGCCCGAACCTGTTTTTCAATCAGAAACGATGTCTTTTCTGCAGCAATGCCTTTGCTCAATTTGTTTGAATTCTCGATGCTCTGCAATAATGCGGACGTCGTGACACCGAGCAATTCTGCAAACCGCATGCGGCTGGATGACACCAGACGCGGACTATAATGATGACACGCCACCAAGCCCCAAAGTTTATTGTTAGTGATCAGCGATATCGACATGCTTGCACCAACGCCCATGTTTCCAAGATATTCCAAATGCACAGGTGCAACGGCGCGCAGCTTGGAAAACGTTAGATCCAAAGGTGTCTCAGACGCAGCATCTGCGACCTCACCTGACAGGCCGACAATGGGAACCCCGACGCCTTTGATGTCAGGAATAGAGCGCATGACATTCAACGTGAAATGACGCCGCGCTGGTTCGGGAATATCTGAAGCAGGATAGTGTAAACCCAAGAAACTGTCAGGGCGATTGGTGCTTTCTGCGATCACCTCACCGTGCTTATCTTCAGCGAACTTATAGATCATCACCCGATCAAAACCGGTCACATCCCGAATAAGCCGCGCGCTGGCTTCGGCAAGTTCTCCTAACGCATCGGGTTTGATCAATTCCGAAATAATGCCCCGCCGCAGCAATTCATCTTCCCAAACAACCGCAGGGGCAGGCTTGGTCGGTAGGAATTCAAGAATAACGTGACCCTTGCTGCGATGATGCAAGCATTCGGCCTTGATTGTCTGACCACTGCGACCCTCAAATTCGATAAACCAGGGGTTCAATAGTTCGGGGGATACTGTTTCTTCGGGCTGCTCGGGCAATTGAGTGGCGTTTTGTTCGCCTACAAGAAAACCAAGCGGCTTGCCAAGGATGTCCTCAGGAGCGAAGCCCACGAAATCAAACGTGTTCAGGCTGGCATATGAAATGATCAGGCTATCCGCGTCCAATGCGATCAAGGCCCCGTGCGGTTGTACAGCCCCGATCAAATGGATCGGTTCATTATCGCATGTTTCCAGATCAACCTTGTTCGCCGTCACGAGTGCGCGCTTTCCATCAACCGTATCGGTTGATCCAAAGGGGCAAGCCAATCCGCGAGCGCCTGAAACGTATGATTTGCCCCGTTAATCACAGGGCTTTGAGCAGCGTCCGAGGCATCAAGGTGTAGAATATAGTCCAATGTCATAGACCACCGAATTTTATTCTGCGCACGTGACCACGCCCAAAACTGACGGCCATTTTCCGTATCTTTGCTTAGCAATTTTTGCGCGGCACGATCGATTTGCGCAGCGCCCAAAGTGGATCCCTCAATGACATACAAAACGCCCGCTAGCGTGGCCGGGGTCACCACATCGAACATACGATCACACCGCGGGATCAACGCGATCTTCGCAGGTGTTAGCCCAAGCGATCGAAGATCTTGCGCGAAAAGGCCCGCACGTTTGGCATATCGGAAACCGCCCATCGCGTCTGCGCTGACGTCTATGCTAAGTGCAATTGCATCATCCAGCGCAGCGTAAAATCCGTAGAACCGCTCAAGCAAGTCGCGGTATTTCTGCAAGTCGATTGTTTGTTCAAACAATGCCACGAAATGCGAATGATGGTGCAATTGTTCATGCACGACCTTAGTTTGTTGGCGAAGCCCTTTGAGCATCGTGCACCTTTGCAATTCAGCACTTTGGACCAACAAACCCACTCCAAATGTATCCTTAACTATCGAAATAGTGCGCCATCCGCATTCCTCAAGCAAGTTAAGTTATCTAAATTTGGCATTCTTGCCGAACTTAACCAGCCAAGCGCTTGATCTATGACGTTTCAGCGATAGAATTGTCTCAACAGTATGACCGCAAGATGGTCACCAAAGGTACGAGGCATCCGACCATGAGCGACACGTTCGAAACTGAAAAAGCGCAGACCTCTCAGTGGTTCGAAACCCTGCGTGACCAAATCGTGACCGCCTTTGTGGGGATGGAAAACGCCGATCATGATGGCCCGACATCGCATTTACCTGCTGGTCAGTTTGAAAGAACGCAAACCAGACGCAGTGCCGGTGATGGCAGTGACGCGGGGGGTGGCCTAATGTCTGTGATGCGCGGTGGTCGTGTCTTTGAAAAAGTGGGCGTAAACACATCAACCGTGTTCGGCGAACTTGGCGAGGCAGCTCAAAAATCCATGGCCGCGCGCGGTGTTCCTGGCATGTCGCAGGATCCCCGCTTTTGGGCGTCGGGCATTTCATTGGTCGCGCACATGCAGAACCCACATGCACCAGCCGTTCACATGAACACACGCATGTTCTGGACGCCTCACGCGTGGTGGTTTGGCGGTGGCTCTGATTTGAACCCATGTATCGAGTACGATGAAGACACTGCACATTTTCATGCCACACAGAAAGAGCATTTGGATAAACACGACACGGATCTCTACCCAAAACTCAAGGAATGGGCCGACGAGTATTTCTTTATTCCGCATCGTGGTCGCGCGCGTGGCGTAGGCGGAATATTTATGGATGATCGTTGCACGGGCGATTGGGCTGCAGATTTTGCACTGACCCAAGACATTGGCCGCGCGTTTTTGCCTGCATACATGCCCTTGATCGAAGCGCGCCATAAACAGACATGGACCGACGCTGACAAAGACACGCAACTTATCCATCGTGGTCTTTATGCTGAATATAACCTTGTTTATGATCGCGGGACCAAGTTCGGCCTGACCACAGGACACGATGCGAATGCTGTCTTGATGAGCCTCCCTCCAATGGCGAAATGGACCTAACGACGCGAACGTAATGCTGGCAGCGTTGGGTGAACCAACCAATGGCACCGGGCATTGTATACCATTGTGTTCCGTTAACATATTGTGAATTAACGATTTTTTACTTGGCGTAGTGATGTGTTTCCGCTAATCTCTAGGCTAGGGATCAGAAAACGTTGGATCAAGTCATGCCCACCATCAGCGATCATCCGCTTCGTTATGCCCTAACGAACGAATTGCACGCGCGCCCGTTTCCCTCGGTCGCAGCGCCCAGTCATGCGGTGTATCTTGCGATGAAACGCAAAGAGGGGGCAGCAGGATCGGATCGCGCGGCGGAATGGGATCACTTGCTGGACCTGCTAAACCGCTTTGGCGCGCAGCACCCTCAACCTGACGCCACGCATTATTCAGGCCAGATCGGGCGCTTTACCCTGAAATGGGAGAGCCACACTGAATTCGTGACCTATACGATTTTCACGGAAGGGGCTGTGGATCACCCATTTGCGGCAGATGCCTTTGCGGTTTTCCCCGAAGATTGGCTTGCAGCCGCGCCTGGACAGCGGGTCAGCTCTGCGATCATCCAAATTGAACAGACCGCCGAAGAAGCGGATATGCTCGACAAAGCCTCTAAATGGTTTGTTCCTGAGAGCATTGCGATCAGTCGTGTTCTTGATGGCGCCTTGGTGGTCGCAGCTGATTTTCGGATTGATAGCGCGGGCCACATGCGGTTTGCGGTCTTCGCACGTGACGAAGTCGGCACACGTCGGATTGGCCGCGTAATACAGCGCTTGTGCGAGATTGAGACCTATAAGTCCATGGCCATGCTCGGCCTGATGCGCGCACGCGAAATGAGCAGTGAACTCGCCCTGATAGATACGAAACTAACCAGCTTACTCTCGGACATGGCTGGAACTGCCTCTGATCCTGCAAGCGTCCTTTCCCAATTGTTAGAAGTCTCCGCACAAGTGGAAAACATGAGCGTTCAGTCGGCGTATCGCTTTGCGGCGACGGGTGCATATGAAAAGATCGTAAATCAGCGCATTGAAGTGCTGCGCGAAGAACGCTTTTTGGGCCGACAAACCTTTGGTGAATTTATGGTCCGCAGGTTTGACCCCTCTATGCGCACTGTGAATGCGACAGAACGCAGGCTGCAAGTCATGTCAGATCGTGCGCTGCGTGCGGGTGAACTGCTGCGCACTAAAGTCGATGTTGAACGCTCTGCACAAAACCAAGCCTTGCTAACCAGCATGGACAAGCGTGCAGAACTTCAGCTGCGTTTGCAGAAAACCGTTGAAGGTTTGTCCATCGTTGCGGTCAGCTATTACGCGGTGAATATTGTGCTCTATCTTCTGGGGCCACTTGAAAAAACGTTGGCCATCTCCAAAACTATCTTGGCCGCGGGCGTAACGCCTTTGGTGCTGATCTGTGTCTGGCTCTTGTTGCGTAATCTAAAGAAAAAGATTGGCTAGGCATCCTCTCACAGCTCAGCCAGCGTTTCCTAAACCTTTAAGTGAGCGGTAAAGCTCACGATACTGTTCTAAACGCATGAACACCTCTGCTTGCTTCTCCGGATAAAATACATCTGAAAATGTGGGTTCAATCTGGAGATCGGCTTGACTGCGTTGACCTAAACCTACTTCAGCTAAAAGTGCTGCACCATATGCAGCGCCTTGGTCACCAAGCTTGACGCGTCCAACAGTTTGGTCGAGTGTCGACGCAAGCGTTTGCAGAATTAGGGTGCTTCTACTGCCACCCCCAATGACAGGGATAATGCCTGTCATCTGAACATTTGCACCAAAACTGTCCTTGGCATCGCGCATCATGAAAGCGATCGCTTCCACAACGGCGCGTGCCATTTCAGCCCGCCCTGTCGCGTCTTCGATCCCATAGAAACTTGCCTGAATGTTGGGATCCCCATGGGGGCTACGTTCTCCGGTAAGGTAGGGAAGAAACAAGGGGACACGTGACAGGTTTGCGTTGCTGGCTTCTTCAAGCATTTGAGGGACAGAACAATTGAGAATGGACGCAAACCAAGACAAGGGACGCGCGCCATTCAACATCGCAGCCATTCTGTACCAGCGCTTTGGAAGGGTATGGCAAAATGCGTGAACAAACTGATCTGGATTGGGTTGGTAGTGGTCATTAACAATCAGAAGCTGACCAGACGTTCCGAGCGATATGAAAGACTGCCCGGGTGTTGTCGCACCAATTGAAATAGCACCAACAGCGGCATCGCCCCCCCCCTGCAAAGACAGGAATCCCCTTGGGTACTCCTAGTGCTGTGCTGGCAAGTGAAGTCACCTCACCGGCTTTGTCAAAGCCATTGAGAAGCGGTGGAAGCCAGTTCAGGTCAACGTCGCTGGCATCGCATAACAGTGAACTCCATTCCCTTTTTCCTTGGTCCAACCAAAGCGTACCGGCCGCATCGGAGGTATCAGTCACATGACAACCTGTGAGCCAGAGAGTTATGAAGTCCTTTGGAAGCAAAATTTTGTTAATTTTGGCGAAGACCAGAGGCTCATGGGCCTTAAGCCACATTAGTTTAGGGGCGGTAAACCCAGGCTGAGGAGGGACCCCCGCAATCATACCTATATCCGGAATTCGACTTGTAAGAGTTTCAGACTCTAACGTGCTACGACTATCATTCCAAAGAATTGCAGGACGTAAAACATCATCTTTTTAATCGAGAAGGACTGCGCCATGCATCTGACCAGAAAGGAAATTCCAGAGATAGTGTCACTAGAAATTCCTGCATTTGAGACCGCCTCGCGCAGAGCATTTTCTGTCGCTGTGATCCAATCCAAGGGATCTTGTTCAGACCAGCCGGGGCGGGGTGATGAACTGGATAAATTGGCGGACCCAGATCCAATCACCGCACCTTGCCGTGTCAGAACGCATTTTACAGCGGACGTTCCTAGATCAATTCCGAGTGCTACTGTCATACAAAACGTCTCCCCCGAAGCTAACGCGTAAGCTCTATTGTGGTAAAACCTTTCCTGGGTTCATGATATTGTTCGGATCAAGCGCCTGTTTGATTGCCTTCATCGCCGCAATGGAAACGGGGTCCTTGCGCCGCGCCATTGAAGACAGCTTACTAACGCCAATGCCATGCTCGGCCGAAAAACTACCGCCAAGTTTCAGAGTTTCATCCTCAACGGCTTCAGTGATTGCATCATGGACCTGTGGATCTTGGCTTTTGCCCCAAACAGAATAGTGAACATTGCCATCCCCAAGGTGCGAAACGATCATCGCTTTCGCACCTTCGTCAAGCTGTGGAAGTCGTTTCTCCATAGCTAAAATAAAGTCGGCAACCTTTTCAAGCGGAACTGCGATGTCGTGATTGATCAATGGCTTGTGCGTAAGCACAACTTCAGCAGCAGCTTCTCTGCGGCTCCACATTTCTTTGCGTTGCGCATCATTTTGCGCGACCGTCGCATCAAGGATTGCACCCGTTTCGAACAGTCCCGCTAGAATTTCTTCAAATTCAGAAACAAGGGGTGTTTGACCAGTGTCATCCACGTTGGCTTTCGCGGCAATTGTTGTCCCTATCTCGACCATTATATTGACGTCGTAGGGCTGATCGAAGGGTTCCCGCGCGCCGTTGGTTATTTCTAAATGCCGCTCGATGTAGGCGCGTGGCATAAATTCGAATGCTTCAACTGCACCGCCCGTTGCGTCCTGCAGTTTGTTCAAAAGTTGCAGACTTTCCCCGATAGAGGGCGCAGCGACCATCGCTGTTGCATAGGCCAATGGCTTTGGCGCTAGCTTCAAAACGGCTTTTGTGATCAAGCCCAAAGTGCCCTCAGCACCAATCACCAGATGTTTAAGATTATAACCAGAATTGTCCTTGCGTAGCTCAGACATAAGGTTCGCGACTTCCCCTGTGGGTAAGACCACTTCGACACCAAGCACGAGATCACGCGTGTTGCCGTAGCGCACAACGTTTGAGCCACCAGCATTGGTCGACATACATCCCCCAATCAAGGCAGTTCCACGCGCACCAAAGGTTAATGGAAAAACTAAACCTTCTTTGTCAGCCGCAGCGTGAATGTCAGAGAGAATGACACCCGCCTCAACAATCGCGATCCGAGAGTCCTTACGGACATCGTGGATACGGTTCATTCGCTCCATAGAGATCATTATGTGACCGTCGCCAGACGCACCGCCTGCAAGACCCGTGTTTCCACTAACCGGCACTATGGGCGTCATGGTTTCGTTGCCAAGCACCACAATCTCAGAAACTTCTTGCGTCGTAGCGGGACGCACAACTGCGATTGGGTTTGAATGATATTGGCCCATCCAATCTTCGCGCCAACGTGCGATGTCGCTGCCGGTCAGGACATGCTGAGCCCCTACGATTTCTGCTAATTTATTGATCATAGTTTTCTCACTCAAAATGAATTTGGCGCATGGATCAGTAGATTTTGGGTCACACTCCAAGCGCTGTCAACGCAACTCGCAGCGTCGCGTCATCTTTAAGTTTGAGACGGACAGGCACGGTCACGACATTTTGGCGCAGCGCTGATGGAAGACGCACTGCGTCTTTTTCGGTCGTAACAAGCTGCGCGTCATTCATACGCGCCTCTGTTTCCAACCGGGCCATCAATGCGCGTGTAAGGGTTTGATGATCGCTGAGGGCCTCTGCACGGATAAGGTCGGCCCCCAAGCCCCTTAAAGTGTCAAAGAACTTTTCTGGGTGCCCGATACCTGCAAACGCGACGCAGCGCATTCCTTCAAAGTCGATACCAGTTTGCAAGGGTTCCAGATGGCCTTGCAGGTGGGGGACTGCGAAGTTCCATCCCTTATCAAACTTGGCCTGAGCATCAGGTGAGCCGATAGAAAGAACAAAGTCTGCGCGCTCTAAACCAACGTCAACAGTTTCGCGTAAAGGCCCCGCAGGCAGGCAAAGGCCATTTCCAAACCCTTTGTTTGCGTCCACGACGACGATCGAAAGGGTCTTAGTAACGGATGGATTTTGAAACCCATCATCCATCAAGATATGGCTGGCACCAGCGGCACATGCAGCTTCGATACCCAGCGCGCGATCTTTAGAAACCCATGTCGGTGCAAATGCTGCAAGCAACAGAGGTTCGTCGCCTACCAAATTTGCATCGTCCGTACTTTGAACCAGATGCGGACCGGCAATTTCGCCACCAAACCCACGCGAAACCATATGAGGTGTGGCACCCATTTCGCTGAGCATCTGAGCTAACGCTATCGTTGTCGGCGTCTTTCCAGTTCCGCCTGCATTAAGATTGCCAATGCAGATCACAGGAACGGGCGGGTCATACGTTGCTGGCTTAGCGATGCGCCATGCCGTTAGCGCGCCATAAACACGTCCTAAAGGCGCAAGACATTTCGCGCGCCAGTCTAGCGCATCAGGGCGCGTGTACCAAAATCCAGGGGCTCTCATGACGCGCTTTCTAACGCGTCAAGATGGTCATGAATATCGTCAATCACGGAATCTGTTGCCTCGGCTCCCTCCGAAATCGTTGCCCACGCAGCATGTGCCATCAACGCCGATTGATCTGCTGCCAATAATTGCTCGATTGCCTGCGCAAGGCTGTCAGCATCATTCACAATGCGGGCACCGCCAACCGAGGCCAAACGCGAATAACTACTGGTGTGACGGCCCACGTTGGGGCCATAAATAATTGCTGACCCCAGCGTCGCGGGTACATATGGATCGCACCCTCCGTGCAATGGCTTCAGTGAGCTACCCAAAAAACAAAAGGGCGCAATTCGATACCAAAGGCCCATCTCTTCGGGTTCTTCTACTAAAATGACTTGGGTGTTTTCTTCAATCAAGTCGCCATCTTCCCAGTGACACACGCGCCAACCCTGCGATTTTAAGAGCGCACGGGCTTCCACGCTAACGGGAAAGGACGCCGCAACAAGGACAAGAGCCAAACGATGCGTCAACTTAGAAGTCGCACGATGGGCGCGCAGGACGGCCTTGAGTTCATCTTCTTGAATGTGAGCCGCAAGCCAAACGGGGCGGCCATTCAAGTCGGTCGAAACAGATTCAAAAACGCTTTCATTGACGGTTGGTGGGAGGACAGCATCTTGTAGTAAGTCTTGCATTGAAACCTTGCGGCGTGCACCGCCCATTTTACGCAAGGCTTTATATCCATTGGCATCACGAGCCGAAAGACTAAGGAATGCACCCAACGTTTCGCGTGCGAGTGAGGGCAACCAGCGCCAAATTGATTGATCCAAGAGATCTGCCTGCGCTGACAACAGCGACATTGGAATTTCGAATGCCTTTGCTTCTGCGATCAAGGCGGGACGCAATTCACCACCAAACCAGAGACATAGAGCAGGTCTCCAGTGTTCTAAAAACCACTTGGAAGTTTCCGTTGTATCAACAGGAAGCGAGTGACAAAAAACACCCTTTTTGGATGTGAGGCGCGGCATTTTTCCGACGTAAGTGATGAGCAAAGAACATGGCCCGCGCATTTGGCGCAAGCGTTCAACAAGGTACACAAGCGCGCGCGCGGAGGCTTCGTCATGAACGACACCCCAGATCAGAGGCCCCGCAGGGCGCTCTGGATAGGGATCAGATTGAGGAATGGTCATGCTTTTGGCCAGTGCCTTATAGGCGGTCAGGCTCAGCGAACTCATGGTGGTTTTATCCCAGCTCTTCCGTTGATGAGGCTTCGGTGTCTTCCTGACGCAAACGATGCAAATGGGCGATAAAGTAGCGCATGTGAGCGTTATCGACGGT
>NZ_JABBAM010000064.1:31310-36795 GCF_018607965.1 Planktotalea sp.
CGGTTCGTATGCGCGGGTCAAGCGTAAGCAAGATCTTCTATAAGCGTCGAATGCAGGGACGGACCCGCTGCGACGACACCATTTAAGCGAGGATCAGTTGAATTAAACTTAAGCGGCGCACCTGTTTTGTCAGATATTGTACCGCCCGCCTCTGTGATGATCAAAGCACCGGCAGCGATATCCCATTCCCAACTTGGGCGCAGCGTAAGCATGGCATCGAATTCTCCTTGGGCGACAAGGGACAAACGATATGCAAGAGAGGGCCGATGGTGATGGTCGAATACAGGCGGCTTACCGTCAGCCCAATGTTTTGCATCAAGGCCAGGTTTTGCTGCAAGAATGTTTGATCCAAGATATCCGTCCTGTCGGGACGCAGAAATAGGTGTGTTGTTCAATCGAGCACCGCCACCAAGTTCTGCGGTAAACAACAGATCACGCATTGGCAGGAGAACAACCGCAGCTGTGATTACGCCATGACGCGCAACCGCAAGCGAATGCGCCCAAGTACGTGCGCCCTCGATGAAACTGCGTGTGCCGTCGATGGGATCGATGATGAACACAAACTCTTTGGATTGGCGCAATGAATTATCGGCAGATTCTTCGCTAAGCCACCCATAGTTAGGCCGCGCGTTTAGCAATTTTTCTTCCAGCAGCGCGTTCACGGCCAAATCTGCTTCTGTCACGGGGCCTGCACCGTCTGCTTTGTCCCAAATTTTGGGCGCATTCTGAAAGAACGTCTGTGCAATTTTTCCTGATGCGAGTGCGGCATCAATTAACAGATCGAGATCAGTTTCCGGCAAGGGTCATTCCTTCGACCAGCAAGGATGGGACAACACGTGACAAGTGTTGGCGCGCATCGTTGGCTGGGGTCATGCGCATCAACATATCACGTAGATTGCCAGCAATCGTGCATTCATTGACGGGATGTGTGATTTCGCCGTTCTCAATCCAGAACCCTGCCGCGCCGCGAGAATAATCCCCTGTCGTTGGGCTTATGGTCGAGCCGATCATCGACGTTACGAGCAACCCTGTTCCCATGTCATGGATGAGCTCTTCGCGGGATTTCTGCCCTTGGGTGAGTTCGATATTCCAATTGCTTGGTGAGGGCGGCGCAGAAGTTCCACGCGCTGCGTTTGACGACGAGGCCATGTTTAATTTGCGCGCATTGGCAAGATCAAGCGTCCAGCCTGTAAGAATGCCGTTCTGGATGATTGCACGCTTTTGCGTCGGCAAGCCTTCCCCATCAAATAGTCGCGATCCTGGAATGCGTGGGCGATGCGGGTCTTCAATCAGACTTAGGTGCTCAGGTAAAACTTGCTCACCAAGCGCGTCTCTTAACCATGATGACCCGCGCGAAATGGATGCACCGTTTACCGCGGCCAAAAGATGGCCGATGAGGGTCGATGAAATGCGTTCGTCAAATAGAACCGGAAAGCTACCGGTTGGTGGTTTGGTCGCGCCAATGCGTGCCAAAGCGCGTTCGGCCGCACTTTTGCCGATGTCGCCCGCGTCCCGTAAATCGGATTGGAAAATACGGCTGTCACCGTCGTAATCGCGTTCCATTTGTGCGCCTGTGCCGGCAATCGCAACGCAAGATGTGGCGCGATCTGTGCGTTGGTATCCACCCGTAAATCCATTGGTCGCGCTAATATGAACTTCGCGTGCACTGTAACCGCCGCTGGCGGCTTGGACTTGGCTTATGCCCTCAAAGTCCAGTGCTGCGGCTTCGGCACGCATTGCATCGTCTTGTAGCTCTGCGGGGGCAGGTTCTGGCGAGGTATCTGATAATTCCAGCCCGTCTGCGCCACGAGCATCCGACAGCATCGAGTCGTTTGCTAGGCCTACAAATGGATCCTCGGGTGCTTCTTTAGCCATCGCGACTGCGCGTTCGCACATGGCTTCGATAGTTTGTTGGGATGTGTTTGAGGAGGACACGCAGGCCTGTCGCTGGCCGATCAAAATGCGCAATCCGATATCAACGCCTTCTGATCGATCGGCTTGTTCCAACACGCCATTGCGGACGTCGATGGACAGGGCTGTGCCCTTGACGGCCATTGCATCAGCGCTGTCTGCTCCTGCTTTTTTAGCCGCGTGCAACAATGCGTGTGTCAATTCTTCTAGATTTTGGGACATCTGGGCTCCGCTGTCTGATTGATGTTGAGGTAGCTCGCTGAGCCCTTTGTTACAAGGTCGCATGAAAAAAGGCTGCGCTTTTAAACGCAGCCTTTAGCTGGAAATTTAGGAAACTTACTTTAGGCGTTGCCCATTCGCGAGGATGTGACCTTGCTCATTTATTTCAACCTTTGTGGTAAGAGTGTCCTCGCCGTCACCGCGGCGCGTGAACAGGCCCATCATCATGCGCGCACCCATGGCTTGCTCTTGTGGCAACAGGCCCATCTTCACCAAACCATCCATCAAGCCGTTGCCGCCGACAAGCTTTAGATCGATCTCGCCTGTAGGCTTAGGAAAACCGTTAAAACTTGTTAAGTCGGTGTTATCAAATGTCGCATCACCCGTTCCAGTAAGTTCAGCACCAGCTGCTGACACAACAAGATTGCGCTACGTCAAGGCGTTCAGTTCCGCTGGCATTACGTCGCCCTTTTCGACAGCTTCCATTTGCTTTGGATCAAGAAAATCGATTAGCATCTTGGCTTTGCCGACAAGATCGAATGAGATGGTCGCCGGATTGCGTGGCAACGCATTGCTTGGGTCAATCATCGACCACAGGGTATCAGAAGTGACAAAGTCGCTGAATGTGAAACCAAGAGCAAAATCGCTTGGGATATCTGATTTTGCAATTGGAATCATCATGTTGAAGGCGACTTTTCCGAGGTCTGCAATGATCGGGAATGGAATTTTTGACCAGCCACATTGAAGTTCACAACAGTGCTTGTCCCTGAGTATTCAAGTAAATCTTTGTTCATGCGAATGGCGATTTCAGCACTGCTTGACCCCTCTAAAGTGTCGCCACTTTCGGTGAGGTAAAAACCGGTTTTAGAACCGTTATATCCGAAGGTGCCATCCAGCGTGAAACCGTTCGACAACGTAGCAATCATGTCTTCTGGATCAATAACCGCGGGAATAAGTGTATCGCTTTTGAAGTTTAGCGCAGCCATTGTGCCTGTTAGCGCAAAGCCATCTTTGTTATCTTGGGCCGCATATTTAATTGTGTAATCGGTCTCGGATAACATCACGGTCTGCGTAAATTTACGCAATGCGCCAGGTTCCATTATGGATTGTCCGCTCAGGCCTTTTGAGCCGAGCGTAACCTCAAGTTCATCTGACGGAATCGTATCACCTTGGATGATAAGTTCTTTCAGAATGAACCCGATTTGATCTGCACTGTAATTCTAAGTTATTTTGCTTGGATCACCGCTGGCCTGCATCACCATGTTTTGCATCGTGTACTCAAGCCCACCAGAAATAGGCGTCCCATCGGGGCCTAGAGCTGTGAAGGTCAGAGGCATGCGTTCTGGGAAAATGAGATCAACTGTGCCATCATAGTTTTCGACAAAATCAATACGGTCCATCGTTGCGCCAAATTCGCCACCATCCTCGGGCATTGGGACTGTCATTTTGAAATCAGTGATTTCAAGCGAACTTCCTGACACGGTTTCCGTCGCACTCACTAAATACCCAAAGCCAGCCATATAAGCTTGCCAATCTGACCAAATATCCTGTGCTGTCACATCTGCCACGGCGTTGTTCGCTAGAAAAATCAGAGAAGTGGTGCCTAAGATGACGGACCTGAATGACATGAAGGTATTACTTTTTGAAACAATTCGGCTTGCAGCTTTGACTGCGCTTGGGGCAACGTCAACCCAAAGTGCCGTTTGTGAATTGTGACGGCGATAATCCCCCGAAGGTAAGGAGATATCAGATGTCAGATGTAGCAGGAAAAACAGTCGTAATCACAGGGGCCAGTCGTGGGATCGGTGCGGCGTGCGCACGTATATTTGCAAGTGAGGGGGCAAATGTTGTCTTGCTCGCGCGCAGTGGTGCGGAAATCGGGGCGATTGCGTCTGAGATCGGCGTTGGTGCCTTGGCCTTAGAGTGCGACGTCAGCAAATATAGCGATGTATTAAATGCGATTGCCCAAACAAAGAGCCATTTTGGCAGCGTAGACATTTTGATTAACAATGCGGGAGTTATCGAACCCATCGCAAATCTATCGACCGCTGATCCTGCTGAATGGGCGAAAGCGATAGAGATTAATTTGACGGGTGTCTTCAATGGAATGCGTGCTGTGCTACCTCTGATGCGCGAGGCCCATAGCGGGACCATTATCACAGTTAGCTCTGGCGCTGCGCATAATCCGATAGAAGCTTGGTCGCATTATTGTAGCTCAAAGGCGGGTGCTGCGATGCTGACCCGCTGTGCCCATTTGGAAAACCAAGCGCGCGGACTGCGTATTATGGGGATGTCGCCTGGGACAGTAGCCACACAAATGCAGCGCGACATCAAAAAGTCTGGCGTAAACCCTGTTAGTCAGTTGGACTGGGATGTTCATATTCCAGTTGATTGGCCCGCTAAAGCACTGCTTTGGATGTGTACGAAGGACTCTGACGGCTGGTTAGGTCAAGAAATTTCGCTTCGGGACGATGATATACGCTCGCGCATTAGTCTATCATGATTGATCTCACGAAGAACGACGGCATTTGGACAGTAACCATAAATCGCCCCGACAAAGCCAATTCCTTGACATATCCGATGCTTGCTGAGCTGACGCAAATTGCGATTGATGCGAAAAATGCACGTGGCTTTGTTCTAACGGGCAATGGCAAAGTTTTTAGTGCAGGTGCTGATCTTGATGAAGCACGTGCGGGATTGGCGACATCTCCAATCTGGGAGGAGCTTTCCGCAGCAGTTGCCGCGTTGCGATGCCTAACGATAGCCGCCCTGAATGGCACTTTGGCGGGCGGGGCCATGGGTATGGCGCTCGCGTGTGATGTCCGGCTTGGTGTTCCCAAAGCAAAGTTCTTCTATCCCGTAATGAAACTTGGGTTTTTGCCCCAACCCTCAGATCCAGCGCGAATGTGCGCACTGATCGGACCTGCGCGCACGAAGTTGGTTTTGATGGGAGGTCAAAAATTGACCGCTGAAACCGCATTTAATTTTGGTTTGATCGATCAAATCTGTCCACCTGAGGATTTGCTATCAACAGCATATGGAATTGCCGCTGACAGCGTTAATGCAGATCCAAACCTTGCTGCGAAAATCAAAATCATGTGTGGTCTCTAATCATACAGGTTAATTGTCTTGTCGGGCGATGTCGGTCACGAGGACACCGTTGACGACGTCGCCAAGAACGGCAACGGCGCTTTGCTTTAGAGAACGGCGCATACGCAAAAGATTTTCAGTGGTCGCAAAATCGCCGTCGAAACCGCCGAGGCTTGCTTGATCAAAAAGCGCTTGAAGGAAACTATCGCGCAAGCGTGGCTCGACGGCGTAAACTTTGTCTGATGCACCCTCTTTGACCTCGATG
>NZ_JABBAM010000155.1 GCF_018607965.1 Planktotalea sp.
CCAAGCGCGGTGAAGCCATTGAGGATGGCGGCGCGGATCTGGATCTCGGCAACCTGCCGGTCGAAGTCCCGAGCTGAGAGGCGCTGGCCAAGCAATTTCAAACAATGCATCTTTGTCTCAACGCGACTTCGGCGGTGGTAACCAGTCAGGTGTCGCCATAATGCGCGTCCCAAATATCTTAAAGATCGCACGGCTTCGTTTCGCGCTCTGGCGCCTGGTGTGTCAGCCTTCCAGAGTTTTGCATTCTTGCGTGGTGGGATGACAGCATCTGCATTGAGGGCAGCAATCGCGTCATGGCACTTGCGCGTGTCGAACGCACCGTCCGCAGTAACACTGCCGATGTCTTGGTCGGCTGGGATTTGGTTGAGAAGATCAGGTAGCATTGGAGCATCGCCAATACTGCTGATCGTCACCTCGACGGCCCGTATTTCCAATGTTTCTTCGTCGATCCCAATATGTATCTTGCGCCAAAAGCGGCGTTTAGGGCCACCGTGCTTGCGCGCATTCCATTCGCTTTCACCCTCAGCTTTGATGCCTGTGCTGTCTATCAGCAGATGCAGCGCTCCAGATGAGCCGCGATACGGAATACTGACCGGCAATGTCTTTTGCCGCCGACATAAGATGCTAAAGTCAGGCACGGACCACTCAATACCCATCAAAGCCAACAGACTTTCAACAAAGCCCGTCGTCTGCCGCAAAGGCAGACCAAAAAGCACTTTGATCGTCAGGCATGTTTGGATCGCCGCGTCGCTATAGGCCTGTTGACGACCCCTTCCACCTAAAGGCTTCGCTTCCCAAGCCATCTCAGCATCAAACCAGATTGATAACGACCCAAGCTGCTTCAAGGCCGTGTTATAGTCTGACCAGTTCGTGGTCTTATACGTCGTCGGTGTCCAGTTGCTCATGCCCTCCAGCTATCACACTGGATTCATACAGTGAATCCCATCAGCTGATTTGTGCAACAAAGCCTGTCGCAATGACAAACCTCTAATGCTTCGAGCGTGTCTGCCATAATGGATATTTCGGGGAGTATACGTTCGCCATGGTTGCGACCTATACGAAAGCGTTGCGAAGTGCCGCCTCGCATAATGGACTGTAATTGATCCTGTTCCGGGCCCTTTGGGCGAGAACAGCGCGCTGATCTGGAAAATGTAGACATATGAAACGATAAACCTACTCTTTGCAGCGACAAATTGGTCTATGCGTGGCTGAATTTTGGGGACATGTTTACAATGCCCAAGCAGGAAATACACGTGCTATCAGGTATCCCACATTCTCACTCTGCACACAATCCCTGCATCCCCCCCTTGCAACCCCTTCTCCCATCTGGTCCACCTAATCCATCCAAACAGTGAGAGCACCTTATGACCGATTTCGCCAAGACCCGCGCTATGTTCGATATTCCTGAGGGGATGATCTATCTCAATGGCAACTCGCTTGGCCCTATGCCCAAAGCGTCGCCCGATGCGATGATGCGGTTTTTGAACGACGAATGGCGCACAGAGCTGATCAAAGGCTGGAACACCAAGGGCTGGTTCATGCAAACCAACACGCTGGGTGATCGCATAGGCAAGCTGATTGGTGCAGACGCAGGGTCTGTTGTTGTCTCTGACACGCTCTCTATCAAAGTGTTCCAAGCGGTGGGTGCGGGTCTGTCCATGGTGCCCGATCGCCGTGTGATCCTATCTGACACAGGTAACTTCCCCACCGATCTTTATATGGTGCAGGGTTTGATAAAGCTCAAAGAAGACGGTTATGAATTGCGCACCGTCGAACCAGAGGCCGTCATCGACGCGATCACAGATGAGATCGCCGTGGTGACCTTGACAGAGGTGGATTACCGCACAGGGCGCAAGCACGACATGAAGGCGATCATCGACAAGGCCCATAGCGTTGGCGCGGTCGTTGTTTGGGACCTAGCGCATTCGGCGGGGGCGATCCCTGTGGATCTTTCTGGCTCTAACGTCGATTTTGCAGTTGGCTGTACCTATAAGTTTCTCAACGCCGGTCCCGGTGGCCCCGCGTTCATCTATGTCGCCCCCCGTTTAATCGACACGGTCGAGCCTGTTTTGTCTGGCTGGTATGGTCATGAAGCACCTTTCGCTTTCACCACGGATTACCGCCCTATGCCCGGCAAGATTGATCGTATGCGCATTGGCACGCCCTCTATCGCGTCCTTTGCATTGCTAGAGGCCGCTTTGGATATTTGGGAAGATGTGGACTTGAACGATGTACGCACCCGCGCCATTGAATTGATGGAGTTGTTCATCAGCGAAGTCGAAACCCGTTGCCCCGGTGTTACGCTAGTCGGTCCCCGTGACATGGCCCAGCGCGGCAGTCATGTTTCGTTCAAGTTCGAGCACGGCTATCCTTGTATGCAGGCCCTTATTGATTACAAAGTTATCGGCGATTTTCGCGCACCTGACATGATGCGTTTTGGCATTACGCCGCTCTTCGTGGGCGACGCTGAAATTCTTGGGGCCGTTGATGTGCTTGAGGACATCTTGAAAACCGAAAGCTACAAAGACGACCGCTTCCAAGTGCGTTCTGCCGTGACATGACCCAAGCAGGTGCGCCTATTGATTGGCGCGACATGACCGCAGCCCAGCGCGATGTGGCCTACTCCCCATCTCAAGCGCTTCCTGACGGCGATCTGATGCCCTACCTACGGGCTTATGCCACAGACAGCGCTGCGGCTCACGCGGCGCACGCCTACCAGACGATCAGCTACGGGGACAAACCGTCTAACACGGTTGATCTCTTTCACCCGACGTCCGACACACCTGCCCCCCTGCATATCTTCATCCATGGCGGTTACTGGCAGGCCCTCTCTAAGCGTGACAGCACTTTCCCCGCCTCTGGCCTCCTCGCGCAGGGCAGCGCTTTTGCAGCGGTGGATTACACCCTCGCGCCCCACGCTACGTTAGATCAGATCGTTGCTGAATGTATCTCAGCCGTGACCACGCTCTTTGAACAAGCGGACACTTTGGGCATCGACCCTAGCAGTATCACGCTCTCTGGCAGTTCCGCAGGCGCACATCTGGTTGCAATGACCTGCCTTGGCCTTCCCCCACACTATAAACCAAAGGCCGCGATCCTGCTTTCAGGCGTTTATGATCTAGAACCCCTTCTAAGCACCACGATTGCAGAGCCGCTCCACATGACCCTCGCAATCGCGCAAGCCAATAGCCCCGTTCTCAAGGAGCTCTCTCTCTTCCCCCCGACGTTGCTGGCATTTGGCGAGGTTGAGCCATCCGAGTTCAAACGACAATCCCGCGCCTTTGCGACCCTTCTTCCCAATGCGCAATGTGTTGAGATCAAATCACGCAATCATTTCGATATTGTTTACGACCTCTCCAACGCCAGCGATCTCGCAACGCGCATAACAGAGATTTCAAATGGGTGAACACCTCTCCTTTCCTGTGGACGGGCTGAGCTGTGCATCTTGTGCAGTGCGCGCAGAGACCGCATTGAACGCTGTCGAGGGTGTGGAAACCGCGCAGGTCAATTTCGCGACGGGCCTAGCAGACATCACGTTAAGCGCACCGCTAGACGCAACAGTACTTAGCAAAGCCCTCTCTGATGCAGGCAAACCCGCACGTCCAAACACAACGCGCCTTCAGATCAACGGCATGACCTGTGCATCCTGTGTTGGCCGCGTTGAGACAGCGTTGCTGAAAACAACGGGTGTCCTATCCGCAAACGTCAACTTGGCAACGGGCACAGCAGACGTCGAAAACCTCGGTACACCCCTGCCTGACCTCTTAAGTGCGGTGAAAGACGCAGGCAAAACCGCTCAAGCGCTTACCCCTGACACAACACCAACCACCGGCGATCCATCGCACAAGATGCGTGCTCACTTCATATTGGCTGCACTCCTCACCCTTCCCGTGTTCATTCTAGAAATGGGCAGCCACGCTTTCCCCGCGTTCCACCATCTGATCGCGCGCACAATCGGGATGCAGGCAAGCTGGGCGCTTCAATTCATCCTGACCGCGCTCGTCCTTCTTGGCCCGGGTCGCACACTCTGGCGCGATGGTCTCGTCTCTCTCAATAAACGCCGTCCCGATATGAATGCACTCGTGGTCCTAGGCTCAGGCGCTGCGTTCTTCTATTCCTGCGTCGCGCTCTTTGCGCCTATGCTCCTCCCCCTATCCGCACGCAGCGTTTATTTCGAGGCCGCCGCCGTGATCATCACCTTGATCCTTGCAGGGCGTTGGATGGAAGCACGCGCAAAAGGGCGCACGGGCAGCGCAATCGCCCGCCTCATTGCACTGCGCCCCACGAGCGCACTGGTAGAGCGCGACGGCATACGCCAAGACATCCCACTAGACGCGCTTAACCTAGGTGACATCATCCATGTTCGCCCGGGCGAACGGATTGCCGTTGATGGCACTGTCCTAAGTGGCGATAGCTGGATCGACGAAAGCATGCTGACAGGCGAACCCGTCCCTGTGCACAAATGTGAAAGCGCACGCGTTACCGCTGGAACAGTTAACGGAACGGGTACCCTATCATTTCGCGCAGACGCCGTCGGCGCAGATACCGTCCTAAGCCAGATCATAGAGATGGTCCAAAAAGCCCAAGGGGCACGCCTGCCCGTTCAAGACCTCGTCAATCAGATCACAGCGTGGTTCGTTCCCGCTGTCTTGGCGATTGCCGTACTAACCGTAACCATCTGGCTGATGTTCGGCCCTGACCCCGCGCTGACCAGCGCGCTCGTCGCAGGCGTCGCGGTCCTGATCATCGCATGCCCCTGCGCGATGGGTCTCGCCACCCCCACATCCATCATGGTCGGCACAGGTCGCGCCGCCGATCTGGGTGTTCTATTCGCCAAAGGCCCAGCCCTTCAAACGCTGCAATCCGTTACTACAGTCGCATTCGACAAAACAGGCACGCTCACGCAAGGACGCCCCGCGCTTACCAACACACATCTCTTCGGAACGCTCACCAAGGACCAAGCACTCACTTTGGCGGCGGCAGGAGAAGTGAATTCCGAACATCCCATTGCGCGCGCGCTTACACAGGAGGCAGACCAACGTGGCATTCTGCTGCCTGCGACAGATCACTTCAAAAGCATCACAGGTGGTGGAATTATGGCCAAGGTCCGTGGGCAGGACATTCTTCTCGGGAATGCGCGCCTTTTGAAAGATCATTCGGTTACGTTGGAAAAAATGAAGGACAGCGCTTTCATTGGCACTGAAATCCTTCTGGCGGTCGACGGTCAACTCACCGCTTGGTTTGAAGTTTCCGATCCCATAAAACAAAGCGCCAAATCCGCAATTACTGCGCTTAAGTCTATGAACATCAAAACAGTTATGATCACCGGCGATACATACGCTGCTGCAAAAAGCGTTGCAGAGCACCTCGGCATTGATCACGTTATCGCAGAGGTTTTACCCGGCGCAAAGGCTGAAACAATTACCAAACTGCAAAGCGACGGGCCAGTGGCCTTCGTCGGTGACGGCATCAATGATGCACCAGCTTTGGCAAGCGCAGACGTTGGTATCGCAATTGGAACAGGAACCGATGTCGCGGTAGAGGCTGCAGATGTGGTCCTTCTTTCTGGTAATCTGAATGCTGTTGGCACCGCGCTTTCTATCAGTACTGCAACACTCCGCAATATTCGCCAAAATCTGTTTTGGGCCTTCGCCTATAACGCTTTGCTCATTCCGATTGCCGCGGGCGCACTCTATCCCAGCTTTGGCCTTCTTTTATCCCCTGCTCTTGCTGCTGTTGCCATGGCGTTTTCGAGCGTTTTTGTAATTACCAATGCGCTGCGCCTACGTCGGATCAGCACACTCAGTAAGGCTTAATATCCCCCTTGCATCTTCAGTCTGCGTACCTGTTTCCAATTCATCAGAAAAAGTCGCACGTGCACGCCCCCTGTCTTTAGACGAATATAGGGCCCGATCTGAACTTTGCACCAAGGCATTTAAATCGTGCAACTCTCGTCGTGTTCGA
>NZ_JABBAM010000057.1 GCF_018607965.1 Planktotalea sp.
TTGTCATTCTCGTATCCATTCGTTCGGGTTGGATACACCTTAGCACGCTGTCCGATTTTGCCGGACCACTTCAAGGTCTTCGTTGAACTCTCTGACGACAGCTGCGCGCATCATTTCTTCCTTTGTTTTATGAGAGGGCTAGTCGTCAAAGCCAGCGACGCACATGTATTTGACCGATAGGTAGTCTTCCAAAAATTTGCTGCCGCCCTCTTTGCCCATGCCGCTTTATTTGAGACCGCCAAACGGAGCCTCAACGGTACCGTCAGAGCAAAGCTTTCCAACATCAGCATCGCTCACGTATCACTCACTTCATGCGTACCCGCCCGTGAGGCTTTAATGCCAGCCCTAATAATTGCGATAACGGTGATGCAGGTCAGCCCCCAAAAAAACCAAGTGATTGGACCGCGAAACAGGATCAATGGAGAGCTGCCGCTCATCAACATTGATTGACGGAAGTTGTCCTCGAGCAATGGCCCCAGAATAAAAGCGATCAAGAACGGAGCCGCAGGGATATCGTAGCGCAACATAAAGAAGCCGACCCAACCCATTAAAAACATGACACCGATGTCGAATAAGTTATTGTTCACAGCATAGACACCGTAGATGCACAGGACCAAAACGCCGGGAAACAGCAGACCTCTGGGGATATCCGCCACGTATTTAAAGCCGCGGATTGCCACTGATCCAATCAAGAACAAAAAGACAGAGCTAACTATCAGGCCAATAAACAACCCGTAGATGATGTCAACGTTTAAAATGAACATCATTGGACCCGGTTGCAGGCCATGGATCATGAATGCGCCCATGATGATTGCCGTAATCACATCACCGGGCACTCCAAGTGCGAGCAGTGGAATAAGAGTGGCCCCTGCAACACCATTGTTACCCGCTTCTGCTGCAGCTACCCCTTCGATTTCACCTTTACCAAAGTTGTCTTTGTTTTTCGATTTCCGTCGTGCCTCGGAATATGAGAGAAACGCCGACGGGGCCGCTCCAATGCCAGGGATTGATCCAAGAAAAACACCGATGAAGCTGCCTCTGACAATGGACTTAAAGCTGTCTTTATATTCTTTAAACGTAACCCAATTATCGCCCAACGAGCGTGACTTACGATCATGGGATTTTGGATTCCAAACCATTGCAAGAATTTCTGGGATAGCAAACAAACCAATTAAGACCGCAATAAAATTGAGGCCACCCATCATGTTTGGATCGCCAAGCGTAAACCGGTTCGTGCCATAAACAAGATCAAGTCCGATTGTTGCGAGGAAGAGACCAAGCAAAGCTGAGAGTGCGCCGCGCAGCAGGCTGTTCCCCGAAACCCCGGCAATGATGGTCAAAGAAAACAGCATCAGGGTGAAGAATTCAGGAGGGCCGAAGTTAAGTGCAAATGAGGCCAGCCAACCAGCAAACAATATCAAAGCGAGGTTGGAAATCAAATCAGCCGTGCATGATGCCCAAAGTGCCATTCCCAGTGCTTTGCCAGCCTTGCCTTGCTCCGCCATTGGGTATCCATCAAGCACAGTTGCCGAAGACGCAGGCGTGCCAGGTGTTTTGATCAGGATGGCGGGAATGGATCCACCGAAAATACCACCCTTGTAAACGCCTAAGAGAAGCAAAATGCCAGTGATGGGTTGCATTGCAAAGGTAAAGGGCAGCGTCAGGGCTACGGCCATTGTGGCCGACATGCCGGGGATCGCGCCACCGACCACACCAATTGCCACACCTGCGCCAAGCGCAAGGAAACTTTCTAAATTGGCAACAAGTGCAAGGCCAGCCAACAGCCCATCAATAAAGCTCATGGCAACCTCACAAAATTACCTTGGGGAATGGCGACCCCCGCCACATGTGCGAAGAAAGCGTATAATACTAACGGGATAATAATAGCGCAGACCAGCGCAGTGATGGGGTGGCTCGTACGCACCAGAAATGCAGTTGACACAAAAACGAGCATCGCGGTCCAGACCAAACCAAGTCGAGGCATAATGAAAACGGTAACCAGCATGATGGTCGCGGCACCAAGCAAACGCAGATACGCCGCTTTTGTACCTTCAAAGTCGGATGCTGCTTTACTGACCAGTTTGGGGGCTCTGAGGCCTGTTGCCAGCAAACCAAGACCTGTTAATCCAGTGAGGCCAGCCAACGCATACGGCCAAAATAATGGGGATAACACAATGTTTCTGACATTGCTGGGCGCAGAAACAAACGCGGGAATGGCAATAAAAATGAACAAAACTGAGACAGCAATCGCCCCAATGCCAAGTCGCAATTGAATGTCACGGTCGCTCATTTTAGCCCCCTCTAATTAGACAAATGGTGGCAGAACATGAAAACTCTGCCACCATTGTATTTGGCACCTCAGACCGTTCAGCCTTCGATGCGCATACCAAGATCATCAACTAATTTGCGGAATGTGTTGTACTGACCTTCAATAAACACATTCGCCTCTTCTGGTGACATCAACTGAATGACAGATCCCCGTCCCTCCATGGTGGAGCGAAAAGTATCATCTGCCGTCGCATCGCCCATCCATTCACCCCATTTCGCAGCAACATCGTCAGACAGATCATCTGGGCCAGCAATGCCGGTCCAACCGACCAATTGCTCCAAAGCAGGTTTACCCAAGGAAGCAGCCGACGGCGCATCAAAACCTTCGACAGGGTCTGCGGTAGTAACCATCAATGGAACGAGTTGCCCATTTGCGACAAAGCTCGACAATGCAGAAGAGTTTGTGCAAATAAATGTCACTGTCCCGTTCAAAACTGCAGTTGCCGCCGCGCCGCCCCCCTTTTGTGGAATATGGGTTGCCTGATCAAGCGGGTTTTCGACGCCAAACTCATTCAGGACCATTACTGCTGCCAAATGCAGAAGTGAGCCGACACCGGAAGAACTGTATGCAACCCCACCTTCATTCACTTTCGCAATAAGTTCATCCATGCTTGTAATGCCGGATGCTGGCGTGACTGCGCAGGCAACAGGGTTAATTTCATAAACGGTTACAAATCGAAAATCATTCAATGTGTAAGGCAGCGTTGCTTTCATCGCAGGGTTAACGGAGTGAGAACCCACACGCGCAAACAACATAGTATAGCCGTCACCCTTGGCGTTCTGAACCGCGACAGAACCTGTCGCCCCGCCTGCCCCGGTCACATTGGCCATCACAATTGGCTTACCAACCGCATCGCCCAAAGGCTCAGCAATGGAGCGCGCGGAAATATCTGTGGCACCGCCCGCACCATACGGGATCACCATTTTAATTGGTCTTTCAGGGTAATCGGCAATGGCGGCCGTCGCGGTTAGCATCGCAAGTGCGGCACCCGCAAGTCGTTTGTGCAGTCGTGTCATTTTTATTCCTCTCTAAGTTCGCGAACCCGGCATTGACGCAACTATCACATAAACCAAATTTGGATTCTTAACTTTTTGTATAGTAAGTTCATCTTGCATTTAAACGCCAAATACTTACATATTGCGTTACATATACTTACACTTTGAGAGCCTTGCATGACGATTCGATTGCTTAAGACCCTTGTCGCGATTGAGGAAAATGGCACGTTCAGTGCGGCGGCAGAATCTATTTTCATTACCCACGCGGCGGTCAGCCAGCAAATGAAGGTGCTTGAGGATAAATGGGCCGTCAAAATATTTGACCGCTCTCATCGTACACCTCAATTAACACCGATTGGCCGTGCGCTTGTCGCAAAAGCGCGCAAAGCTATTGCCGAATACAACAACGTTTTACCTTCGGTCCTTGAGGATGACGGCTTGAACGGTGAGTTAATGTTGGGTGCGGTTCCAACAACGCTGACCGGACTGATGCCACTGACCGTTTCATCCTTAAAACAAACTTACCCAAAGCTCGTCGTCCATATGCAGCCCGGTCTAACAAATGACCTGATGCTGCAAGTTGAGCGCGGACGCATTGATGCCGCCATTCTGACGCAGCCACCCTACATCCCGAAAGGCCAAGTCTGGAACGAGATCGCAAAAGAAGAGCTTCAGCTTCTAGCAGCCGAAGACACAGTTTCTGACGACCCCATCCAGCTTCTGCGTGAGAACCCCTTTATCAGGTTCAGTCGTAATGCCGTTGTCGGGTCGATGATCGAAGCGTGGCTGCAAGACCAGAAAATTAACGTTTACGACACTATGGAACTGGAAGGCCTAGAGGCCATTTCGAGCATGGTTTTGTGCAATATGGGTGTTGCGATCGCACCCCGTCGTTGCGTACAGGTGATGCATCCCTTGCCTCTAAAACGGCTGCCACTCGGACCGACCGCACCCCATCGGATACTCGGGCTAATTCACCGACAAGACAGCGCGAAAACCCGCGCCATCGAAGAAGTCGTCGCCCGACTTCGGCAAGCGGTTAAGGTCGGGGTGTTTACTTTGAACATGGGTAGGATGGGCCCAAAGAATGGCATTTGAATACTACGTCTTTCTTGTCTTCGGGGCCGCATCTGGCGGACTGATCAACGGATTAGCTGGATTTGGAACCGCTCTCTTTGCGCTCGGTTTTTGGCTGCAAATCATGCCGCCCCTCCAAGCCGTCTCTATGGTTGTGGTGATGTCGGTAGCCAGTGGATTGCAGGGTGTTTGGCTCGTGCGCAAGTCCATTGTCGATCAGCCAAAGCGGCTTGCGAGGTTTTTGATGCCTGCCCTACCGGGTATTCCGTTGGGTGTCGCGGCCTTGTCATTCGTGCCCGTCGAAGTGCTGAAAATCACCATAGCCGGCTTCATGTTGCTTTATGGTGGTTTCTTTTCTTTCCGTCGCGTTTTACCAAAATTTGAACGACCCACACCCATTGCAGATTGTTTAGTTGGATTTCTGGGTGGCCTATTGGGCGGTGCCGCATCATTATCAGGCGCATTGCCGACGATGTGGTGTGCCATGCGCGCTTGGCCGAAGGCCAAGACGCGCGCGGTCCTACAACCATTCAACGTTGCAGTATTGGGTCTTACCCTAATCGTGTTCGCATTTAAGGGCGCTTATACATGGGATGTTCTCAAACTTATCGCCCTCGCGCTGCCAGTGACGATGGTATTCGCCCAGATCGGCATCATCATTTTCAAACGCCTGAACGATGATCAATTTCGAAGATTGATCATCGCTCTGATGTTCATCTCTGGACTTATTCTCATGCTGCGAGAATTGTTTGCCTAACGCTATGGCACCTTAAAGAAAGGTGCAGGAACAAGCAGTTTATTTTCAACATTTACCACCAAGGGACGCATTATCTTGGCGTAGCTTTGCCAAATCGGCGAGGCCTGCAACATTTTGCGCCGCTCAAACCGGTCATCAAGACTGTCATAGCCCCACATATGCACGATCTGGTTCAGCGGCCCAATGTCGGTAAAGTAGTAGCCCACCATTTTACCTAGAATCTCCACCTGGCATTCCATTGCTTCTTCTTCGTATAATTTTAAAAATACAGGCACTTGCCCTGCGTGCAGTGTATAAATGCGTTCGTCCACAAACATGATGTTTCTCCAATTAGGTGATGTAAAGTGTGATGGTATTAAGGGCGAAGATAGCGAGGATAGAAGTCAAACCGCTTATATGGACGATGGCACCAAACCGTAAGTTTCCGCAACGACCAGAGCTGAAAAGCCGCTGACGAAAAACGGGATGGGTAGGCTGCGTTTCTGGCCCGGTTCCCGTGTCTCTGCGAAGACAATCGATAGGACAAGAACGATGGGCACCAAAACCGCGACCCTTAGAAGTTTGACAAAGGTTGCCGTTTCTCCAGTTAGGTCGGACACGGAATATCTAGCACCAACGAACTGTGCGACGTCATGGATCGTCTCCCCAGGGAACACGCCCGTCGCGATGTCCGACAGTCCAGCATAGTCTGCATTGATCGGGTAAATGATCACCGCCATTGTGCTTAACGCTGTCACAGCGATGACGGTGAAAACCGTATCCCGTTCCAGTATTTTGTTTTTTCGCAAGACCGACGAAATG
>NZ_JABBAM010000167.1 GCF_018607965.1 Planktotalea sp.
TGTCGTTGGAGTGCGTGAGGCCAGCCATAAAGATGACGCCAGCTTCTTGGCAAAGGCCCTGAACAGCAATCGCAACACCAGAAGAAGAACCACCAGTGATCATCACGGCGCCGTCTTTTTCGATCATGGACTTCGCAGAAGCACGTGCAGCGTCAGACTTTGTCTGTGTGTCGCCTGTGACGTACTCAACTTTTTTGCCCAAGATGCCGTTACCCGTCAACTCTTTAGAGCTGAACGTGTTCATCATGCCGCCGTCGCCGCCGCCATTGAGGTGCTCTACAGCAAGCACATATGCGCGGAGTTCGTCAGCACCCTCGTCCGCGTAAGGACCAGACTGTGGAACGTTGAAGCCAAGTGTTACCGTGTCGCCCTGTGGCGCATTGGTATAACCAGCGTGGTTTGCAGCGGACAGATATGTTGGCAATGCCAAACCTGCGCCCGCAACGGCGCTTGTCTTTAGAAGACCGCGACGTGTGAAGTTACCTGTGGACATGAAAATCCTCCCAAATTTCGAAATGTGTGAGGGCAGGCTCCTCTTCCTGCCGTTCACGGGGTTGCACAAAAGTGCTGGGCTCATAAGAGAGCACGACAGAAAACATCGCAATAAGGGCCTTGTATTAAACAATTATTTTGTCAACGAATGCACAATGCCCTAGGGTGAGTTGTAAAGAAATTATTCTGCGACGCAGAAAGCCTTTGAAAGCGTGAAGGAAATTCCATGAGCCGTGACACACTTACCGGCAGCCGAATACGAGAGCGTCGCTTGATAATAGGCATGAAGCAGGCAGATCTTGCGCGCCACGCAGGTGTCTCTGCATCTTATCTTAACCTGATTGAGCATAATCGCCGTAGAATCGGTGGTAAATTGCTCTTGGACATCGCAGCGATCTTGGATGTTGAGGCCTCGGTTTTAAGCGAGGGGGCTGAAACGGCACTTCTTGCGACATTGCGCGAAGTTGCAGCACTGCATCCCAGACAACCTGTTGAATTGGATAAAACCGAAGAATTTGCAGGTCGCTTCCCAGAATGGGCGCGCCTGATTGATGTGATGGCGCAGCGACAAAGCTCACTTGAACAAACCGTTGTCACATTGACCGACCGCATGACACATGATCCGCAACTGGCGACAGCGCTCCATGATATGCTGGGGGCTGTGACTGCTATTCGTTCGACATCGTCTATTTTGGTGCAAACAGAAGAAATAGAACCTGAATGGCGCGACCGCTTTCAACGTAACATCAATGAAGATGCGCAGCGTTTGACAGAAGGATCACAGGCGCTGGTCGCCTTCTTGAATGGTGAAACGTCGCAGACTGATCAATTCACAACACCGCAAGATGAAATAGAGGCGTTCTTTTCCCAAAGTGGCTATTATTTTCCAGATTTAGAAACCTGTGCGACCCATGAAGCGGCGGCGCTCGAAATCAAAGAGATGATTGAACGCTCACCCGAAATTCTGGTTTCGGCCTCTGGACGCAGTCAAACGCAGAACTTGTTGTTTCGCTATTGGCGCGATGCTCACGCGCTTCCCACAGAGGGTCTGCTTGATCAAGTGTCGATCCACGGCCTTGAACCTGATGCTATTGCTGCGTTGAATAAAGTTGACTTGGGCAGTGTTATGCGCCGTTTGGCAAGCATTCCAGGCTCTATTCTCGCGCCTTTGATTACAGATGATCGCTTTGACATTGGTGCGGATGGCGTGGGTCTTGCTGTTTGCGACAGCTCAGGCACCTTGACCCAGCGCAAGCCTTTGCAAGGATTTCCATTGCCACGATTTGGTGCGGCTTGCCCTTTGTGGTCTCTGTATCAATCCTTGTCGCGCCCCTTGATTGCGTTGCGCGAGGTCGCAGAACAAAGTGGGCGTGACACTTCGCAGTTTGAAACCTTGGCCTTTGCGGCACCTGTAACGGCCCCTCAATTCGGCGCGGTGCCCTTGTTGGAGGCGCACATGTTGATTGTTCCTTTGTCAAAGCGGGGCGACGCAACAAACTTTGTGCAAGCGCGTCCAATTGGGGTCAGCTGCCGAATTTGCCCACGCGCCTCTTGTGTTGGGCGCCGTGAACCTTCGATTTGGGCCAGTGGCTTGTAAGGTGGGGCATTGCTGGTTTCGATTGCAAATACGCGATGCTCGCATAAAGTGGTTAAACGGTGAGAGCGCGGTTTGAAGCAATGCCGCGCGAAAAATGGGGGGGATGGTTTGAACAAGCATGTTCTACTGGTTGAGGATGAGCCCAATATCATTGAAGCCGTAAGTTTCCTGCTGTCGCGTGACGGCTGGACAGTGTCGACGCATTCAAACGGTCACGACGCTGCTGATGTCATCAGGGCAAAAAAGCCTGACGTTCTTATTTTGGATGTCATGCTGCCGGGACGCAGTGGATTTGATATCCTTGCAGATATTCGAAACAGCGAAGGTTTCAGCGAAATTCCCGTCCTTATGCTAACCGCGCGTGGTCAGGCAAAAGATCGCGAAATGGCAGAACGTCTTGGCGCGACCCGCTTTATGACAAAACCATTTTCAAATGCTGAGATCATTGAAACCTTGCACGAAATGAGTGTGTCTTGAGTAATTTTTCTCAACAACACACCACGTCCGGTATATTGCGCCGTCTTTTTCTTGAACGCCGAAGTTATCGCCAGCGCCGTATCATAGATGCTGCGCGGCTGCTGCCTGTTGTTGGATTGATATTATGGCTGGTTCCTTTGGTTTGGTCGAAAGGGGAGGCAGACATTGAAATTTCGACCTCGATCGCAACACTTTATGTTTTTGCGATTTGGATCGGGTTGATTGTTGCAGGTGCGTTCCTTGCATGGCGCATGAACTGGGCCGACGGGGCGACCGACGGGGCGACCACACAAGCGATCCTTTCAAAGGATGCATTGCCTGCTGAGACGTCTCAACAAGATCGACCCGCTTCGTGAACCTGCTGATCGGGGTATCGCTTGGCTACGTCTTGGCGTTGTTCATTGTCGCTTTTGCAGCAGAACGCGCGGCGCGCATTGGACGGATCAAATGGTTGCGCGCGCCCTTTGTATATACATTGTCACTTTCCATATACTGCACGGCTTGGACATTTTACGGCGCTGTTGGATTTGCGGTGCGGTCCGGCTTGGAGTTCGTCACGATTTATTTGGGACCATCCCTCGTTATGCTGGGATGGCTATGGGCCGTGCGCAAACTGGTGCGCATTGGTCGCACACAAAGGATCACGTCAATTGCTGATTTGATTTCGGCGCGTTTTGGCAAGTCCAATCTGCTTGCGGTTACGCTAACTATCCTCGCCGTCACGGGAACGACACCCTATATTGCACTGCAATTGCAATCTGTTACGCAATCATACGCGGTCTTTGCCGAAGCGTCACAAGCCGGGTTTGACGTTTCAAGTCAAACCATCACCGCATTCTGGGTCGCAATCGGTCTTGCATTATTCACCATCCTTTTCGGCACACGAAAACTGGATGTGAACGAACGCCACGACGGTGTTGTCATGGCTATTGCCGTTGAAGCTGTGGTCAAACTAATCGCCCTTATGGCCGTAGGAATTTTCGTCGTCTGGGGCTTGTCCGGCGGTATTGGTCCAATGCTGGAAAAGATCGATTCCTCTGACATTGGAACGTGGAATGTCAGTGGTGGTCGGTGGGCTGGGCTGACATTTCTGTCGGCTGCTGCCTTTTTATGTTTGCCACGCATGTTCCACGTTATGGTTGTTGAAAATGATGACGAACAGCATCTACGCATGGCATCATGGGCCTTTCCGGCCTACCTCTTGTTGATGAGCCTGTTCGTTCTGCCCATCGCGGTGACGGGATTAGATCTTTTGCCTGCGGGCTCAAACCCAGATATGTTCGTTTTGACGGTGCCGCTTAGCCAGGGACAAAATGGATTGGCGATGCTGTCGTTCCTTGGGGGCCTATCCTCGGCGACCTCTATGGTGATCGTTGCCTCAATCGCGCTCTCAACGATGGTTTCAAACCATATAGTCATGCCAATTTGGCTACACTTCAAAGAGGGGCGTGTCAGTATTTCTGGGGATGTGCGTTCGGTGGTTCTGCTGTCGCGTCGATTGGCGATTGGTGCGATTGTTATGCTGGCGTATTTCTATTTTCGCTTATCGGGTGGTGGATCAGCTTTGGCCGCGATTGGTTTGGTTTCTTTCGTTGGCGTCGCACAGGCCCTTCCTGTGATGGTGGGTGGAATATTTTGGCGTGGTGCGACGCGAACGGGCGCGCTAGCTGGGCTGGCGATCGGCTTTTTCATTTGGGCCTATTCGCTGTTTTTACCCAGTCTTGGAACGGGTGTCGTGTTTTCAGAAATGATGATGACCCAAGGCCCATTTGGAATTGAATGGCTCGCACCCCAAGCGTTGTTTGGGATCAAAGGGTTAGATCCAATTCTACATTGCCTGATGTGGAGCATGTTGTTGAACAGTGCTGCGTTCTGTTTGATGTCTTTAAGCAGTTTTCCTGAACCGCTCGAACGCCTTCAGGGCGCACAGTTTGTGAATGTATTTCAACATGGTCAATCTGCGCGCAGCTGGGCGAACGGTGCCGCGCAATCAGAAGATCTTATGATTATGTCGCAGCGCATTCTGGGGTCGCGAGAAGCCCAATCGCTCTTTGGATTGGAAGCGGCGCGTCAAGGTTCCCAAGGATTGGTGCCCGAACCGACGCCTGAGTTTTTGGATTTGTTAGAACGCGAATTATCGGGCTCGGTCGGGGCGGCAACGGCGCATGCTATGGTCGGCCAGATCGTCGGGGGTGCCTCTGTGTCGGTGGATGATCTTCTGGCTGTTGCGGATGAAAGTGCGCAGATGATGGAGTATTCCAGCAAATTGGAGGCGCAATCTTCTGAACTTCAACGCACCGCGCAACAATTGCGTCTCGTGAATGAAAAGCTGACCCAAATCTCAGTGCAAAAAGATGGGTTTCTCAGCCAGATTAGCCATGAATTGCGCACGCCAATGACCTCTATCCGCGCCTTTTCAGAAATTTTACGCGACAGCGAAAACATGCCTGATCCTGACAAGGCCCGCTATGCCGGCATCATTCATTCCGAGACGTTGCGCCTGACCAGATTGTTGGATGACTTGCTCGATCTATCGGTTCTTGAAGACGGGCGCGTTTCGTTGAACCTGTCGCGTAAACCTTTGAGCGATATACTAGATGGTGCAATTTCCGCCGCAGGGTTGTTTGTAGATAAGGGCATTCAGATAAAGCGAAAACCTCAACGTGAAAAAGTAATGGTGCACACGGATACGGATCGATTATCCCAAGTTTTCATCAATATTTTGTCCAACTCGCAAAAATATTGTGATGTGGCTGATCCTACGCTTACGATCAAAGTCTTTGAAAGTGAAGACTTGGTCACAGTCGACTTTATCGACAATGGAAGTGTGATCGCGGCTGATATGCGGGATGTAATCTTCGAAAAATTCTCACGCGTGGGCGAAACCAAAGCGGGCGGGGCGGGCCTTGGGCTAGCCATTTGTCGCGAAATTATGAACCGTCTTGGGGGTGAAATTTTGTATCTGCCTGGTCAAGGTGGTTCTGCGTTTAGGGTGCAGTTTCCAAACGAATTCGTACCAGAAATGACGATTACGTAAGCCTTTAGTTAAGATTTCAACGTTAATGCTTAAGCTGACGAGACAGAAAGGCGTGCAGAATGTGCGCTGAGGGACGTGTTGGAGGCGGTGCAATTTCACCCAGTTCAGAAGTACTTAGGCGCAAGCTGCGTAGCGATACGTCCGGGG
>NZ_JABBAM010000173.1 GCF_018607965.1 Planktotalea sp.
GTTATGAGTCCTGACCCTAGACACGTTTTTTGCCTTTTTGGTGGTGCCCGTCTTTGAGGCGATGGCACTGCAATAGGCATCCCCTTTATTAACCACGCCTTTGGCAATCAGCCTTTTGACCGGCTTTTGGATAAGTAACGGGATGCCGCCAGTCGCAGTGGCAATCACGGTGAAAATAGCATCGATGGCAAGATCGCCAGCACCGTCTTCTTTTCCGGCGCTACACATGAAAATGAACGTGACATCATTGTCCGCGTTGACGGCAACGATCTGGGTTTTGTCTCTGATTGCATTTCCGGGAAGACCTACAGCGTCTTCGATTGTCACTTTGATCTGTTCGCCAACCGTATCTGCAAGAACAGGCAGGGGAGCAATAAGAAGAGCCAAGAATAAAAAGGGTTTCATCAACGCGATCCTTCAGTCAGAGGTTTACAAAGACTTACAGCGGCGGAGACTCATTACGTCTACAAGCGTACACGCTATGGATTAAATCGCGAAACTAATTTCAACTTTTAATACCAAGGCTATAACTTTATCGCCCCCTCCATGCGTTCAATCATGAACTCCATGAACAGGCGTGCTTTGGGGTCTTGGTGGCGGCGATGCGTGTAGAGGCAGGCCATTTGCACGGGCAGGGGCGGGGTTTCTTTCGCGACTTGGACCAGTGCGCCTGATTTTAGATGGGCTGCGATTTCGAAGACGGGGCGCAGTGCGATGCCTGCGCCTTGTAGAGCCCAATCGGTCAGGACATCGCTATCGTCGCTCTCGAAACGGCCCTGAACGTCGAACTTGCGGGGGCCGTCGGGGGTTGAGAGTTCCCATTGGAATTCAGTCGCACCCGGAAAGCGCAGGTTAAGGCAATTGTGCTTGCCGCGATCAATATCCGCACCACTGTTGGGGTGTCCATGTTGCGCGATGTAGGATGGGCTGGCACAGAGCACGCGTTCGCAATCGGCTATCTTGCGGATGCGCATGTTGGAATCCTCGGGGCGACCGAGGAAGAACGCGATATCCAGACCCTCTGCGGTGAGGTCGATCTTGCGATCTGTCATGCGCAGGCGGACATCGACAAGAGGGTATTGCGCTGCGAACTCTGGCACATACGGCGCGATTAGACGACGCCCCACGCCCAAGGGCGATGCGATATGCAACGTGCCGCGCGGGTTTTCGGTGGCGTCCCCGACACCTGCTTCGGCGACCTCGACGGCCTCAAGCACGGCACATGCACCTGTGTAAAAGATGCGCCCTTGTTCGGTTGGGGTTAGCGAGCGCGTGGTGCGTTGAAACAGGCGCACACCAAGGTGGCTCTCAAGCTGGGAAATGCGCGCAGATGTGACCGCAGGCGAAATTCGCTGATCCCGCGCGGCGGCAGACATGCTACCGAGTTCATAGATTCGCACGAAGGTGCGTAGGTTATCGAAATAAGACATTGTGCGGAAATTTTTGACACTCTTTGTTTAATCGCAATTATAGCGGACAAATGCCCGAGTAGATAGTCTTGGCCGCAACAGAATTGGGAGCCGCTTGATGTATGATCTAGCAATACTTTGGGACTGGATCGCGCTGACGGTGCGTTGGGTTCATGTGATCACTGCGATGGCGTGGATTGGTGCGTCGTTCTTCTTTATCGCGTTGGACTTGGGGCTGAAGAAAGCGCCCAACATGCCAGAGGGTGCAACGGGCGAAGAATGGCAGGTGCACGGCGGTGGTTTCTATCACATCCAGAAATATATGGTCGCGCCTGAAAATATGCCGGCGCATTTGATTTGGCACAAATGGCAGAGCTATTCGACGTGGCTGTCTGGTGCCGCCTTGCTGATGATCGTCTATTGGGCGGGCGCAGAGTTGTTCCTGATTGATCCTGCGAAGGCGGATCTGTCCGTGTTCATGGCGATTGTGATTTCTGCTGGGTCTTTGACGATTGGTTGGATCGCGTATGATTTCATGTGCAAATCCAAGTTGGGCGAACAGCCCACGTTGCTAATGGTGCTCTTGTTTGTGATCCTTGTGGTCATGGCATACGGTTATGATCAGGTGTTCACGGGCCGCGCGGCATTGCTGCATCTTGGTGCGTTCACGGCGACGATCATGACGGCGAACGTGTTCTTCATCATCATGCCGAACCAGCGCATTGTTGTGGCCGATCTGATGGCAGGTCGCACGCCGGATGCGAAGTACGGCAAGATCGCGAAATTGCGCAGCACGCATAACAACTATCTGACGCTGCCTGTGATTTTCTTGATGTTGTCCAATCACTATCCTTTGGCGTTCGGCACGGAATACAGCTGGCTGATTGCGTCGCTGATTTTCCTCACGGGTGTAACCGTTCGTCATTATTTCAATACGCTGCATTCCACGGGTAAGGGGCCTAACTGGACATGGGCTGTAACTGTTATCCTGATGATCATCATAGCGTGGTTGTCGACTGCGAACACGTGGGATCAGGATTATGATGTTGCGGATGCGCAGCCGCTTTCAGCGCACCAAGAGACGCTGGTGGCCTCGGCTGGCTATGAAGAGGTCGAGAACATTGTGCTGGGCCGGTGTTCCATGTGCCACGCGCGCGAACCCAGCTGGGATGGTATCCGTTGGGCCCCCAAGGGCGTGTTTCTAGAAACCCGATATGACATCGTACGCGCGGCGCGCGAGGTGTATTTGCAAGCCGGTGTGTCCCACGCGATGCCGCCCGCGAACATTACAGACCTACCCGAGGAAGACCGCGCAAAGATTGTGCGCTGGTTCCGTGGCGCGGGGAAAGTTGCAGCGGTTGAGGGCTAATGCCCCTTTTAGTAACCGCAAAACTTGGGGTAAGCCCGATCAATTTGAAGCGTTTGAACGGTTCGAAACAGCCGCATTTGCGATCATGGAAACGCATGGCGTGAAGGTTCTGGAAGTTGTAAAGACTCACGCGGCATTGGACGGTGCACCACATGAAATTCACCGGTTGGCGTTTCCAAGTCACGTTGCTTTTGAGGCGTACCGGAGCGATCCCGAACTGCTAGCCTTGGGGGACCTGAGAGAGAGCTGCATCGCGAAGACCGAAGTCATTTTTGACAATGACCCCGATCTTTAAAATGCGTTTGCAATTACCCCTCGTGCAGCCCTGAGCGCATGCGGGCCGGATGATCGTCCCAGCCTTTATCAAGCGCGAGTGTTAGGCCGAATGCGTCTTCGCCGACGGGCAGTTCCTCGTGGATGAGGGACAGACGCCTGCCGCCTGCAATTTGGGCCAGGGACCATTTCACGGTGCTGATTGCGCCACCCATGGGCGCAATGGTGAAGGTGTATTCCAGCGTGTTGAAAGGGTCGGACACAAGCACATCCCACCACATGAGTTTGTCGCCGCTGTCTGTGCCAAACATCGCGTATGCACCAATTGCGAGCGGGGATTTAGGTTTGTGAAACCACAAAGCGAGCTTTTCTGGATCGGTGAGAAATGCCCACACCTGTTCTGGAGTGGCTTGCAGGAAGATGGTTTTGCGCAGAGTTGTATCGCTCATTTTATGTCCTTTTCGATCTCAGATTTTAGGGTAGCAAGACGATCATCCCAGAAGGCATCGAAGTAGGCGAACCAATCGCGCATCTGTTTCAAGCCGTCAGGATTAAGGGTGTTCACGCGTGTACGTCCAACGCTTTGCATCGTGATTAGATCGCCGTCTTTCAAGACCGTGAGGTGTTTTTTCACGGCTGCGCGGGTCATTTGAAAGTTATCCGCAACTTCGGCGATGGTCATGTCTTGCTGGGCCAGCAGATGCAAAATGCCTCGGCGGGTTGGGTCGGCAAGTGCCTTGAATCCCATTTGATGTGCTTGGTTCATTGTAACCCACTATAGTACCATTCGGTATCCCTTTATAAGAGGTACTAAATGGTATTATGTCAAGAGGGCAATTTTTGCAGATAGATTTGCTTACCCTTTGCGCAGCTTGTGGAACCAGCCTTTTTTCGCTGTAGGTTCCGCATCTTCGTCTTCGGGCGCACCAACGGCGTCTTGGAAGGATGTAAAGAATTGATCCGCCATCTTCTTGGCAAACCCGTCAATGATGCGACTGCCAAGCTGGGCGAGCTTGCCGCCAACCTTGGCCTCTACATCGTAGTGTAGGATCGTCTGATCACCGTCTTCTTCAAGGCGCACACTCGCGCCACCCTTGGCAAACCCTGCAGTGCCACCTTTGCCAGCCCCCGTCAGTGTCAGGCTTTCGCCGTCAACTTGGTCGCTAATTTCAACCTCGCCTTTGAACGTTGCTTTTACGGGACCCACCTTTTGAACGACAGTCGCTTGAAAGCCCTCGGTCGCGTTCCCGCTCATTTCGGTACAACCGGGGACGCAAGCAGACAGAACGGCAGGATCGAGCAGCGCCGCATAAACAGTGGCGCGGTCTGCGTTGATGGTTTTGGAATCGCTCAATTTCATTGGATGCGTCTCTTTTTCGGGGTGCGGGGCACGGTTGGTCTGTCAGGGGTATCCAATCGTGCCTAGGTCGGGTTTGCAAGGGTGATTGCATTTTGCGGGGTGCTCTGTTCCAGTTCAATTGGAACACCCAGCATCGAGATTTGATATGACACAGACCTTTGACATCGCCGTAATCGGAGCAGGGATTGCGGGTGCGTCGGTGGCCGCGCGTTTGGCGATGGCGGGCAAGCGCGTCGCGGTGTTGGAAATGGAAAGCCAAGCGGGCTATCACACAACGGGACGGTCTGCAGCGGTCTTTGCGCCGAACTATGGACCGCGTGTGATCCGGGCTTTGGCGCGCGCCTCGCGGCCGTTTTATGAGGCACCTCCGCAGGGATTCAGCGAAGCACCTCTGTTTTCGCCACGCTTGATACTGATGCTTGCGCGCGCGGATCAACGTGGTGCGCTGGATGCATTATTGGCGCAAGTGGGCAATGATCCAGAGGTGTCGGTGTTGGACGAAGCCGCGATGCGCCAGATTAATCCATTGATCCGAAAAGGGTACGGCGAGGCCGGGATGGTGGACCACGCAGGGCAGGATATTGACGTCGGTGGTTTGCATCAAGGGTTCTTGCGCCAGTTCAAAAATGGGGACGGCGCGATGATGTTGAAATCTGAAGTCCATGGATTGGAGCGCGTGAGGGACGTGTGGCAGATTGATACGAAGGCGGGTCGGATTGAGGCGGGTGTTATTGTGAACGCAGCGGGTGCTTGGGCGGATGTTGTTGGGAAAATGGCAGGTGCGGAGACGATTGGTTTGACGCCGAAACGACGCACAGCAGCGATTGTGGCTGGATCCAGCGGTATTGATGCGACGCATTTTCCGATCACGATTGATGTTGAGGAACAGTTCTACCTGAAGCCTGACGCGGGTCGTTTGTTGATTTCGCCTGCCGATGAAACGCCAAGTGCGCCGTGCGATGCACAGCCCGAAGAGTTGGATATCGCGATTTGTGTGGACCGTATTGAGACAGCGTTCGATCTTTCAGTGAAGCGTATTGAACACAAGTGGGCGGGCCTGCGCAGTTTTGTACCCGACGGTTCGCCCGTTGCGGGATTTTCAAAGCGTGCCGATGGGTTCTATTGGTTGGCGGGTCAAGGTGGATACGGAATTCAAACAGTACCCGCGCTAAGCGAATTTGCGGCGACGCAGATCACGGGGCAGGTCTTGCCAGATCATCTGCTAGAGCAAGAGATTGGTGGAGGTGATATGGCCGTGGATCGTTTGTCTTAATTCGTATAATCCGTCTTATGT
>NZ_JABBAM010000098.1 GCF_018607965.1 Planktotalea sp.
TGCGCGAATCGTGATCAACACTAAATGCAAGCTTCAAAATGTTCTTCTCTTATTTAACCTTCACGACATCATATGCTGGTCGGGACAATAACGCCGCCATCGGTTGCGCAGGGCAACCGATGGGTCCGCCGTTTTGACACCAGCCAAGATGATGCAATTCAAGTGACCGAGGGAATGCATGTGGCTGCAAATGCGGTGGTGGTTTTCTCGGATGAAACGTCGCATGTTAATTGACTATAATTGGGGGTAACACCAAAGCCGATGCAAACAGTTAGAACAGATCCAATCGACGGCCAAAAGCCAGGTACCAGCGGATTGCGCAAGAAAACTGCAGTTTTCAAAAGGCCGCGTTACCTTGAGAATTATGTGCAATCGACCTTCGATGGAATCGATGGCGTGCAGAATAAGACCTTGGTCGTGGGTGGGGATGGTAGGTTTTTTAACGACGCAGCCATTCAGATTATTCTTCGCATGGCGGCTGCGAACGGGGCGGCGAAATGCATTGTTGGGCAGGGCGGAATTTTGTCGACGCCTGCGGTGTCCCACTTGATCCGTTTACGCAAAGCGGACGGTGGTTTGATATTATCCGCCAGTCACAATCCTGGGGGGCCAGATGCGGATTTTGGTCTGAAGTACAATGGTGCGAATGGGGGCCCTGCAACAGAAACGGTGACTGATAAAATTTTTGCACGGACCACTGAGATTGAGACGTATCGAATTGCCGCTGGCGACGATATTGATCTTGAACGGATCGGGGACACGCAAATCGGCTCTATGCAGGTTGAGATTGTTGATCCCGTCGCGGATTACGCTGAATTGATGGGTAGTCTGTTCGATTTTGCCAAAATCCGCGCGCTTTTCGCAAGCGGCTTCACAATGCGGTTTGATGCTATGCATGCCGTCACCGGACCCTATGCGCACGCGATCCTCGAAGACACATTGGGCGCGGCCAAAGGCACTGTGATGAACGGCGTGCCAAGTCCGACATTTGGTGGGGGTCATCCGGACCCAAACCCGATTTGGGCCAAGTCGCTCATGGACATCATGTACGGCGCGGATGCACCTGACTTTGGTGCCGCGTCCGACGGCGACGGAGATCGCAACATGATTGTAGGGCGGGGTGCTTATGTGACGCCTTCTGACAGTCTCGCAGTTCTGACAGCGAAGGCGCATCTGGCACCTGCATATAAAGATGGCTTGGCTGGTGTTGCGCGTTCTATGCCGACCTCGCGCGCGGTTGATCGCGTGGCCGAAAGCCTTGGTATTGGATGTTTTGAAACACCTACGGGTTGGAAGTTCTTTGGCAATTTGTTGGACGCTGGCAAGGTCACGCTGTGCGGTGAAGAAAGCGCGGGCACGGGATCAGATCACGTGCGCGAAAAGGATGGACTTTGGGCCGTGTTGCTATGGTTGAACATCCTCGCTGAGACCAAGTTGTCCGTTGCGGATCTGATGGCTGATCTGTGGTCGACCCACGGGCGTTGCTACTATTCACGACATGACTACGAAGAAGTAGAGAGCGAAAAAGCAAATGCCATGGTCGATGGCTTGCGCGCAAAACTGCCCTCGCTTGCAGGCTCAACAATTGGTAAACTGCGTGTCGAGACAGCGGACGAGTTTGCCTACGATGATCCTGTGGATGGATCGCGCTCTTCCAATCAGGGGATACGAATTGTTTTTAAGGGTGGCGCGCGGGTCGTGTTCCGTTTGTCTGGAACAGGCACGCAAGGGGCGACTATCCGTATCTATCTTGAACAGTTGGTCACGGACGCTGATAGACTGCACATGGAGCCTGAGAGCGCCTTGGAAATGGTGCGCGCAGCGGCGCTGCAACTTTCTGAGTTGACTGCCAAAACAGGATGGGTTGACCCTGATGTGGTCACCTAAGTTAGCGCAAACAGAAATGCATCGAGACTAAGCAAATCGTATCTGTTAGCTGGCTGCGTGAGCAAAGGGTTTTCGAGATGAATGTTATGAATGATCTGTCAGCAGATGCGCTTCGGATGCGCATCACGCAGCACCTTACCTACACGCTAGGCAAGGACAAAACGCATGCGTCTTTGTATGATTGGCGCATGGCCGTGAGTTAAAGTGTGCGCGATTTCATTATCGAACCTTGGTTTAGGGCAACTCGCAAAACCTACGAAGCGCAGGGCAAGCGCGTTTATTATTTATCTCTAGAGTTCTTGATTGGCCGTATCTTAGGTGATGCGATGATGAACCTTGGGCTATTTGAAACCGTCAAAGACGTGTTGGAACAAGAGGGCGTTAGCCTATCTGATGTGATGGAGAATGAACCTGATGCGGCGTTAGGCAACGGTGGTCTAGGCCGCTTGGCCACCTGTTTTCTGGAGAGCATGTCAACGCTGGTCTGTCCTGCCTACGGGTACGGAATTTGTTATGAACATGGGCTTTTCCGTCAGAAATTCGAAAGTGGACGTCAGGTCGAGCATCCAGAGGATTGGTTGAACCAACCGCATCCATGGGAATTTGAACGCCCAGAGGCCCGTTATACGATCCCGTTTAAGGGGCATGTGGACGCGGGCTTTAACTGGCATCCATCTGAAACCGTATATGCCCGCGCCTACGACATGCCTGTGGTGGGATGGCAAGGCAAGTGGGCCAATACGTGTTACGCCTATGGGGCGCACATTCGACCGAGCTGTTTGATCTGGAGCGTTTCAATTCAGGCGATCACACCGCTGCCGCCGCACCCGAAGCGCTAGCGCGTACGTTGTCGCGTGTTTTGCATCCCGAAGATACGACCGACAACGGCAAGGAATTGCGCCTGAAGCAAGAATACTTTCTGACTTCGGCCGCATTGCAAGACATCTTGCGTCGGTTCTTAAGCAAATATGATGATCTATCAATGCTGCCTTCCAAAGTCGCAATCCAGATGAACGACACGCACCCCGCGCTTGCGGGTCCCGAATTGATGCGCTTGTTGATAGATGAGCACGGTCTGACTTGGGACACCGCCAAGGACATTGCGCGAGGTTGTTTGAATTATACCAACCATACGCTTCTGCCCGAAGCGCTTGAAACATGGTCAACATGGCTGATGGGGCGCGTTTTACCCCGCCATATGCAGATCATCGAAGGCATCGATAAAGAACATCGTGCAGCAACCAAATGCCCAGATGACTTGGGAATTGTAAAGCATGACCAAGTGCATATGGGTACGCTGGCGTTTGTAATGGCATCGCATGTAAATGGTGTCTCTGCGCTACATACGGAGTTGATGAAAGAAACCGTCTTTTCCGAGCTAAACGACGCATATCCGAAACTCATCCTAAACCAGACCAATGGTGTGACCCCGCGACGTTGGTTGCGCTTGTCTAATCCTGCGTCGTCCAAGGTTCTGAGCGAAACAATTGGCGCGGGTTGGGAAAGCGATCTAGGCCGTTTGGCTGAACTCGGCGCGCATGAAGCTGACACAGGCGTGCGCGATGCCATCGGTGCTGCCAAGCGAGAAAACAAGGTTGCTCTGTCCAATTGGGCATCGGATCAACTTGGCATCAGACTTAATCCAGATGCGATGTTTGATGTGCAAATCAAGCGGATGCATGAATACAAACGTCAGCTGCTTAACGTGTTTGAAACAATCGCGCGCTGGCCAGCGATCCGCGACAATCCACAAGCGGACTGGACGCCGCGCGTGAAGATTTTTGGGGGCAAGGCCGCGCCGGGATATTTTGCGGCTAAAGAGATCATTCATCTTATCAATGACGTGGCAAACACGATTAACACAGACCCCGTTGTCGGGGACCGTCTTAAGGTGATTTACCCCGCCAACTACAACGTTTCTATGGCCGAGCGCCTGATCCCTGCTACCGATCTGTCCGAACAGATATCGACGGCGGGCAAGGAGGCTTCGGGTACGGGCAACATGAAATTCACCATGAACGGTGCATTGACCATCGGGACGTTGGACGTTGCGAACGTCGAAATCCGCGAACATGTGGGGGCCGAGAACTTCTTTCTGTTTGGAATGACTGCGGCGCAAGTCCAACAGCGATATCAGGTCATGGATCACGCCCGTGACGCGATCCAAGCCAGCCAAACTTTGCGCAATGTTTTGCAAATGATTGTCGAGGGTCGCTTTAATCCAGACGACCCCCAGCGTTACAATGGCCTCGTGGACGCGACGTGGAACCATGATCCATTCCTCGTCGCGTCAGACTTTGAAAGCTATCTATCCAGCCAAGCCAAAGTCGACACCGCCTACGCGGATCCAGATCACTGGAACACGTTGGCGCTGCGCAACATCGCAGGCGCGGGCTTCTTTTCGTCAGACCGCACGATCAAGGGCTACATGAAAGATATTTGGGACACCAAAAGTCTGGCCTAGATTGCATTAACCTCGATTTCAGAGCCGTGCGCAATATAGGCAAAGCCGTTGCCCGCTAGCGTCAGGACTTTGTTGTCCAAAGCCGCTTCGTTGGCGTGCATTATGCTTGCGTCGCCCTGAATGGAAAGTGCGTGTGGTTTGTCCGACAAATTAAAAACGCAGGTCAACGTTTCACCCTCGGCACTGCGCGTGAATGCCAGAAAGGGTTCTGGTACTTTTAGGAAGGTTGTCTTGCCATTACTTAAAGCAGGGCTCGCTTTGCGTCGCGCGATGGCGTCTTTGTAATAGGCGAAGATGCTATTATCCCCTTGTTGATCGACGGCTTTTTCAGCCTGTGGGGCTTTGACAGGCAGCCAAGGTGTCCCTGTCGAAAATCCCGCATTGGGGGCATCCTTTTCCCAAGCCATGGGTGTGCGGCACCCATCTCGGCCTTTTATCGCGGGCCAATACCGGATCGCGGGCGGATCGGTGAGTTCTTCGAATGTTAGCTCGGTTTCAATTTGTCCAAGTTCCTCGCCCTAATAAATGCCTATTGTTCCTTCAAACGACATCAGCATCGCGCAGGCCAGTCGCGCCATTGTGTCTTCGCTCACAGCGTACTCTGCCCACCGTGAAACTTGGAGGGGGACATCATGGTTGCTGAACGACCAATACTGATGGCCGTCGGGCGCTCCACGTTGAAAGCCTTGGATGCAGTTTTAGAAATGCGCCGCATTGAAATCAGGACCCAACATCGCAAAGTTATATGCCATGTGCAGACGGCTTTTTCCCTCGGTGTATTCTCCCATAATTTCGATGGATCGATGGCCCATTTCGCCCACTTCTCCGACCATCATGATGTCGCTGTACTGATCAGTGAGGGTGCGAAGACGTTCTAAGAACGCTAGGTTTTCGGGCCGCGTTTTGTTATAAATGTTGTTCTGCATTCCATACAGATCCGTGGCCATCACTTGCGGTTTTGCCTGTGCTGGTGGATTTGAACGCAATTTTTGGTCATGAAAATAGTAGTTCACTGTATCTAAGCGAAAACCGTCTAATCCACGGTCTAACCAGAATTCACAAGTTTCCAAAATCGCATCGACCACATCTGGATTATGAAAGTTCAGGTCGGGCTGAGAGGCTAAAAAATTGTGTAAATAATATTGCCCGCGCTGTGGATCAAATTCCCAAGCAGGTCCGCCAAAGTGACTTTGCCAATTCGTGGGAGGCGAACCATCGGGGAGGGGATCGGTCCAGACGTACCAATCTGCTTTGTCATTGTCGCGGCTGACGCGCGATTGCTTGAACCAGTCGTGCTGTTCAGAGGT
>NZ_JABBAM010000129.1 GCF_018607965.1 Planktotalea sp.
CAATGCAAAATCGCGGTGCTGGGTTTTCGCTCGATCCCGATAGTCCAAATCTGGTCGGACCGAACAAACGCCCATTTCATACCATCATTCCGGGGTTCTTGATGGGCCCTGATGGACCATTGATGAGCTTTGGTGTCATGGGCGGACCTATGCAGGCGCAGGGCCATGTGCAAATGGTGTTGCGGACCCAAGTGTGGGCGCAAGATCCGCAGATGGCAGTTGACGCTCCGCGTTGGCGATTTGTTGAAGGGCTGGATCTCGCGTGTGAGGATACGATGCCTGCTGCAACCTTGAAGGCTTTAGCAGCGATGGGTCACAAAATCGAACTTGAAGCGCCAGACAATGCCTTTGGCTTTGGAGGTGCACAATTGATCTGCCGATTGGCAAAGGGCGGGTATGCATCAGGTTCTGATCCGCGCAAAGACGGGCTGGCCACAGGATTTTGAGTGGATTGGGGACGTGTAGCAAGGCACCTCCAAACGAAATTGCTCTAAGCAATTGCTTTCACAACAACCATTATTTCTTAGCGTGGGTTTAGGTTATTAGAGCCTGCCCTGCGCGGCGCCCAAGAACGAATGCGCTTAGCAAACCGTTGCCAGAAAGATAGCCGCTATCGCTTTGCCCAGAAACCCCGCAAGCCGCGCCGCCGCCTGCATAAAGGTTAGCAAACTCGCCGCCACCACGTCGAAGCACCTGCGCTTGATCATTCACCACCAACCCGCCTTGTGTGTGAAACAATGCGCCAGTGACGCGCACGCCGTAGAACGGTGCAGTGAGCCCCATCTTCGCAAAGTTACGGCCAAAGTCATCTGTACCCCCAAGCGGAACAGCCGCTGCCGTTTCCGCAAGCTGATCCACAGGAAGCCCTAGCGCTTCGGCAAGCCCTGTTAGCGTATCGCTTTTATGGATCGCTCCAACTTCCTCAGCCCGTTTAAAATCTTCGAACTGTCGCGCAATACTTGCGATGCGCTCATCGAAGATGGCAAAGGCCTCACCATTAGATTGGGACAAGACCGCGCGCGCCGCTTCGGAATAGCCTTGCGCCTCGTTCCAAAAGCGTTGGCCCGCATTATTCACCTGAAACCCACCCTCGGTGATAACGGCCCATGTGATCAGAATACCATGCGGGTGCGCGACATTTCCGTGACCCTGATATGCGCCAAGATGCTTGGTTTCTGCGCCGATATCGTCTGCCCATAAAACCGCCTCTCCGCGATTTCCATCATGGCCGAACCACACGCCGTTTTCGATATCTGGCATATACTGCGATACCAATGCGCGATTGCCGCCAAACCCATTGCAGGCAAGGATCAGGCGATCACAGCCAATCGTTTCAACGCCGCCATCGGGACGGGTCACACTGACACCTGTGATGTGTTCCTCATCATAAAACAGCACGCTCGCGCGGCGCTCACAAATGATGTCGATGCCTTGTGCCTCACAGGCACTGCGGAGCGCGTCGATCAATTCCGCGCCAGAACGCGTCAGCAATCCATGCATGCGCCGCGCAGAGTGACCGGGGTAGTCAAAGTCATTTACAATGGAAAAAGGCAGGCCATGTGTGTCTGCAAGCCAGTCAATTACCTCTGCCGCGCCGCGAGCCAAAAGATCAACCAAAGCTTGATCATTCTCGCCGTGTGCTTTGGCTTGAATGTCACGCGCAAACTGCTCGGCACTATCGTCAATTCCAGCCGCGTTTTGAATTTTTGTTCCCGCAGCGGGGATCAACCCCGCTGACAGCGCAGTCGATCCGCTTGGCACAGCATCCGCCTCTATCACAAGCACACTTTGGCCCACTTTATGGGCAGAAAGCGCCGCGATCAAACCGCAGGCCCCTGCCCCAATGATTAGGGTTTCAACGCTCAGATCAAACGCGGTTGGCGACGCTGAGACACTAACGTTTGCCGTCATAATGCGCACCTTTTTCCAGCATATCCGCGGTCCCAATCACATCGTTCAGACCTCTGAAATCAAACATGCGATCTGCGAACGGCCGATTAGAGCCATTAGTATGCAAGCTGCTGTAATACTCCTGCGCAGTTTTAGCCAAGGCGCGCACAATGCCGCCTGGGAAAATCGCGATGGAAAAACCGAGGCTCTGCAAATCGTGCGCCCCTGTGATGGGTGTTTCTCCACCTTCAACCATATTGGCGAGCAGCGGAATGCGCCCTTCGAAATGTTTGCTCATCTCTTGCATTTGCGCGCGATCTTGCGGTGCCTCTATGAAAAGAACATCTGCACCCGCTTCCAAGTAAGCCTCAGCGCGATCCACAGCCGCGCTAAACCCTTCAACCGCAATCGCATCGGTGCGCGCAATGATCAGCGTCTCGTTGGAGGCGCGCGCATCGGCCATCGCAGCAACTTTACCCACCATTTCAGAGGTCGAAATCAGCGATTTATCCGCCAAGTGACCGCAGCGTTTGGGATAGCTTTGATCCTCCATTTGCAAGGCTGCTGCACCCGCGCGCTCATAAATCCGCATGGTGCGCTGCGCATTCAGCGCGTTGCCAAAGCCCGTATCTGCGTCGATAATCACAGGCGAATCTGTGCGATCTGCAATAAGCGCCATGGTATCTGCCATCTCACTGCATGTGCTGAGCCCAATGTCAGGCCGTCCAAGGCGGGTGTAGGCCACCGCTGCGCCACTTAAATAAAGCGCTTCGAACCCCGCTTCCGTCGCGAGCGACGCAGTTAGTCCGTCGTAAACACCGGGGGCGACAAGGATTTCTTGTTTCTGAAGGCGGGCTTTCAAACTCATGCCGTGCCCTCCAGCCAGTCAAGCGCATCGGTGCAACTCATACGGTGCGTGACCGTCCCAAGCGAGAGCAAGGTCGCATCATGCACATCCTGTTTGAACGCGGCACACCCATCCGTCAGCATCACCGTTTCAACGTTGCGCAAATGCGCATCGCGTAGGGTCGAGGCGACGCCGCCATTGGTCACGATGCCGCCAACGATCAAATGATCAATCCCGGCCGCGCGCATGATATATTCCAGCCGCGTTTGGTAAAAAGCAGAGTAAGCGACCTTTTCGATCACGAAATCCGCAGGGAAGAGCGTATCCACAAGTGTATGCCCGAAACCATTCGGAGCAAAATCACCTTTGGCTAAAAATGGCCGCAACTCTTTCAGATGCGGCGCGATAAGTGGTTCACCATTGCTATCAGGCACCAAGGTAAATTGCGCCGAAATGTAGCGCCCGCCTTTCGCCCTCAGTGCTTTGACCAAAGGGGCCACACGATCCGGCAAAGCGGCGATACTTTCAGCCCCTTGCCCTGCACGCCCATAGGCCCCCTCAGGGTGGATAAAGTCGTTTTGCAGATCAATCGTCAAGAGCGCCGTGCGCGACAGGTCCCATGTTTTCGGATCACTCATACCGCGCCCTCCACTGGTTCAATGATGGTATTGCCAAAGGCATCGACGCGGCCCTGCAAGTCAGGCTCGATCAGAACCGTCGTGTCGGGCTGTGTCAAAATCGCGGGGCCTTTTATGATAGCTCCCACAGGCAAGGGCAGTCGATCATAGATTGTTGTATCGTGCCAAGTGCCGTCGAAATGCACGGGCCTTGTGCTAACCGGAACCACCTCACCAGAGGTTTTGGGCGCGAGCGTGGCCAGATCAAACTTGGGCCGCTTGCCGGTTACCGCGCTACGCAGGTTCATAATGCGCCGCACACCTTTGTCGAGCAAACGGCCGAAAGTCGCTGTATAGGCCGCATCAAACGCAGCTTCGATATCGGCTTTGCTTGGCGGCACGACGACCCCATCCGTAACCGTCACGACAAGCGGCACAGACACTGTATGGGTCTGCCCTATGTAGGCCATGTCAAATTCAAACCCGACCTCGCGCGCATCAAACTTGGTGCGGGCCGCGTCGAGCAATGCCATGCCTTTGTCGTGATGTGTTTGCATGAAGCCCACCATCGCCGCTTCGTCCAGCGTATCCACCAGCGTGTTGATCGTTTGCACGAAATCCTGCCGCATGTCTGCGATCACGCAGCCCATTGCCGACGTGACCCCAGGATAACGCGGCACAATCGCTCGCGCGATCCCCGTCTCTGCCAGCATCGCACCCGCATGAAGGGCCCCACCACCTCCAAAGGGCATGAAGGCGAAACGCTTGGGATCAAATCCACGCTCGATGCTTACCAGACGGATCGCACCTGCCATGCGCGAGTTGGCGACTGTTAAGATCGCTTCAGCTGCAGCCAGAGTATCAAGGTTCAAAGGCTGACCGACATGTTCATCAATCGCTTTGCTTGCTGCCTCCACATCAAGGCGCGCGAGGGTGCCGCCAATCGGATTGTCGGGATCAATGCGCCCCAACACGATGTTTGCATCTGTCACCGTAGGACGCGTATTTCCCAAACCATAGGCCACAGGACCGGGGTTCGATCCCGCGCTTTCGGGACCAATGTTTAGCAAGCCACCCTTATCCACCCAAGCGATAGAGCCACCACCAGCACCAATCGTCGTTATCTCGATCATCGGGGTGCGCACGACCATGCCAAAATCAATCGAGGTCTGTGGCGAGAGCATGGATCGCCCCTTTGAAATCAAAGACACATCGAAACTGGTGCCGCCCATATCGCCCGTGATCACATTCTCAAAACCAGCCGACTGCGCGATATAACCCGCCGCAATCACGCCCGCCGCAGGACCAGAGAGCGCCGTGCGCACAGGCAAGCGGCACGCGGTATCAACCGCCATAACGCCGCCATTGGACTGCACGATCATGAATTCGCCGTCAAAGCCACCTTGCTTGAGCGCATTCTCCAAACGGCCCAGATAACCAGAGACTTCCGGCTGCAGATACGCGTTCAGCGCGGTCGTTGAAAACCGCTCGAACTCCCGAATTTCTGGCAAGATTTCATGCGAGGCTGAAACATGCTCGTTCGGCCAGATCGCGCGCACCGCTGCAACCGCCTCTGCTTCATTCGTTGGGTTAGCATAAGCATTCGCAAACAGGATCGCGACCGAGGCGCAACCCTGCGCGATCAAATCATTCGCCGCTGCGCGCACCGCGTCCAGATCAACCTCTGTTCGGATACTTCCATCTGCCAATGTGCGCTCTGGCACTTCGAGACGATTGCGCCGATCCACGACAGGTTCAAAATCACCGCGCAAACCCCATGTGCGGGGACGATCACGGCGGCGCATTTCCAGCACATCGCGCAGGCCCTCTGTGCAGATCACACCAGTCTTCGCGCCTTTGCGTTCCAATAGTGCGTTGGTGCCAGCCGTCGTGCCATGCACTACGACTGAAATCTGCGACAAGTCTGCAACTTCGCGCCCTATCCCGTCCAGAAAACCAGCCGATTGGTCAGGACGCGTTGTCGGTACTTTAGCCACGCTGGCCGTACCATCTGTCTCATTGAGAACGAAAACGTCTGTGAATGTGCCGCCAACATCGACACCGATCATGCGGCTACTCATTGCGCCACCTC
>NZ_JABBAM010000079.1 GCF_018607965.1 Planktotalea sp.
GAAGAACGCTTGGTTGCGGACATGATCAAGCTCACGCGCCAGTACGGCCGATATGTCTATCGTCGGGTTGCAGCCCTGCTGAGAGACGCTGGTTGGCAGGTTTATGACAAGCGTGTCGAACGTCTATGGCGACGTGAGGGGCTTAAAGTGCTAATGAAACAACCTAAGAAGGGGCGGCTCTGGCTCAACGACGGCTCATGCGTTCGGCTTCGTCCTGAGTACCACAATCATGTTTGATCGTATGACTTCGTTCGCCACAGGACAGAGGACGGTCGTGCCTTTAGGACGCTCAACATCTTGGATGAACATAGCCGAGAATGCTTAGCGATCCGGGTGAAACGGAAGCTGAACTCGACGGAGGTAATCGACGCTCTGACCGACCTATTTATCCTGCGGGGTGTGCCTCATTATATTAGGTCGGACAATGGCCCAGAGTTTATCGCTGAGGCCGTCAAGGATTGGATCAAGGCGGTTGGGGCTAAGACTGCCTACATCGAACCTGGGTCACCCTGGGAGAACGGGTACTGCGAAAGCTTCAACGGGCGAATGAGGGATGAATTGCTGAATGGCTAAATTTTCTACTCGTTGCGGGAAGCCCAAATTATTATCGAAAGATGGAGGAAACATTACAACACCAAACGACCCCATAGTGCTTTGGGCTACCGCCCACCTGCGCCAGAGGCCATCGTACCGATGGACCAAAGGCCAATCATGCACTAACTTTCAAATTGGACCACTCAAGTGGGGCTGCTCATGGCCATGCGGAAAAGTGACCCAGTGATCAAAGGCCAGTTGCGGGATGAACGTAACGCCTAGGTGAAACTTCCCGATCAAAGCCGTTGCATAACCGGCCTCCTTCAGAAGCGTGGGGATGTTGGCAAATTCCCCAATCGCCGACCAATTCTTGGGCCAATGGTCCACAAGCCTGTCATCGAGCCAATTGTGAATGCCATGTTGGCTTGGCATCAACCCTGTTAGCACCGACGCACGACAAGGCGAGCACATGGCGTTAACGCAATAGGCATTGTCAAACCGCACACCACGCCCAGCCAAGCGATCCAAATGAGGCGTTTGAACTTCATCATTGCCGCAGCAGCCCAGCAGATCTGCAGGCTGATTGTCGGACATGAACAAAAGAATATTGGGGCGCTTAATCATCAGTCCTACTCGAGTGAATGGTCAGTTCTGGCTTTTTCCTCGCATATAAGATCTGCTCTGATCCCAAATTGTCAACATAGCCGCAAATATACCCAACTAAGATTGTATTATCGCACGTATAGCCCCGAGCACACGGCGCGGCAGCGTCGAGGTCAGTGGTTTCATCACAAAGGAATAATAACAGGCCCTAATTCGTGAAACCGCACATGGGTATGGTGTCTATATATTCAAATTCAAAATGAGTTTCAAAGGTCTGAACAAAGAATCAGTTTAATCCCGCTAAACTTAAAAAAGCCCGGCGCACTTAAATGCGTCGGGCTTTTCCTATAAATTCAGTCCAACAGTTTACGTATCGACACTGTCCGCTGCGTCATCGTCACTCTTGATACTAAAGAAGCTCTCAGCGTCGTGAATATCGCCTGTTTCGACTTCAGGCTCTTCGTCAACACTACCCAACGTGAACGTCTCAAGACCTTCAATCGCGGATGGTATTTTTGGTTCGTCGCTCATACTCAAGGATTGCTCAGTGCTCACCAACTTGCGACGTTCATCATCGCTCATCACTTCGCCTTCCGCGGCCTTCTTAGCAGCAGCTTTTTGAACAACAGCGTCCAGCTCAGATTGTTTGCAAAGGCCCAAAGCAACCGGATCAATAGGTTGAATGTTGTTGATGTTCCAATGCGTGCGCTCACGGATCGCCTGGATCGTCGGCTTGGTCGTGCCAACCAGTTTGCCAACCTGACCGTCTGTCAATTCTGGGTGGAATTTCACCAACCACAGAATGGAAGCAGGACGATCCTGACGCTTGGACAACGGCGTGTAACGCGGTCCACGGCGTTTTTCTTCGCCTTGTGCAGCGGCATTAAACTTTAGCTCAAGCTTATGCATCGGATTGTCTTGCGCAGAATCGATTTGCTCTTGCACCAACTGGTTGTTGGCGATCGGGTCGAACCCTTTCACGCCGGTCGCTACATCACCGTCTGCAATGCCTTGGACTTCCAGCTCGTGCATGCCAACAAAATCAGCGATCTGCTTGAAGCTAATCGTTGTGTTATCCACCAGCCAAACGGCGGTCGCTTTTGCCATAATAGGATTGGCCATGGGAACTCTCCTTCAAACATATCTATCTCGTCGCCTGAATTCAGGCGGCACCTTGTAAGGGGCGCGGGTTACCATTGTAGGGGAACTTGACCGGTATATAGTGTCGATTAGTCAAAGAGGGAAGAGGCAATGCGCAAACTGGTTTTAGCACTTTTAATGATGGCCAGCAGTTTACGCGCGGATGGCGAGAAAGCCGGCGAATTCGACTATTATGTCCTCGCCCTAAGCTGGACCCCTACGTGGTGCGCACTGGAAGGCGATGCCCGCAAGTCCGAACAATGCGATCCTACGAACGACTTCGGCTGGACACTGCATGGCCTTTGGCCCCAATTCCACCAAGGCTGGCCTAGCTCTTGCCGCACCTCGATGTGCCAACCTTCACGTAGCATGACCAATGAAATAGCCGACATAATGGGCACCTCTGGTCTCGCTTGGCACCAATAGAAAAAGCATGGCACGTGCTCGGGCCTAAGCGCTGCAGATTACTATACCCTGTCGCGCGAAGCTTACGGCAAAATAACGCGCCCGGCCTTGTTTCGCAAACTCGAAAAACCCGTGAAAGTTCCTGCCAAAGTCATCGAAGAAGCCTTCCTGAAAGAAAACCCAATTCTCGATGCCAACACGCTCACAATCACCTGCAAAAAGGGTCGTATCCAAGAGGCGCGCATTTGCCTTTCAAAAGACCTGAACCCCATCCCATGTGGCAGCGACACGATTAAAGATTGCTCAATGACCAATGCCCTGTTTGACCCTGTGCGCTAATCTCTCATCAAGGGTCACGCGTCCGGATTCATCTTTCAAAATAAACTTCCCTCGGAGCGTCCCGCAGGCTTAATCAGAGCCAACCTTCAAAACGATTTTCCCGATATGCCCACTGCTCTCCATCCGCACATGCGCATCCGCTGCATCGGCCAGATCAAATTCACTATCCATCACAGGCCCCAAACGACCAGCATTCAAAAGCGGCCAAACCTGCTCACGCAGCGCATCTGCAATGCGCGCTTTGGCCAAATCGCTCTGAGGGCGCAAAGTGGATCCAGTGATCGTCAAACGCCGCATCATCAGTTGCGCAAAATTCAACTCAATCTTCGGGCCCTGTAAAAATGCGATCTGCACCAAGCGACCATCATTTGCCAAGGTCTTCACATTGCGCGGTAGGTATTCGCCACCAACCATATCAAGGATCAAATCAGCGCCGCCCTCTGCTGCCATCACTTCAACAAAATCTTCATCGCGATAGTTAATCGCGCGTTCTGCGCCCAATCCAAGACACGCCGCACATTTCTCATGTGAGCCTGCCGTCGTAAAGACGCGCGCACCGAACAGCTTAGCAAGTTGTATAGCCGTCGTCCCAATCCCTGACGATCCACCATGCACTAGAAAACGCTCGCCCGCCTTTAAACCACCGCGCTGAAACACGTTGGAGAACACCGTGAAATACGTCTCTGGCAGACACGCGGCTTCTTTCAGGTTCATCCCGTCTGGAACCGGCAAACAATGCGCCGCAGGGGTCGCCACATACTCGGCGTAACCACCACCCGGCAAAAGCGCACAAACCTGATCGCCAACCGTCCAATCCGTGACGCCATCCCCAATTGCGACTATCTCGCCAGCCGCTTCCAAACCGGGCAAGTCGCTTGCGGTTGGGGGCGGTGCATATGAACCTGCGCGCTGCAACGCGTCGGGACGGTTCACGCCTGCATACGCAACCTTGATCACAACAGACCCATGACCCGCTTCGGGCATAGGGCGGTCGCAAATTTGCAAAACGTCTGGGCCACCAGCTTTGGCAATCTCAACAGCGCGCATAGGTTATCCTTTCGAAGGTGTATCAGACGATCCGGACCAATGGCCGGGCAAATCATCACGATTGGTTTCAGACGGGGCTTTCAAAAAGCTTAATGCCCATTTCGGGCCGGCTAAAAGCGGCTTCAGCAAAGGCGACGCATTCACCTGCGCCTTCACTTTTTCAAAGCGCATTACGTCCTCGATTCGGCGATCCAGAAACGCCCAAGTATCGGCGTGGTTCTCAGACATGTCTCCGAGCCAAAACAGCACTGTTGAACTATAAACGCCACTCAAAGTAGCGCGCTTGGAGTACCAATTTGAATCACGTGATGTATCACCCAAGGCCGTCCACATCGCATCAGCGCTGCCCCAGATCAATTTGACGCCATCCCCTGCATGCTGGGGCAAGGCAAACAATGTTGTGCCACGGCGCACGGCCTCTTTGTCGGTAGCCGTCTCTAAACGCATCCGTACCAACGCCGCGACTTTTTCTGAATAACGCAAATCACTTAGGTCTTCGGTTGCGAAACGCGCAAGCATCTCCATATCTCCGCGCACGTGATACGCAATCGCCAAATCAACAGCGCCGCGCGGACAAATAACATCGGCCAAACCTGCGTCCATTCCCGTGTCCTGAACAGCGGCCTCGAACGTTGCATCGCTCCAGCCGTCAAAGGGAACGTGGTTCAACGCGGCAACAAGCAAATTTGCTTTGGTGGTTTCGTTTGGCAAGGTCATCAGCATCCCTCTCAAGGCTTGTCCAGATACTAGACAATATAGGGGTGCATTGCTATACGCCCATTTCCTGCAAATCCTTGCAACTTCAAACTAGAAAGGTGGTGAAAACCACATGCAGGTTAGTGTTCGTGACAACAATGTCGATCAGGCTCTTCGGGTCCTGAAGAAAAAGCTCCAGCGTGAAGGCGTTTTTCGTGAAATGAAGCTAAAGCAACATTTCGAAAAGCCTTCGGAGAAGAATGCACGCCAGAAAGCAGAAGCGATCCGTCGTTCTCGCAAACTAGCGCGTAAGAAACTTGAACGCGAAGGGATGCTCTAAGCAGCCCTAAACGAGCTAGAACGCTTTTGAATTTGAAACCCTCGTTGCCTTGGCTGCGGGGGTTTTATTTTCTCCCGATGAGCGTTGAAATGTTTACTTTTCAACCATTACTTTTTGCGATACTTCCTCCCAAACTTAAAAAATTTTTGAGAGTCCAAATGCTGAAAAGCCTTTGATCGCTGCACCTGTGCTCGTTTCCACCTCATTTTTATCCGCGTGTAATAGCACAACCCCTGTTGTTGCTGCTCCACTTCCTGGAAAAGCCCCAACCATAGCGGGCGTCACCGCTTCCCAAATCCTTGCAATCGCAAACGGCGGTCTTGATGCAACTG
>NZ_JABBAM010000170.1 GCF_018607965.1 Planktotalea sp.
TGTAAGCTATTTAATCAAAGTTTAGGCAGAGCCGCGTCATCAACTCATCGCTAACAAGCGCCACAGCGCCCGAGGCGTGCGCCTTGCTCAATCAAAACAGGTTCGACGTCCTGTTGAGCGATCTGGACTTTGGCTGTGACATTGATGGATTAGAGCTTATTAATATCGCAAAAAAGTCTCCCCGATGACCCAGAGCATTCTTATGTCGGGAAAATTCGCTAGAAAACACGCTCTGCCGCTCCATGCTACATTTCTTCAAAAACCCATTACACAAGCAAATTTGGCTGGGGTGCTGAAGGGTTAGCAGACCTTAATTGACTATCCAACGAATGGTCGCTTTGTGCGCAACTTGATCCTAGGGCAGTCGGGAACAGGCTAAATGCTGTGGACGGAAAGTGTGGGGAAAACTGGCGAGGTCAGCCACGAGCGTAGAAATCAGGGTTCAATTTACTGAACGGCAGGTTTAGTGGTTTAAGGCCCTTCATGCCGCGTGCAGCATCTGCGACTCTGTCCTCCAAGCGGCCTTTCTCTATATAGAGCAAAATCACTTACTCATCGGCAACTTTGATCACAACTTTTCCGGTCGATTTACGCGAGCGCAGTAACTCGATCCCTTCACCCGCTTGCTCCAATGGTAGGACATTGCTCACATGGGGGTGAAGTTTACCCGCTTCGAACCATGCAAATAACTCGCGCAACGAGTCAGCGATGACCTGCGGTTTGAACTTCATATACCCACCCCAGTAAAACCCCATGACAGTGACGTTTTTTACGAGCAAATGGTTGGTCGGAACATTCGGCACGTCGCCACTGGCAAAGCCAATGGACAAAATACGCGCTTCTGGTTTGCACGCGCGGAATGCTGCTTTGAATAGATCGCCACCGACGGGATCGTAGACCACATCGACACCACCGAGCGCTTTCAGTGTCCCGAGCAGGTCGTCGGTTTCGGCGTCAATGACGTGATCGGCACCCGCTTTGCGCACGATTTCAAGTTTCTCTGCGCCGCGCGCAACCGCAATAACCCGCGCGCCCATAAGTTTTCCGATTTCAACCGCTGTCAGGCCGACACCGCCAGCAGCACCAAGTACCAAAAGTGTTTCGCCAGCCCTTAGATTGGCGCGGTATCCTAGCGCAACGTGGCTCGTTCCATATGCAATCTGAAATGCAGCAGCCTGTGTCATGCTCATGGCATCAGGGATCGGAATCGCTACATTTGCGTCGAAACATCCATATTCTGCCAAACCGCCATGGCCGCCAAACGCGGCGACCCGCTTGCCAATAGCAGGGCCTGATGTCGATTCGCCGAGCGCTTCGACAGTACCTGCGATCTCCATACCCAAAGTGAATGGCGCAGGGGGCGTATCTTGATATTTACCCGTCTGCATCAACAAGTCGGCAAAATTTAGCCCACAGGTTGCAATTCTGATCTCCAACTCACCACTTGCGGGCGGGTGTCTTTCGATTTGCTTCAATTCAGCGGGAACACCGATTTCTGATACTGAAAATGCACGCATAAAAACCTCTTATTTATTGGATGGTTAGCCGATTATTTTAAAAGCTAACGGAATACGGATACTTCGGGAAGAGAACATTGCGTGCGTGTCACAATAACGTTGCGCGCACTCCCTTGTTTCCGAAGATGCCGCAAGCTAGCGTTTTTTCCCCTTAGATATAAGCAATTCGCCACTTGCTCTGTGGGGGTATTATCGTAAGGTTGCGCTACCCTGCGTTGAACATGCTTCATTGATGTTAGGGCGAAATGGTTGCGGTTAAATTGTTCTGCCACTCGGGACATGTCGCATCATGATTGGGAAAGGAAGCATTATGGCACATCCAGTGGACGTGCACGTAGGCAAGCGCATTCGGCATCGTCGATGGCTTGTTGGTGTTACACAGCAGCAACTAGCGGAAAAGGTTGGAATTAAATTCCAGCAAATCCAAAAGTACGAAACAGGGGCCAATCGCGTTAGCGCATCTCGACTTTGGGACATCGCAGAATCGCTAGATGTCGACGTCAGCTTTTTCTTTTCAGGCATTGATAGCGTCGAAGAAGAGACTGAGAATTCTTCTCAGAGCAGGATTCCGTCTGATATTTTAAACGACAAGGAAGCGCTTGATCTGGTTCGGTCTTACTACTCAATTCCGGAAGAACAGCGTCGTCGTTTGTTTGATTTAGTGCGTGTCCTTAGCGACGTTGCTTGAAGGGTGCCGTTGCCTGCTTTAGGCTGAGCAAACGTGCTTTTGACACATGCTCAGCTAGGCAAAAATACTATGCAAAATATTGAGAACGCAGCGTTTCAGGCCGAACTTTGGTCTGTGGCAGAGGAATTAGCAGAAGCCGCGCGCGTTGCGATCCTCCCCTATTTTCGGTCTATTGGTTTGAGCGCAGACAATAAGGATGAAACAGGGTTCGACCCTGTTACGATCGCAGACAGGGCCGCAGAACAGGCAATGCGTGCAATTCTAAAAACACGCAGGCCGCAAGATGCTATTCTTGGCGAGGAATTTGGCGCACGGGCGGGAACAAGTGGGCTGACTTGGGTTCTTGATCCCATTGATGGCACGCGCGGGTTTATCAGCGGCACACCGACGTGGGGTGTATTGATTGCGTTGAATGATGAAACAGGTCCGCGCTTAGGGATAATCGACCAACCCTATATAGGGGAACGGTTTTTTGGCGGTTTTGGTCGCGCAGACGTTATTGGTCCACGTGGTCGAATGGTCTTGAAAACAAGTGCAACGAAAGATCTCAACAAAGCGACTTTGTTTAGCACGTATCCAGAGGTTGGCAGCGTGCAAGAACGTTTGGCGTTTGAAGTGGTTTCCGCCCAAGTGCGCCTGACACGCTTTGGGTGCGATTGTTATGCCTATGGATTGCTGGCCGCAGGGCAGATCGATCTGGTAATTGAGGCCGGTTTAAATGCCTATGATATCGCGGGACCCATTGGCGTTATCGAAGCGGCTGGTGGCATTGTCTCGGATTGGCAGGGCGGTAAAGCGCATGAAGGTGGGCGCGTTGTTGCGGCCGCTACGCCAGAGCTCCACGAAAAAACGATGAAAATTTTACACAATAGCTTGAGTGAGACGCATTCCTGAGACTAGATTGACCTCACCAGCTGCGAGTCCCTCGCTTTTTTCTGTCGTAGCTCAAAGCATGTCTTGGCATTGGATCCGAAAAAAAATGTGTCGCCTCGCTGAAGGACCATGAAATGAACCATTCCAAAGACGTATTAATCCAGAATGCGCAACTAGTGCTGACGATGGATGACGTGGGAACCGAAACTCTGAATTGCGATGTTCGCATCAAAGATGGCGTGATCGCGCAGGTCGGGCAGGGACTTGAACCGTCTGGCGACGTTTTGAATGCAGCAGGATGTTTGATCACGCCGGGTCTCGTGAATACGCACCACCATCTGTATCAATCTCTGACGCGGGCCGTTCCGGGTGGGCAAGATGCGTTGCTCTTTGGTTGGTTGCAAACGCTCTACCCGATTTGGGCGCGTTTTGGGCCCGAAGAAATGTATATCTCTGCACAAATTGGCCTTGCGGAATTGATGCTTTCGGGTTGCACGCTGACCTCGGACCATCTGTATCTTTACCCTAATGGGTCGCGGTTGGATGATACGATTGCCGCTGCTGCAGACATTGGAATGCGCTTTCATCCGACGCGCGGATCCATGTCGATTGGGGAAAGCGATGGGGGGTTACCACCGGATTCACTGGTCGAAGATGAACGCGCGATCCTAGAGGATAGCATCCGTGTTATCGATGCGCATCATGATGCATCCGTTGGGTCCATGTGTCGTGTTGGCGTCGCGCCCTGTTCGCCGTTTTCTGTGAGCCGTGATTTGATGCGGGATGCCGCACTTTTGGCGCGTGACAAAGGCGTTATGTTGCACACGCATTTGGCAGAAAATGATGAAGATGTAGCATATTCGCTTGAAAAATTTGGCTGTCGTCCGGGCCAATATGCCGAAGATTTGGGCTGGACGGGGGATGATGTTTGGCACGCACATTGTGTAAAGCTGGACGGGCAAGAGATTGATATGTTTGCACGTTCTGGAACAGGTGTTGCGCATTGCCCATGTTCGAATTGTCGCCTTGGTTCTGGCATCGCACCTATTCGGGCAATGCGCGATGCGGGTGTTAAAGTTGGATTAGGCGTTGATGGATCTGCGTCAAATGACGCGGGGAATATGGTGTTAGAAGCGCGTCAGTCCATGCTGTTGCAACGCGTTAACCTAGGGGCGGATGCGATGAGCGCACGCGAAGCTTTGCGCATCGCAACACGCGGGGGCGCAGAGGTCTTAGGGCGTTCTGATTGCGGTCAGATTGCGGTAGGCAAGCGCGCAGATATTGCGATATGGGATATGACTGGCATCGAGGCAGCTGGCAATTGGGACCCTGCCGCACTTTTGATGGCTGGCCCTACACAAGTTCGCGATTTGTATATTGAGGGGCGTCGCGTTGTGGCGTCAGGGCAAGTGACCTCGATTGATTTGCCCAAAGTAATTGGACGACAGAACGACTTGGCACGTGCCTTGTCGGGTGCTTGAATTTTTTGAATGGACTTAAAAATGCGTATTTTCATACTATGTCTCTTTACCGTTGCTTTTGGGTCGGGCTGCATTCGTTCGGGTGCGAGCGTCACGCCCAAGGGAGCCGTCGCAGTTGCCCAGCCAACGGGCAAGCGCCGCTGGCAGCGGATGCGCGTTTGGCGCGTGCGGCTCAACTACATGCGAATGACATGAGTGCGAAAACATACTTCAGCCATACGGGCCAAGATGGATCAAGCGCGGGGGATCGCGTGAAACGTCAGGGGTATGGATATTGCTTCGTTGCAGAGAACATCGCGCAGGGCCAAAAAGGCGCGTTGCAAGCGTTGGCAGGATGGCAAAAATCACCGGGCCATCGCAAAAATCTGCTCACAGCGAATGCGATCCACTTTGGAATGGCTGAAAAGGGTGGGTATTGGGTTATGGTATTGGGAAAAACCGGCTGCTGAAAACCCGTTGGGGGGGCGGTGCGGGAAACCACACACCTTACGACGGGGATTTTAAAACGCCACCGATCCAAACCTGTTCGATAGCACGGTCATCGCCCATCATGATCGTTGGGAAAACCATGTCCCATTGATCCTTTGCATTCTTATATCGCTGTTCGATCGCGGGCGTCGAAGCAAGGTTTAGCACCACGATGTCCGCTTCCATGCCGACGTCCAAAGACCCAACCTTATCTTCTAAATGCAACGACGTTGCCGATCCTTGCGTTGCAAGCCACAGCAGATGCCCCGCATGTAAAACAGTCCCTCTCAGTTGCGCTATTTCGTAAGCAGCCGCCATCGTGCGCAACATTGAGAAACTGGATCCACCACCCGTGTCCGTTGCAAGACCAATAGAAAGTCCGCGTGCTTTTAAACCAGCCATGTCAAACAGACCTGAGCCAATGAACGTATTCGAGGTTGGACAATGTACAAGGTTGCCCCTTACCTCTGATATCCGATCAATCTCGCGCGGTTTAAGGTGGATTGCGTGACCATATATACCCCGTGCTCCCAACAAACCGAAGTGTTCATAGGTGTCTAAATAGTCGCGTGCCTGTGGGAATAACTCAGAAACCCATTCGATTTCATCAAGCTGTTCGCTCAGATGGGTTTGCATGAGGCAATCAGGATGTTGTGCCCATAGCGCGCCCAATGCTTCCAGTTGATCGGGTGTTGAGGTTGGTGAAAAGCGCGGCGTTATTGCATAGGAAATGCGCTCTTTCCCGTGCCATTTCTCTAACAGCGCTTTGCTTTCATCATAGCCACGTTGAGCTGTATCGCGCAGGCCCTCAGGGGCGTTGCGATCCATACAAGTCTTACCGGCGATGACCCTTTGACCACGTTTTAAGGCTTCTTCAAAGAACGCTTCAACCGACTCTGAATGGATTGTGCAGAAACTTGCCATGCTGGTTGTGCCATGGGCTGTGCTCAAATCAAGGTAACGTGCTGCAATCTCTGCGGCGTAGTCTGGATCAGCAAAGCGCATTTCTTCTGGAAACGTATACGTGTTTAGCCAGTCAATGAGCCGTTTGCCCCATGATGCGATCATTGCCGTTTGGGGGTAGTGCGCGTGCGCGTCAATAAATCCGGGGCAAATCAGCTTGTCGTGATGTGGCGTATGCGCGGCGGTTGGGTGCGATTTTAACAAGTGGCTGCGAGGACCACGCTCTGTGATTTTGCCATTTTTGATTAAAATGGCACTGTCCGTTTGGATGCAAACAGCCTCATCAAGCGGTAGCATAAAGGGGTCGCCCGAATAGACCAAGATATTGCCGGAAACGATGTGTTTTTGTGTCATTTTCCTTAAGTAGCAGAACAGTGCACAGCAGGAACAGGTTTTTCGGTCCGCTGCCTGTTGCCCGTTGAGTGCTTTGCATAATATCAACGCGGTGAATGATGCGAGATTCAGAAGGAGTGATCCCATGAGCGACCCTATTCTGATGAAAGACCCCCGCGTGGGTGCCAAGGACGGCAATTACGAACTCGGGCGTTCTGATGTAACGGCCATTTTGGAAACGGTTGAGCGCGGCGATCAAGGATCGTTGACCACGTTGATGGATCCGTTGCACCCAGCAGATATTGCGGACCTTCTTGAGCAAATTAGCACGTCAGATCGACGTCGCTTGATCCATCTTTATGATCGCGAATTTGACGGCGAAATTCTGTCCGAACTTGATGAAAGCATCCGCGACGAAGTCATCAAAACGCTGCGCCCCGAAGTTCTGGCCGATGCGGTCCGTGAACTCGAAAGTGACGATGTTGTTGATCTGATCGAGGACATGACCGAGGTCCAGCAGGACGTCATTCTGGATGCGCTTGGCGACAGTGATCGTGTCGCGGTCGAACAATCGCTGACCTATCCGGACAAATCTGCTGGTCGTTTGATGCAACGCGAAGTCGTGATGGCCCCTGAACATTGGACGGTTGGCGAAGCGATCGATTACCTGCGCGCGCAAGAAAATCTGCCCGAACAATTCTATCACGTCACGCTCGTAGATCCGCGGTTTAAGCCCGTTGGCAATGTTACCTTGGGTAAGCTGATGGGGTCGCGCCGTGATGTGCTGTTGTGGGAAATTACCGAAACTGTGTTCAAAATCATCCCCGCAATGCAAAGCGAGGGCGAAGTCGCCTATGCGTTCAACCAATACCACCTGATTTCTGCACCGGTTGTAGATGAGGACGACCGTCTTGTGGGCGTGATCACCATTGATGACGCGATGATCGTTCTGGATGAAGGGCATGAAGAGGACATTCTGCGCCTTGCGGGTGTTGGCGAGGGGTCGTTGTCGGATCGTGTGATAAACACAACCAAGCAGCGCTTGCCATGGCTTGCTGTAAACCTTGTAACCGCAATCGCGGCCAGTCTCGTGATCGCGCAATTCGAAGCTGCGATCACGCAAATCGTAGCGCTTGCAGTCTTGATGCCAATTGTTGCGTCGATGGGAGGGAACGCGGGGACACAATCTTTGACAGTTGCCGTGCGTGCGATTGCAACCAAGGACCTGACCAGCTCCAACATGTGGCGCGTAATTCGCCGCGAGGTGCTTGTGGGCTTGATCAACGGTCTAATTTTTGCGTTGATTATGGGCATTGTTGGTCTGATTTGGTTCGGCTCGCTCAACCTTGGTTATATCATTGCAGCAGCCATGGTGATAAATATGGTTGTCGCGGGTTTGGCTGGGACCGCGATCCCGGTTGTCCTTGAAAGGCTAGGGATCGACCCTGCGCTTGCATCTGGTGCGTTTGTTACAACCGTGACGGATGTTGTCGGGTTCTTTGCGTTTCTCGGTTTGGCTGCGATGGTCCTCCTATGAGCGATCTAATCGCAATCAAAACCGAAGCCCGCAAAGCGGCCTTTGCGCGACGCAAAGCAGCATTTGTGACAGCAAGCCCAGTGCAATCGGGCTATCTAAGCGAAGTCCTCGCGGGTTATAGAGGTGTCCCGATCGCAGGCTATGCACCCATGCGCACAGAAATTGATCCGTTGCCTGCTTTGGCCGAAGCTGCCGCATATGGGCCCGTGGGGATGCCCGTTATTAAGGCGCAAGCGGCACCGCTTGATTTTCGCGAGTGGACACCAGAATGCGCAATGATTGAGGGCACGTTCGGCGCGTTTATTCCCGCAATAGGGGATTGGATCGAACCAGAAATCCTAATCGTACCCCTCGTGGCTTTTGATCGAAACGGTGGGCGTTTAGGCTATGGGGGTGGCTTTTACGATCGCACGCTTGAACGTCTTCGCGCTCGCCGCGCAACACTTGCGATCGGCCTTGCCTTTGCTGAACAAGAGGCCGAAAATCTGCCTTTGGAGCCGACAGATCAACCCCTTGATATGATCATCACTGAGGCTGGCATTATCACGCCTTCATCTTTCTAAATAAACTTCCCCCGGAGGGCCGTTCGCACCCGTTACAACGGCCAAAGAAATGGGATCAATGCGGATGCCAAAACGCCAATCGTCAGATTCAATGGAATTCCAACTTTCATAAAGTCGGTAAATTTGTACCCACCAGGCCCGTAAACCAGCATGTTGGTCTGATATCCAATCGGTGTTGCAAAGCTGGCAGAGGCCGCGACCATAACTGCGACCACCAAAGGCCGTGCGTCAATTCCCAAAGCATCGGCCAAACCTATCGCAATAGGCGTGACAACGACCGCAACCGCGTTGTTGGAGACCAATTCAGTTAAGATTGAGGTCAACAAATAGATCGCCCAGACCACAAAGAACGGCGGCAGTCCACCGAGATAGGGGGCGATGCCTTCTACGATCAGCTTTACCGCGCCTGAACTTTCCAAGGCTGCGCCAATTGCAAGCATGGCGAAAATAAGCGTTAAAAGGCGTCCATCGACAAAAGAAAAGGCTTCATCCGCGTCGATGCAGCGGGCAACCAAAACCAAAGTAACCGCAATGATCGACAGATAGAAAATCGGTGCAATGCCAAAGCCCGCAAGCGCTACAATGCCAATCAAAGCAAGCAAAGCAACGGGCGCGTGGCTGCGCCGATACGCGCGATCTGATGGGGTTGAGACGTCAACCAAGTCCATTTCGATAGCGAGGCGCTGAATGTCTGCGGGCGCGCCTTCTAACAGCAAAGTATCGCCGATACGCACAATCACGCCGTCCAATTGCCCGCTTAGATTTTGGTTGCGACGATGCAAGGCCAATGGATACACGCCAAAGCGGCGCCGTAAACGCAGCGCACCAAGGGAACGCCCAATCATCTTACACCCCGGACTAATCAGCACCTCAACAGTGTGAGTTTCAACAGCAGAGACCTGATCAATGCGCTTGAGTTTTTTGTTGCGTTGCAGACTCAGCAGTTCGGAAATTCGGCTTCGTAGAACTACACGATCACCGACTTGCAACAACACGCCTTTGAGGTCGCGGCGCAAAGATCTGTCGCCTCGCACAACGTCGATTAAGCGAACGCCTTCGCGTTTGAACAATTGCACGTCTACAACTTCGCGTCCGATCATGTTGCTTTCAGGGGGGATTACGGCCTCTGTAAAGAACTTCATTTGGCTTTTGTCGGACAAAAGACTTGCCATACTATCGCGATCTGGCAGCAGATAGGGACCAATGAAACGCAAGTACAACATGCCCCATGCCACAAGTACGATACCAAGCGGGGTGACCTCAAAGATCGAGAATGCTTCCATCCCGTTTGCACGTGCAACACCGTCCACCAGCAAGTTGGTCGAAGTACCAATCAGGGTTAACGTACCGCCAAGTATGGCTGCATAACTTAACGGGATCAGCAATTTAGACGCTTTCGTGCCAAGCGTGCGGCTAAGTTGCACAAACACAGGGATCATGACCACGACAACAGGTGTGTTGGACACAACAGCGGACGCAAAAATTACGAAAGCCAGCAACATTGCGATGGCAAGGCCGGGGCGTGTCTTGGCTTGTTTGTCTGCAAGTTTTGTAAAGGCTTCTTAAGCACCCGTGCGCACCAAAGCGCCCATGACAATGAACATGGCCGCGATAGTCCACGGGGCAGGGTTGGACAGCACGGCAAGCGCATTGTCGTAGGGCAAAACACCCAGCACCAACAGGAATGCAACGCCGGCAATTGCGACGACCTCGGTCGGATAGCTTTCGCGCACGAACAGAACGAACATGCCCAAAACAGTGAGCAGAGCCGCGATTGCACTTTGGGTTTGGGTAAGCTCAAAGAACGTCATAACGCATCCCCGATTGGTTCTGGTTTTCTTCGTGGCTGAACCAAGAACAAACCACATATCATCAGTGCAAGTGCTATCCAAATACCGCTGGCGTAAGCCTCGCCGAGAAGGATAACAGCCCAAAAGATACCAAAGATGGTGACCAAATAGCTAACTTGTGCAGCAAATATAGGTCCTGCTCGTCCAACAAGCCAGACGTAGCCCGCATACACGATTGCATGTGCGATTGAGATGATAAGGAATGAAAACTCAGGCAGGCCCCAGGTGGTTGGGACTGGGATGAATTGGCCGGACCCAAGCGCAAGTGCCAGCGATGGCAATAGGCCAACTACCGACGACCAGAGCAAGATTTCGACGGGATCAAACCCGTAAGTGCCCCATTTTGCAACGACATTGCCCTCAAGAGCATAAAAGCTAGGCGCGATCAGCGCGATCGCAAGCCACCAAAGTGAAACATTCCCAGCGAAGCTTGATCCGTTGAGTGCGATCAAGGCAACGGCACTAAATCCAACCATCAAGCCAATTAATTTGCGCATTGAAAAGTGATCATTGCCAAGAGTCAGCGCAATTGGAAAGGCAAGCATGGGGATAAGGGATAACAGGATTGAAATGATGCCACTTGGGAGATGCACAGCGGCTTGGTAGCTGGCGGAATTGGGAAGCAGAGTTCCAATCAAGGCAATCAAGCACGCAAACCGCAACTGTGTTTTGTTGGGCCAGCACAAAGCGCCGCGTATGATTAAGACAGTGCCCATAAGTGCGACGGCAATGGCGAATTGCCAGAAGATCAAGCCAAAGTGTTGATAGCCAGCGCCAACGACAATTTTTGTCAGCGGCATCGTGACGCCCCAGCCTGCGCCGAGTAATATCAGCACGCCGAAGAGCGGCAGGTTTTCTTTCATGGCCCGCTTTGCTCAAGTCGGCCGCCATGCCGGATCATTGAAACCGACGTGGCCTTGCCTGTGCGATCATCGCTGACCACGAACAGGCCGGATAGGGTGGCCTCGCCGCTGGCGGGCTTAAACCGCGACTTGGTCATGCCTGTGATGAAGCGGCGCATGGGTTCTTCTTTTTCCATGCCGATCACAGAGTTATAGTCGCCGCACATGCCTGCATCGCTTTGGAACGCTGTTCCGCCAGGTAAAATCTGCGCATCCGCGGTGGGTACATGGGTGTGCGTGCCAACAACGATCGTCGCGCGACCATCACAGAAATGCCCCATACCCATTTTTTCTGACGTCGCTTCGCAGTGTACATCCACAAGGATCATTTGCGCCAAGCCACCAAGGGGATGCGCGCGCAGAACCGCGTCCACGGCAGAAAAAGGATCATCAAAGGCGCGTTTCATAAAGACTTGGCCAAGGACTTGCAGCACCAGCACCTTTTGACCGCCGCGCGCAGTGAACAGTTTATGTCCACGTCCGGGGGCGGTCTTAGCGAAATTCAAAGGCCGCAAGATACGCGCGTCTTTTTCAATATGCTGTAGCATGTCGCGTTGATCGAATGCGTGATCGCCCAGCGTGATGCAATCTGCGCCAGCTGCAAAAATTGCGTTCGCATGTTCCGCATTTAAACCCATCCCGTTGGATGCGTTTTCGCCGTTCACAACTACGATGTCCGCGCGAAGGCTTTCGCGCAGCTTGGGAAGTTCACTGGTAATAGCACTGCGCCCCGCGCGGCCCATCACGTCGCCTAGAAAAAGTGTTCTCATAATATTGGCTTATCATGCGGTGCCAAGGGTGCAAGCCGCGCTTTGCTCTGCGGGGGATGCGACATCGAACTTCTTGGGCTCATATTGTATTTTGGTCCAGTCCCCACGGTTATGCGACGCGCGTTAGTTTTTTCACTGCAAACTCAGGCGCATGAACTCGTTTTGGCTTTAGACCCGTCCGTTTCAGAACACATTTGGCGATCATTTGTCAGCTTGCAATGTAAAAGGTGCCTTTTGTTATGGCGACAAATACGAATGTGGATCCGGGGACTGAGGATGATCAAAGGATCGCTGATACTGCGACTGCAGACACGCGTTCTGCGATGGTAACAGGGCCTGACACGGGGCGTGCGGTGCAAAAATTACTGGCTTCACTTCTGGTTGGCCTGCCAGTTGGGCCTGAATGTTCTATCACGGGTGTTCTTGCACGCATCGAAGGCAACGATATTATTGATGCTGGCGTCGGCAGCAAAATGAGCACTGATTTCAACGTAGGTAATTCCCGCGCGATCACGGATGGCAATCAAGCCAATAATGATTTCATTGACCTAAGCAGCTTTTACATTGACCAAACTGACCTGCGTAACGACGTCTTCCTTGACGACGCTGAGCTGAACCAATCGGTTGGCGACTACACTGACAACACTGCCATACTAGGCAGCATCGAGATGCAAAGTATCGCTGCGACTGACGCCACGTTTGACAACACGAATGTGGTTTGTTTCGCGAGTGATACGCGGATCACCACGCATCTCGGGGAACGCACGATATCTGATGTGCAGGTTGGTGATCTTATCCTGACGCGAGACAATGGTTTTAAAAAGGTGCGTTGGATCGGTGTGAAAACCGTTGTGGGTGAAGGGCACCATGCCCCGATCCTGATACGAGAAGGCGCGCTGGGCAATACCCGTGATTTACGCGTTTTGCCGCAACACAAGATGATTTTGAAAGGGTGGCAAGCAGAGCTTTTGTTCGGCGAGTATGAGGTGTTGGCAGCAGCAAAGATGTTGGTGAATGACCTAACGATCCGCGCTGTGCCAAGTGCGCAAATCACTTATGTACATGTCCTATTCGATGATCACGAAATCATCTGCGCAGAGGGCTGTTGGTCTGAGAGCTTTCACCCAAGCGTTGAAAATGTAGCGAGCCTTGATTGTGTGGCACGTGGCGAAGTGTTGGAACTGGTCCCGGAACTCAGAACCAACGCGCAATTTGGCAGCACACGGTTCAGCTTGAAAGCGCATGAGGCTGCAAGTTTTATGGCCCGCCTGGCTTAGAGCGGCCAGAACACCAAAATTGCAGGGATTGAAACCGCAACAATGATGATCTCCAAGGGCAATCCGATCCTCCAGTAATCCCCGAACTGATACCCACCGGGTCCAAGGATCAGCGTGTTGTTCTTATGGCCAATTGGCGTGAGGAAGGCTGAGGATGCGGCGATTGCCACTGCCATCAGGAACGGATCGGGCGAGACGTTCAACGACTGCGCCATCTGAATGCCCACAGGGGCCGCGACAATCGTTGTGGCTGTGTTGTTCAAGACATCCGAGAGCGTCATGGTCACAACCATCAGAACCGTCAGGATAGCCCATGCGGGCATGCCCTCGGTCAGGCCGACCAATGCGCCTGCGATCAATTCCGTGCCGCCTGCGTTTTGCAAAGCAGCGCCCAGGGGGATCATCGATCCCAGCAAGACGACCACCGGCCATTCGATATGGCTGTAGAGTTCGGACAAGGGCACGATCTTGGCCAAAACATAGGCGATGACCACACATCCCAGCGCAATAGGGAGGTAGACCAGACCCACGCTTGCCGCGGCAACAGCGGCTGCGAACACCCCAATTGCTAACCAGACTTTGCTATCTTGTGTCACGGCGAGACCACGTTCGGCCAAAGGCAAACAGCCCAACCATTCGGTCACATCCTGCCCACGATCTTGCGGCACAAGCAGCAAGAGGATGTCGCGCGTACGCACTTCGGTTTTGCGCACATGATCGCGAAGCGCCTTACCTTGGCGTGAAAGACCCAACAGGACAGAACGCTGACGCCACGCCAGACCAATCGCTTGCGCGGTCTTACCCACAAGGCGGGAATTTTAGGTAACGACGACTTCGATCACATCCAAACCATCGCCGCCCGCTTTCAGCAATTCTTCACGCTTTTCGTCTGCGAACGCCAAAGACAGGGCCGCGTGGAATTCATCTAGTGAATCCGGGGATGCTTCTAGAACAAGCGTGTCACCTGCCATGAGTTCCGAATTGCGCGAACGGCCAAAGCGGCGTTTGCCGTCGCGAATCAAGCCAAGAATGGCGACGTCAGCTTTTTTCCGCGTCGCTGTCGATTTCGGAAATGCGCTTGCCGATTAGCTTACTATCCGCAGGGACTGTCAGCTCTGCAACATATTCGGACATCTCGCTTGCAGAACTGCCCTCATCGTTGCGCGCGGGAATCAAGCGCCAGCCAATAAGCGCGACGAACGCGAGACCAGCAATAGCAGCAATGCCGCCCACAAAGGGGCGAAGTCCAACATTTTAAACGGCTCGCCCAATTGTTCCTCGCGAATGGCTGCGATGATGATGTTTGGGGGCGTGCCGATCAATGTAACCATGCTGCCAAGGATCGTCGCAAAGCTAAGGGGCATCAGTGAAAGACCCGGTGCGCGACCCGCTTTGCGTGCGGTTTGCACGTCCACGGGCATCAAAAGCGCAAGGGCAGCGACATTATTCATAAAAGCCGATAGCACGCCGTCGATCCCGCCCATTAACGCGATATGCCCACCAAGGTTTCGTGAACTATCCACCAACGTACGGGTGATTAAGAACACGGCACCCGAACGTACAAGTCCCGCTGAAACCACTAGAACCAACGCGACCACCAATGTCGCGGGATGACCGAACCCTGCAAAGGCATCTTTACCTTCGACGACGCCTAACAGAACCCCGACCATCAAGGCCGAAAAGGCGACCAGATCATAGCGGAAACGCCCCCATAGCAAGAGTGCGAAAACCGCTCCGAAGAGTGCGAAAAGTATGATTTGATCTTGGGTCATGATGGGCCTTTCGTATCGCGCGTAGCGTCATCGCACATCGCGTCGATATGCAACCGACTTGCGGGGGCACCCTGCGCTGTCCTATATTGTCTCAACATTAAGAAATCTGATCTGGAGCGAGACATGGCCGGCCACTCAAAATGGGCAAATATTCAGCACCGTAAAGGACGCCAAGACAAGCTGCGTTCAAAACTGTTTTCCAAATTCTCCAAGGAGATCACGGTTGCCGCAAAGATGGGCGACCCCGATCCAGAAAAGAACCCACGTCTGCGCCTTGCAGTGAAAGAAGCCAAATCGCAATCGATGCCCAAAGATAATATTGATCGCGCGATCAAGAAAGCGATTGGCGGAGACGGTGAAGAATACGAAGAGATCCGCTATGAGGGTTACGGCCCGAACGGAGTTGCGATCATCGTTGAAGCGATGACGGATAACCGCAATCGCACAGCGTCTACTGTGCGCTCGACGTTCTCTAAGAATGGTGGTAATTTGGGTGAAACAGGCTCAGTTGGTTTTATGTTCGACCGCAGAGGCCAGATCACATATTCAGCCTCTGTGGGCGATGAAGACAGCGTTATGGAAGCCGCGATTGAAGCGGGTGCCGAGGATTGTGAAAGCTCTGAAGAGGGCCACATGATTATCTGCGAAGATAGCGATTTGAACGATGTGTCTAACGCGCTGGAAACTGCGCTGGGCGAAAGCGACAGCGCCAAGTTAGTTTGGCAGCCAAACATTTCCACAGAGATGGATTTGGAGGGGATGACCAAATTGATGAAGCTGATTGACGCGCTTGAAGATGACGATGATATCCAGCGTGTGACAGCGAATTTCGAAGCCTCTGACGAGGTCATGGAACAACTTTAAACTGTTGCTAAGAGTTTTGAACGATCCTTGCACCCGCAAGGATCGTTTTATTTTGTGCGCAGATATTCGAGATCGGCTTTGGATTGTTTTTCAAGAACTAGCGGCGCATCTTGCTCTGTGCCACGTCGATGTTTCCAGCCATTGTACACGTGTTCGCAATGTAATATTCGAGTGTTTTTCAGTTTCAAAAGACCGTTGAATGCATAACGGTGTAGTCCGTGAATATCCCAGACAGTTTCGGTGAACCATCTGCCCGGGGTTAGGCAATATTTCTCTTTGCATGTCGCATCAGGGTCGCGGCGCCAGACATGGTCACCATGCAGGGGCATCTGACCCTCAGGCAGTTTTGAATACCGCCAGAAACCTGGGATTTTGACATATCCAAGACGTGATTGAACCGCCGCATCAAATACATCTTCGCCGCATACGAGCTCATCGATATCGGTCGCAAGCACAGCGCGCGCGGAATGTAAAAAGCGGTGACGAGCAAGGCTCAACATACCAGCTTGATAAAACATTGAGCGGTGTAGAAGTTTGGTCGCTTTCCAGCTTCCAAAAGGGAAGTCCGAGGCGATTGCGACGGCAACATCTAGGGCGTCAAAGCTTTGCAGGGTTTGTTGCACATCTGAAAGTGCGTAGTCTGTTGAACCATTATCAAAAACCAGCGCTGCATTTGCAGATTGTTGCGTTGTATGATGTGCTACCCAATCCGCAATCCAAACCAAAGCTTTGTTCTTAGACTTTGTAATGAGAACATTTTTCCCATCAAATTCATGCGCTTGTTCACTGACGTTTACGCTTATTGATAAGTTCCGCGCTTCGAGTGTGACCTCTGTTGGGCGCGTCTTACAATCTAGCCAGACTTCATCATGTCGGCGGTATTGTTTTATGCGCGGCTTCTTCAGCTTTTGACCTGAAGCCGTTATTATTGCTGTCTTAAAAACGTCTGCTAAGTTCAATAGCTTTGGACATACGAAAAGCAGTGCTTTTTGACGTTCCATCCAAATTACATCATAGGCCAGTGTATGAAAATCATAAGTGTCATCATACCCGTCAAGCCTGTATTTGGCAGGAACGATGTGATGCCGCTTAAAAATGCCACCCATTGGCAGGATAACTGGATTGAGTGTGAAATTTACGATGGCGATTTGGGTACTCGTTTTCCGATAAGCGCGCAACGTTGGTCTTAGGGAAGAAGTTTTCTGGATGTTGACGGCTTGGCGAGTTAGTCAAAACCTAGAAATGAGTCTTTAAACGATAATGAGTCTTTAAGCCATATGATGTCATCTTTCCTGCCAGGTTTCGTCCTTAGCGTTTCCTTGATCCTCGCGATTGGGGCGCAAAATGCGTTCGTACTCAAACATGGTTTGCGCCGGGAACATGTGCTGGCGATCGTTCTGGTCTGTGGCATTTCAGATGCGATCTTGATCGTTGCCGGTGTCGCCGGATTTGGCGCCTTGGCGCATGCGGTCCCATGTTTTGAAACGGTAATGCGGTACGGAGGCGCTGCATTTTTGTTCTGGTATGGCGCGCAAAACGCACTGTCTGCTTGGCGCGGAAGTGACGGGTTGGACAGCGGCTCGCAGCCGATTGCATCGCTGAAAAAGACCTTACTCACTTTGCTTGCGCTGACATGGCTGAACCCACATGTCTACCTCGATACTGTCGTTCTGATTGGTTCAATCTCGGCGCAATACGACGATCGGCTTGCGTTCGGGGCAGGGGCCGCCTTGGGCAGTATCACTTTCTTTTTCGCGCTGGGGTACGGCGCGCGCTTACTGGGTCCAATCTTTGCGCGCCCCTCTGCATGGCGCATTCTCGACGCCGTTATCGCACTCACAATGTGGGCGATTGCGATCTCTCTTTTGATCTGAGCCTTGCGCTTGGGGCGTGGGTTTGATCTGACGGACATATGGAAAAACAAGAGCAGCGACCGATTGTTGGAGTATTCTGGATGGTCGTGACGGGCCTGTGTTTTGTTGCGGTCACGGCATTGGTGAAGCTCAACGGACCGCGCATCCCAGCTGCCGAGGCCGCATTCTTGCGGTACGCGCTTGGACTTGTGTTTTTACTGCCGATCTTGGGCGCACTAAAGCGCGTTGAATTCACCCCACGATTGTGGCGGCTATTTGCGATACGCGGCACATTTCATACCGTCGGCGTAACACTTTGGTTCTTCGCAATGACCCAAATTTCAATCGCCGAGGTGACGGCGATGAATTATTTGACGCCCGTTTATGTGACCATCGCCGCTGCACTTTTTTTGGGTGAAAAACTCGCAATGCGCCGGATTGCTGCTGTACTTTGCGCATTGGCAGGCGCGATGATTATCTTGCGCCCGGGCTTTCGCGAACTCAGCATTGGCCATATCGCAATGCTTGGGGTGGCGATGATGTTCTGCGTTTCTTACCTCACGGCCAAACTTCAGGCCGACGCTATCCCGGCCTCTGTTGTGGTTGCGATGTTGTCGATAACGGTCACCATTGGGTTGGCACCCTTGGCCTATTCCGTGTGGATCACCCCGACGCTAAGCGAAGTCGGATTACTCTTTGCTGTGGCCTGTTTCGCAACCGCAGGTCACTACACGATGACACTCGCCTTTGCCGCAACCCCTTTGACGGTAACGCAGCCTGTGACCTTTATCCAGCTCGTTTGGGCCGTTTCGCTTGGCTATTTCGCCTTCGGGGAGGCTGTTGATATCTGGGTTATCATCGGTGGTTTCGTGATTTTAGGATCTGTTACGTTCATCACGTGGCGCGAGGCTATGTTGAAGCGCGGTGAAATCACACCGATGTCCCATGAAACAAAGGTTTGATTTCAATCACTAATTTTTATTGATTGACGGGTCAATAAAAAACAAAATATCGTCCTGCCAAACCTGTCAGGAGTCGTCATGCCAAAGTTAGGAATGGAACCTATCCGCCGCGCCGCATTGGTGGAGGCGACGATCCACGAGATCGGCGCGCATGGGACGTTGGATGTGACTGTTGGTGCAATTGCCAAGCGGGCAGGGATGTCGTCTGCCTTGGCGCATCACTATTTCGGTGGCAAAGAACAGATTTTTCTCGCGGCCATGCGCCACACTTTGACTCTGTATGGCGCAGACGTGCGCAGCGCTTTGGTCCCCGCGCAAACATCGCTAGAACGGGTTGAGGCAATCGTTGGCGCGTCGTTCACCAGTTCGAATTTCCGCCCCGATGTGATCGCTGCTTGGTTGAATTTCTACGTTCTCGCGCAAACGGTGCCCGGGGCAAAACGCTTGCTGACTGTTTACCAAGCACGTCTGCGCTCAAACTTGATCTATGCTTTGCGCCCCTTGATCGGATCAAACGCACCTGAAGTCGCCTCGCGTACGGCGGCCCTTATCGACGGGGTTTATCTGCGCCAAAGCTTGGTCAAAGCGGTGCCAGATCCGTGCCAAGCCACACGCCAAGTCCTCAACTACCTTGACCTTGAACTCGAAAGGGCCGCGCCATGAGCAAGCCAAACATTCTTATTTTCATGGTGGATCAACTGAATGGAACCTTCTTTCCCGATGGTCCTGCCGATTGGCTGCATGCACCCAACATCAAAAAACTGGCAATGCGCTCGACCCGTTTTAAGAACGCCTATACCGCCAGCCCGCTCTGCGCTCCGGGACGTGCGAGCTATATGTCTGGTCAACTGCCCTCGACCACGGGCGTTTACGACAATGCTGCCGAATTCCCATCGTCGATCCCAACGTATGCGCATCATTTGCGCCGCGCAGGCTATCAAACCTGCCTCAGTGGCAAGATGCATTTCGTAGGCCCTGATCAGTTACACGGCTTTGAGGAACGCATGACTACGGATATCTATCCCCCTGATTTTGGCTGGACACCTGATTACCGCAAACCGGGTGAGCGGATTGAATGGTGGTACCACAACATGGGCTCTGTCACGGGTTCTGGTATCGCTGAAATCACCAATCAGATGGAGTACGATGACGAGGTCGCCTATCATGCGACTCGGAAAGTATATGACTATGCGCGTGGCAAAGACACGCGCCCGTGGTGTTTGACCGTCAGCTTCACGCATCCCCATGACCCCTATGTGGCGCGCAAGAAATACTGGGATCTGTACGAGGATTGTACGCATTTGATGCCAGAGGTCGGACCGATCCCTTATAATGAGCAAGACGTCCATTCCAAGCGTATCTTAGATGCCAATGATCGCGACAATTTCAACATCTCGGATGACGATATAAAACGGTCCCGCCGCGCATATTTCGCCAATATTTCTTACCTCGATGACAAAGTTGGCGAGGTGATGGAGGCGCTAGAAGCAACACGCCAAGAGGCGATCATCCTCTTCGTTGCGGATCATGGCGATATGCTGGGCGAGCGTGGTCTTTGGTTCAAGATGTCCTTCTACGAGGGCTCCGCGCGCGTGCCTTTGATGATCTGTTCACCTAATATGGAACCGGGTCTGATCGAGAGCCCCGTCAGCAATATCGATGTCTGCCCAACGCTTTGCGATCTGGCTGGCGTCAGCATGGAAGAGGTCATGCCATGGACCGAAGGCATGTCGCTGGTTCCTATGGGCCAAGGCGTTGAACGCACTGCACCCGTGGCAATGGAATATGCAGCAGAGGCCAGCTATTCACCGCTGGTCTGTCTGCGCTATGGCAAATGGAAACACATTCGCTGCTCGCTCGACCCCGATCAACTCTTTGATTTGGACGCAGACCCGCATGAACTCAACGACCTTGTGGACCACCCAGATCACCAAGGCACGCTACAAACCCTGCGTGCTAAATCTGAAAAACGCTGGGACTTGGAACGCTTCGACGCAGAGGTCCGCCGTTCCCAAGCCCGCCGCTGGGTCGTCTACGAGGCCCTGCGCAACGGTGATTACTTCCCATGGGACTACCAACCCCTGCAAAAAGCATCCGAACGCTACATGCGAAATCACATGGACCTCAATGTCTTAGAAGAAAACCAACGCTTCCCAAGAGGCGAATAAACCCTTCCCCTTTCCCCAAATATCCCCGCCGGAGGCAAACATGCCCTATCCTACACAGCCCACCGCCAGCCATTTCATCAACGGTCAGTACGCCGAAGATACCGCAGGCGCAGAAATCCCTGTGATTTATCCCGTGACGGGCGAACAAATCGCGGTCGTGCACGAAGCAACACCCGCGATCATCGAGCAAGCGATCACAACCGCGAAAGTTGCGCAAAAAGCATGGGCCGCGATGTCTGGTACAGAACGTGGCCGCATCTTGCGCCGCGCTGCCGATATGATCCGCGAACGCAATCACGACCTGTCCGTGCTCGAAACCTACGACACAGGCAAACCCATGTCCGAAACGCTCTACGTGGACGCGACTTCCGGCGCGGATGCGCTTGAATATTTCGGTGGCCTCGCGGGCTCACTCACAGGCGAACACATCCAGCTTGGCGAAGACTGGGTCTACACACGCCGCGAAGCCCTTGGCCTGTGCGTTGGCATCGGCGCTTGGAACTATCCGACGCAGATCGCTTGCTGGAAGGGTGCACCAGCGCTGGCATGCGGCAACGCAATGATCTTCAAACCATCCGAGACAACACCGCTCTGTGCGCTCAAGGTTGCGGAAATTTTGCACGAGGCGGGCCTGCCAGCGGGTCTTTACAATGTGATCCAAGGCACAGGCGCAGTTGGCGCGCCGCTTGTCACGGATCCACGTGTCGACAAAGTATCGCTAACGGGCTCTGTCCCCACAGGTCGCAAAGTTTACGCGGCGGCCGCGGCAGGCATCAAACACGTTACAATGGAGCTTGGCGGAAAGTCTCCACTGATCATTTTTGATGATGCTAGTCTTGAGGACGCTGTCGGTGGGGCGATCCTCGCGAACTTCTACAGCTCGGGCCAAGTCTGTTCCAATGGTACTCGCGTGTTCGTGCAAAAGGGCATCAAAGAGGCCTTCTTGAAACGTCTCCATGAACGCCTGCAGACCGTTGTCATGGGCGATTCCATGGACGAGGCCACGAACTTTGGCCCGATGGTATCGGAGCGCCAAATGAACATCGTGCAAAGCTACATCGAAAAAGGCAAAGCCGAGGGCGCGCGCCTTGTGTGCGGTGGTGGACGGCTGGATCGCGAAGGGTATTACCTTGAACCAACTGTCTTTGCCGACGTGAAAGATGACATGATTATCGCGCGCGAAGAAATCTTTGGACCCGTCATGGCCGTTCTTGATTTTGAAACCGAAGAGGATGCGATCACGCGCGCCAATGACACTGAATTTGGCCTTTCCGCAGGCGTGTTCACCGCCGATCTTACACGCGGCCACCGTGTCATCGCGCAACTCGAAGCAGGCTCATGCTTTATCAACTCGTATAACGATGCGCCTGTTGAAGCGCCTTTTGGCGGCTCCAAACAATCTGGCGTGGGTCGGGAAAATTCAAAAGCTGCGATCAATCACTACAGCCAGATGAAGTCCGTCTATGTGCGTATGGGGGCTGTCGATGCTCCCTTCTGAACCAGCACTTGGAATGCAACGCGTTGATGTCATCAAATGGATCGCGACTGTTATTCAGCTTATCGGCTACGGCTTGACGGGCCTCAACATCGTGCCTTGGAATATTTTCGCGTTTTTTGTGGGGATCATCTGTGGTTCGCTGTTGGCTTCATGTGGAAGGACCGCGCGATTATGGTGGTTCATTTGGGCGCGTTCCTGTCGCTCTTCTTGGGGTGTTTAAATGCAAGCTGACTATGTGATAATTGGGGCTGGCTCAGCGGGATGTGCGATGGTGTATCGCCTGACGGACGCAGGCCATTCGGTTATCGTCATCGAATTTGGTGGCACGGACGCGGGGCCATTCATTCAGATGCCCGCGGCACTAAGTTATCCGATGAATATGTCGCGCTATGATTGGGGCTACAGTTCTGAACCAGAGCCGCATTTGAACAACCGTCGCTTGGCTTGTCCGCGTGGCAAAGTGATCGGTGGGTCGTCTTCGATAAACGGTATGGTTTATGTTCGCGGTCATGCGAAGGACTTCGATCATTGGGCCGAAAGTGGTGCAGAGGGCTGGTCCTACGCAGACGTGCTTCCCTATTACAAACGCATGGAAAATTGGCGCAGTGGTGGGCATGGCGGCGATAAAACGTGGCGGGGTCGCAAGGGGCCTTTGCACGTGACGCGTGGCAAACGCAACAATCCGCTGTTCAAAGCGTTCGTCGATGCAGGACGTCAGGCAGGCTATGAAACCACCGACGATTACAACGGCGAAAAGCAAGAGGGCTTTGGCCCGATGGAGCAGACCGTCTACAAAGGGCGTCGTTGGTCGGCGGCAAACGCGTATTTGCGTCCTGCTCAAAAGACGGGAAAATGCACTGTTGTAAGTGCTTTGGCCGAACGTATCGTAATTGAGGACGGTCGCGCCGTCGGCGTGGCTGTTTCTGGTGGTGACGTGATCAAGGCAACGCGCGAAGTCATCCTAGCTGCAAGTTCGATCAACTCACCCAAATTGTTGATGTTGTCAGGTATTGGCCCCGCCGCACATTTGGCACAGCATGGGATTAACATAGTCGCAGATCGCCCAGGCGTGGGGCAAAATCTGCAAGACCATTTAGAACTATATATCCAGATGGCGTCCTCGAAACCGATCACGCTGTATAAGCACTGGAACCTTTTCTCCAAGGCTTGGATCGGCGCGCAGTGGTTGTTCACAAAAACAGGTCTTGGCACGTCTAACCAATTTGAAAGCGCGGCATTTGTGCGCACAAAAGTGGGCGTTGAATATCCTGATATCCAGTATCACTTTCTCCCGATTGCTGTGCGTTATGATGGTCAGGCTGCAGCGGAAGGACATGGGTTCCAAGCGCATGTAGGCCCAATGCGCAGTCCCTCGCGCGGGTCGGTTTCATTGGCCAGCGCTGATCCAGCAGATGCACCGAAAATTGTGTTTAATTATATGAGCCAGCCCAAAGATTGGGAGGACTTCCGCACCTGCATCCGTCTCACCCGCGAAGTGTTTGCGCAAGATGCGTTCAAGCCGTTCGTAAAGCATGAAATTCAACCCGGTGCGGCGGTTCAAAGTGACGAGGACCTTGATGCCTTTATCGCTGAACACGCGGAAAGCGCTTATCATCCATGCGGGACGTGCAAGATGGGCCGCGCAGATGATCCCATGGCTGTTGTGGATCCTGAGTGCCGTCTGATTGGCGTTGATGGATTGCGCGTTGCGGACAGTTCAATCTTTCCGCGCATCACGAACGGGAATTTGAATGGGCCGTCGATCATGGTTGGTGAGAAGGCAGCGGATCATATTTTAGGGCGCGATATGTTGGCGAAAAGCAATGACCGGCCATGGGTGCATCCGGATTGGGAGACATCGCAACGTTAAGATGACTGCGAGCGTTCGAGCGAGGGGCCAGCCCCTCGCGCTCCCCGGGATATTTTTGGAGAGAGGAATGGGGCGTTTACGCTTTTTTAACTTCGGTTAACGAATTGTATTGAAGTGGGTAGAGACCTGCAGGCATATCTTTTGGTATGTTAAGATTTTGTTTCCTTTTGATCTTTCTCTCAAGTAGCGTCGCGGCTGATGTCGCAGGACGCGTTCGTGTGATTGATGGCGATACGTTTGATGTAGCGGGGGTGCGTGTTCGCGTGCACGGAATTGATGCGCCAGAAAGCAAGCAGACTTGTGAGACTGAGCAGGGCGCGGCGTGGGCCTGCGGGGCGTGGGTCACATCGCGGGTCGCGGTCTTGTATGATGGCAAGAGTACGACCTGCCGAGAGGTGGATCGCGATCGCTATGATCGGGTTGTTGCACGTTGTGAGGTTGCGGGTCGCGATGTTGGGCAGCAATTGGTGTCACAAGGTTTGGCGTTTGCCTATCGCAAATATTCGATGGCCTATGATCTGGATGAGAAGGGCGCTGCAGTGAATGATCAGGGATTGCATGCATCGCGTGTGCAAAAGCCTGCGCAGTACCGCGCGACGCGCGCCAAGGGTCGTATTCCGCCAAGCCGTGATTATGGGATCAAAGGAAACATCACCAAGAACGGGCGGATTTATCATGTTGCGGGACAGCGTGATTATGAGCGCACTGGTATTAATCCTGCCAAAGGTGAGCGCTGGTTCTGTTCACAAGTTGAGGCCCGTCGTGCTGGGTGGCGCAAGGCGCGTCGTTAGGTCTTCGCTAACCACCATAAGTGAGAATAAAGCTCCAAATTTTTGGCATAGTGTCACTGCGCCATGTTTCGCTGTGGGATGCACCGCGCACTGAAATGAAGTCCTTATCGCTCGCGGGTGCTGCGTCGAAAATTGCGCGACCCATTGCTTGGGGGGTGACCTCATCTTGCGCGCCGTGGATGATAAGCGTCGGAATTGTCAGCGCATTTGCGCGCGATAAGCTGTCCGAACGATCCTGAATACGTGCGATCAAATTGTCTGGAATCTCCATCATTGCGCGGGCCATTGCGGGTGTCGATGTAAAAGGTGCCTCAAGTATGACACCCGCAGGGCGCATTGCGGGTGGCAGCGCATGAAGCACCAAAATGGCAACGGCACTCCCTAGACTTTCGCCTTAAAGGATGAGGTTTTTAGATGTCGCGTTGGGGCGGCTGTTTTCAATAGTGTTGAACAGCGCAAGCGCGTCTTTTGTGATGGCGTCTTCAGACGGGACGCCGCTGCTGCCCGAAGATCCGCGATATGACATCGCGACCACGTTGAAACCTTGATCCTGCAGCAGAATAAAACGCGGGGCGCGATTTGCAAGGTTGCCTGCATTCCCGTGGAAATAAAGGACACTCGCTTTGGCGCGCCCTTTGGCGGGGATCGACCAAACCACGAATTGACCCGCATCGATGGGCCGCAAGATCACTTGGGTGTTGGGCAAGCCGACGGCCGCAGGGGCGATCTCGGTAGGGGAGAGGGGGGTAGAGCATTTTTCGCTCGATCCGCTTGAGAGGCAGTAGATCGAGGAGGCCAGCATGCGCTGCGATTGGTACCAAAAGCAGTGCGAAGATTAGAAAGTAACGCATTAACCGACCTCGTAGGGCAGGACGCCGCGCCTATTGTTGTCTACGCGCAGGCGTCGTTCTAAAGGAGGAACTGAGCGTTGATGGCAGTTCGTGCGCTCGCAAATACGGCACGAAATCCCGATAGGTTCATATGCGGATGCGTTGGAAATGTCGAGGCTATCTGCATAGACCAGCTGACTGGCATGCGTGACTTCGCAGCCGAGCGCGATTGCGAAACGGCGCACGGGAGCGCCAAAAGAGCCTCCTGATTTGAGCACATCCCGCGCGAGCGAAATGTAGCGTACGCCGTCAGGTGTTTCCGCAAGCTGGCGTACAAAACGGCCCGGTGTCTCAAACGCACGGTGGACGTTCCACAAGGGACATGCGCCGCCGAAGCGCGCGAATTGTAGGCGTGTCGCGCTGTGGCGTTTGGTGATGGATCCTGCTTGATCAACACGTACAAAGAAGAAGGGGACGCCCTTTGCGCCGGATCTTTGCAAAGTCGAAAGGCGGTGCGCGACCTGTTCAATGGATGCGCCGAACTGAATAGCGAGACGTTCAAGATCGTGGCGCGTCTCGCGCGCGGCGACAAGAAACGGACCATAGGGCATCAGGGCTGCGCCTGCATAGTAATTGGCGAGGCCGATTTTGGCGATGGCGCGGGCCTCTGTTGTTTGGAAACGGGCAAGGTCAAGTGTGGCTTCGAGCAAGGCATCTTGGGTGATCAAGGCCAGTTGCAAGAGCATTTGAAATGTTTGAGTAGCAGGAGCTGCGTGCGCAGAGATCGTTAGTTTACGCGTTTCTGGATCAAAGCTGCGCAATACATCAACGGGTTCAAGACGCATTTCAATACCGTGGTGGCGAAAGCTTGCGCTTGCGCGTTCGCGGGCGGTTGCGCCTGCGGGGCCTGTTGCTGCGAAATGCTCGGCCGCACGATCCATCGCATCGATGTAGTTGTCGCAATAATGAAAAAAGTCGCGCACGTCTTCCCAAGGACTGGGTTGTAGCTGGCCATCGTCGCGCCCGAGCGCTTCGTCCAAGGAGGCGAGGCGTTCGTGGGTTTGGCGGTATGCGCGGTGCAATTCAAGGAAGGCACGGGCAAGTGCGGGCGCGTTAGACGCGGTTAGGCGTAAGTCTGCAAGCGGTGGGTCTACGGCGTCTAGGACAGGGTCGGCCAACGCTTCGCGCATATCTGTGACAAGGCGTTCAGAGTCGCCAGAGCTGAGTTCGGTTACATCAAAGCCGAATTCTTGCGCGAGGGCCAAGACAACGGTGGTCGACAGCGGGCGCTTATTGTTTTCCATCTGGTTGAGATAGGGAAGCGATACGCCAAGTTTGGCTGCGAAGTCTTTCTGGGTTAGCCCAACTTGGCCGCGTAATTCACGCAGTTTGGAGCCAGCGTAGATTTTCTGAAGGGCCATCGCGCACCTATTTGCAATTTTGCAGTATCGTTATGGTAGCTTTGCAAAGCGGCAACAGCAAGTCTTACGCACCGATGACTTTTGCGCGTCGAATGACCCACAGGGCGGCGACAAGGCCGCCTGCGGTACTGGCGACCATCAACCAAAGCACAGGCATCGCGCTGTCGCCATCCGCAAGAACCAGACCTGCGAGGGCTGATAGAATAGCGCCAAAGCCAATCATCAATGCGCCTCCAAGGCCAGATGCGGTTCCCGCGATGTGGGGGCGCACGGATAGCATCCCTGAAGTCGCATTAGGGATCGTCATGCCATTGCCGATGCCGACCAGCGTCATAAAGCCAAAAAAGCTGGCGGGCGTTCCAAAGCCAAAACCGAAAATCAGCAAAGATAGGCCGGTAGCAACTGTGGCAACGATTGCGCCGTATAGAACCATGTTGTTTATGCCGATGCGTATTGAATAGCGCCCCGATACAAAGTTCCCCAAGAAATACCCAAGCGCAGGTGCGCCGAAATAAAAGCCTAGCACTGATGGGGACAGATCAAAAATCTCGGTGCCCACGTAGGGTGCGCCGCCAAGATAAGCGAAGAATGCGCCAGAAGTCAGACCAGATGCGAGCGAATAGCCCCAGAAGCGTTGAGATGAAAAGAGTTCTGGATAGTGGCCGAACTGCTGGCGTAATGTTTCGCCCGTGGCACGCTTGGTTTCGCCTTGATCGCGCAAGCAGACCCAGAACAACACTGCCCCAAAAATGGCCATGAGCCAGAAACTTGACTGCCAGCCAAAGGTTTCATCGAGCACGCCACCAATCATCGGGCCGATCATCGGAACGACCGCCATGCCCATGGTCACATAACCGATCATTGATGCGGCTTGTTCGGCGGGGATCATATCGCGGATGATTGCGCGACTAAGCACCATCGCTGTCACGATGATCGCTTGGCACATGCGAAACAGCAGGAAAATCGTCGCGTTCGGTGCGTAGATGCAGCCGATTGAAGCAAGCGTGAAAAGCGCGAGACCCCACAAGATCACTGGTCGACGTCCAAGATTGTCGGAAATTGGACCGATGATGATTTGCAAAATAGCGTTCATTGCAAAATACGCAGCGACTGACATTTGCAAAACCCAGTAGTCGGTTTTGAAGTGGGCGGCCATATTGGGTAACGATGGTAGAAAAATGCTCATCGATAGGGCCGAAAGACCCGCGAGCGCGATCAGCGTGATGATGTGGGGTGGGGTGGTTTTATCTAAAAACCGCGAAGTATAGGTTTTGCTCATAGCTTAGGTGTAGCGCGCGTTTTTTAAATATGACAGGGGGCGCGTGCGCGACTTTGCGGCGTGGTAAGTTAGCAAATTTGCTATTAGCAGAGCCGGCCGGGTCATGAGTTTGCAAATATGCGGATTTTCTCTTTTTTTCTACATCTCCACAGGCTATCGCAGCACGTGAATGCCTACGGGATCAAGAGCGCTCTGCCGTGCGGATTTAGCGGTGATGAGATGCACAGAAGGAACATGCGATGAAAGATATTCTGGAAGAACTCTCCGACCGCCGCGCCGCTGCACGTTTGGGTGGTGGGCAAAAGCGCATCGACAGTCAGCACGCCAAAGGCAAACTAACGGCGCGTGAACGGATCGAGTTGCTCGTTGATGAGGATAGTTTCGAAGAATTCGACATGTTCGTTGCACATCGCTGCACCGATTTTGGCATGGAAGACCAGCGCCCTGCGGGCGACGGTGTTGTTACGGGCTGGGGCACGATCAATGGCCGCATGATCTATGTTTTTTCGCAGGACTTTACAGTTTTAGGCGGATCCGTATCCGCAACCCACGCACAAAAGATCTGCAAAATCCAAGATATGGCGATCCAGAATGGCGCGCCTTTGATTGGCTTGAACGATTCAGGCGGCGCGCGCATTCAAGAGGGTGTTGACGCGCTGGCAGGCTACGCCGAGATTTTCCAGCGCAATATTCTTGCCTCTGGTGTTGTTCCACAGATCAGCGTGATCATGGGGCCGTGTGCGGGTGGTGCAGTTTATTCCCCGGCGATAACCGACTTTATCTTTATGGTCAAAGACACGTCCTACATGTTCGTTACTGGCCCTGACGTCGTGAAAACGGTCACGAACGAATTGGTCACAGCAGAAGAACTAGGTGGTGCATCAACCCACACCAAGAAATCCTCTGTTGCGGATGGCGCGTTCGAGAATGATGTGGAGGCGTTGGCAGAAGTGCGCCGCCTCGTGGATTTCTTGCCATTGAACAATCGCGAAAAGCCACCTGTGCGTCCGTTCTTTGATGAACCCGGTCGCATTGAAACGTCGCTTGATACACTTATCCCGGAAAACGCCAACTCGCCCTACGATATGAAAGAGTTGATCCATAAAATCGCGGATGAAGCGGATTTTTATGAAATTCAGGAAGATTTTGCCAAGAATATTCTGACGGGCTTCATTCGTCTTGAAGGTCAGACGGTTGGCGTTGTTGCAAACCAACCGATGATTTTGGCGGGTTGCCTTGATATCGACAGCTCGCGCAAGGCCGCGCGTTTTGTGCGCTTTTGTGATGCGTTTGAAATTCCAATCCTGACGTTGGTCGATGTTCCTGGCTTTTTGCCCGGCACATCCCAAGAATATGGCGGCGTTATCAAGCATGGTGCGAAGCTGTTGTTTGCATATGGCGAAGCGACGGTTCCAAAGGTCACGGTCATCACGCGCAAAGCCTATGGTGGAGCATATGACGTTATGGCGTCCAAGCATTTGCGTGGTGATTTCAACTACGCATGGCCAACAGCGGAAATTGCTGTGATGGGCGCAAAAGGTGCGACAGAGATTATCCACCGCGCCGATTCGGGTGATGCAGATAAAATCGCGCAGCATGCTGCAGATTATGAATCGCGCTTTGCCAATCCTTTCGTGGCCGCAGAGCGTGGCTTTATCGACGAGGTGATACAACCGCAAAGCACGCGCAAACGCGTGAGCCGCGCATTTGCATCCTTGCGCGGTAAGCAAGTGAAGAACCCGTGGAAAAAGCACGACAACATTCCGCTTTGATTTAGGGGCCGTCCGGCCATCAATAATTGAAAATGGTTTCTCGCGAAAAGGCGATAATTACGTGACGCAGAAGAATTGGCATATCCAACGTGAGGCGACGCGCATGACACTTGCGCGCCATTTGCCTGCGCGCTTTGATGTGGCCGCGTTTGCGCAGTTTCCTATGGTCAGCAAGACACGTCTGGCGCACCAAATCCGACAAGACCTATGGCGTTGCTTGCAAACGGTGCGTGGGTTTTCGCCCGTCGTTCAGATTGAACAGGCGGATGGAATATTGAACGTGACCGCGGGGGGGCGCGCAATACAACCGGTGTCACGCGCGTTGGAAGAACAGATTGAAGCGCTTTTGAATGACAGCTCGAAGCGACGTCGCTGGATTGCCTGCGCTGGCGGGGGACATTGATATGAAGATTGCTTTTCTATCCAAAGTGTTCGTTGTGATAAGCGTCATTGGCAGTGCAGCTTTTGCGCAAATGCCGATCACTGTGCCGTCTGGCCAAGTCATCGAATTCTTCGAACAGCTCGTTGATGAAGAGACCGGAGCGGTGCGTCTGCGTTTCGTTGCGCCGGATCTTGCTCACCCGCTAAAACGGCCCAGCTTTGAGGATATCACCCTAGATTTAGAGATGCTTTGCGGCGAACTTGGATTGAAGACTATCCGCAATAATGGACTGGAAAACACCCAGATCGTAATCTCGCTTTCGTCCGAGAGAGTTGATTTTGGCGTCATGAATTCGGATGTTGAACATGTTTTTGAGGCGTTTAGCGTCGAGAATGACACCTGCATGTTGGAGATGTTTTAATGAAACCACAATATTTTGCGAGGCAAAGCTCATCCGATAGGGGTATTGAGGCTGCTGAGTCACAACGCGGTTCTAAGCATCCCTGTGGATATCTTTTTGCGACAGGCTCGCATAGTTTGGTCAACAGTATCACCCAAGTGACCTACACCTCAAAAGGGACAGGGGTACGGGATTTTCCCGTAGATCTGGTTCGTAAAAGTGACAGGAAACAGATATGTCTAAGACAATCAAATTGGTTGCCGTACTCGGTGTTGCATTCGCAGCATCCGCTTGCGCAAAAAAAGCACCGGTTGAAGAGTTCGTTGTGGTTGATCCCGCGCCGATCTCAATGGAGCCAGTATACACAGGTAAGTACAAGTAACTTAGCTACGAGGCAGGCGTTCGCGCCTGCCTCGACCCCAATCCAAACGCACCTAACGGGAGGTGCGTCATGGCACTAGCCTATATGCTTAAGCACCGCGGCTTTCCTGGTCGCCTTCCCGGAACAGATTTCCAATTTACATTGCGACGCGCGAACCCCAAGGGGGCGACGCCACTTGAACGTCGTGAACGTCATTCTGATCGCAAACCTGCGGACAGACGCGCGGATGTGGCCTTTGTTGCAGCGCTCTGGGAAAATTTCGGCGATCAACCTTTTGAGCGCGGCAACTTGGACGCGGGACGACTAAGCTGGTTGTTCGGGCGCGAAGTCGTTCCGTATGATGATCCGTTTGATGCTGCCAATTACGAAGCCATGTTGACCCTAGATCCAAGGGCTGCGGCGATGGCTTTCCCTGATGCGACGGATTGGGGATGATCGGCATGAAGTCGCTTGGCGCATCGATAGTTCGGCAAAAAATAGCCTGTTTCCTTGCAAGCACATCAAATCACTTTTCCAACAAGCGCATTGCGCGCACCTTTCAGCATGTGAAGTTGCACCTTGAAACCACGGCGTTTCATTGCGCAACTTTCCGTAACCCTTCCCCTCGGTGGCAGTCCTGTGTTAACGCACGCTCGCTGCCGCCTTTTTTCTTGGGTGCGCTCGCCAAACGTAACTTTGAAAGAGATTTATTATGTCAAAAGCAACTAAATTCATCGCTATATTTGCTCTGTCCGCTTCAATTGCCGGCTGCGTATCACAACCTTCTCAACAGACACAGGGTGTTGCAGGCGGCGCGGTACTTGGTGCAGCGGCGACAGCAATTGCAGGTGGTAATCAAGCCCAAATCATCGCAGGTGGCATCGTTGGTGCGACTGCTGGTGCAATTATCGCCCAATAAACCAACACATTCTTTGCATGGTCCTTTGGCGGTGCAAACTTTCCACACAGCAAGCGTCGCTTTGTCCCATCCGGGCAGGGCGGCGTTTTGCGTTTCTAGGTAGACCGAAAAGGACGTCCAAATGTTCCAAAAGATCCTGATTGCCAACCGTGGCGAGATTGCGTGCCGCGTGATTAAGACCGCCAAGAAGATGGGCATCACAACGGTTGCCATCTATTCGGATGCCGACAGAAATGCGTTGCATGTTAAGATGGCGGACGAGGCAATCCATATCGGACCGCCCCCTGCGAACCAATCCTACATTGTGATCGACAAGGTCATGGAGGCGGTTAAGGCCAGTGGGGCGCAGGCCGTGCATCCGGGCTATGGATTCCTATCTGAGAATTCTAAATTTGCCGAAGCGCTTGATGCGGCTGGTGTCGCATTCGTTGGCCCACCTGTGGGTGCAATTGAAAGCATGGGCGACAAGATTACATCCAAGAAGATCGCTCAGGAAGCGAATGTTTCGACCGTTCCGGGCTATATGGGCTTGATCGAGGACGCGGATGATGCGGTCAAGATTTCCAATCAAGTCGGTTATCCTGTTATGATCAAAGCCTCTGCAGGCGGCGGTGGTAAGGGCATGCGTATCGCGTGGAATGATGCTGAGGCGCGCGAAGGTTTCCAAAGTTCCAAGAACGAAGCGGCGAACTCTTTTGGGGATGATCGTATCTTCATCGAAAAGTTCATCACGCAGCCGCGCCACATTGAAATTCAAGTGCTCTGCGACAGCCATGGTAACGGCATCTATCTGGGCGAGCGCGAGTGCTCTATCCAGCGTCGTCAGCAAAAGGTTGTCGAAGAGGCTCCTAGCCCCTTCCTTGACGAAGCAACGCGCAAAGCGATGGGTGAACAGGCGGTCGCATTGGCCCAAGCGGTTGGTTATGCCTCTGCGGGGACGGTTGAATTTATCGTGGACGGGAAAAAGAATTTTTTCTTCTTGGAAATGAACACACGTTTGCAGGTGGAACACCCTGTGACCGAGCTGATCACGGGCGTTGATTTGGTCGAACAGATGATCCGGGTCGCCAATGGTG
>NZ_JABBAM010000148.1 GCF_018607965.1 Planktotalea sp.
GGACAAGTCGTCATCTACAAACGAGACGAAGCATCGAATTACTACGTTCGACTAAAAGTCTTGGAGAGTGACGGAAACTATAAGTTTCGAGTTCGGTCATTGAGAACCAAAGATCGATCCCAAGCAGTATCAGAAGCGTTCAAGACTCACGAAGAAATAGCATTCCATTTGAAGAGTGGCGGGAACCTTGACGGTCGAACCTATAGGAAAGTCTTCGATGAATGGAAGCAGACCAAGCTGAACACTTACGACGACAAAGCAAAGGCTGATCGGACCGTTGAATATGCCGGTCTATTGAGGAAGGAGGTTTGCTGTGCCCATTGATTTTGAGCGCTGGCTGTCACACGGACAAAGTCATGTGACAGCCTTTCTTTCCGGTTTTTAGAATTCCACGACTGCGCGGATTGATTCGCCCTCGTGCATCAGATCGAAACCGTGGTTGATCTCGTCCAAGGTCAGTTTGTGGGTGATCATTGGGTCGATCTCGATCTTGCCGTCCATATACCAATCGACGATTTTTGGAACGTCTGTGCGACCGGATGCGCCGCCGAATGCAGTGCCGCGCCAAGAACGGCCCGTGACCAGTTGGAAGGGACGAGTGGAAATCTCTGCACCCGCTGGGGCCACGCCGATGATAATGCTTTCGCCCCAGCCTTTGTGCGCCGCTTCAAGGGCTGTGCGCATGACGCTGACGTTGCCAGTTGCGTCGAACGTATAGTCTGCGCCGCCGCCAGTTAACTCAACCAGATGCGCGACCAGATCGCCGTCTACTTTGGAGGGGTTCACGAAGTCGGTCATGCCAAAATGGCGGCTCATCTTTTCTTTGTCGTCGTTCAGATCAACGCCAACGATCTGATCTGCACCCGCAAGGCGCAGGCCTTGGATGACGTTCAAGCCAATGCCACCGAGACCAAAGACAATCGCGGTCGATCCGATCTCAACTTTGGCTGTGTTGATCACGGCACCGATGCCCGTTGTGACGCCACAACCGATGTAGCAAATCTTATCGAACGGCGCGTCTTTGCGGACTTTCGCCAAAGCAATCTCTGGCACAACGGTGTGGTTCGCGAAGGTTGAGCAACCCATGTAGTGATGGATCGGTGTGCCATCGAGCATGGAAAAACGTGTGGAGCCATCTGGCAAAAGACCAGCGCCTTGGGTCGAGCGGATCTTCTGGCACAGGTTCGTTTTCGGGTTCAAACAGTACTCGCATTCGCGGCACTCTGGTGTGTAGAGCGGGATTACGTGATCACCGACTTCTAGAGATGTCACACCTTCACCAATTTCAAGAACAATGCCTGCACCCTCATGGCCTAGGATCGCGGGGAAGATACCTTCGGGGTCGTCGCCAGAACGGGTGAATTCGTCGGTGTGACACAGGCCAGTCGCTTTGATCTCGATCAGAACCTCGCCAGCGCGCGGGCCGTCTAGGTTCACTTCCATTACTTCAAGCGGTTTTCCGGCGGCAACAGCCACAGCAGCACGAGTTCTCATGGTATTTTCCTTCTTTAGACTAACATTGCGTAAGTGCGGCGTGCGCAGATCGTTCTTATCTATGGCTAACTTGCCCTGAATGCGAAATCTACAAAAGATCACGTTTCGCGGCGAAACCGTTGCGGCGATCTAGGGGTGAGCGCGCTTAACCATTTGTTAATGATGGTTAATTATTTGCTACGTTGATTTAGTCGTACGCTGCGTCTACAATGATTTCTACGAGCAGCTCTGAGCGGGCCAATTTCGCTTCGCCGCACGCGCGTGCAGGGGCGTGGCCTTCTGGAACCCAAGCGTTCCACACTTCGTTCAAGCCTGCGAAGTAGCTCATGTCGGACAGCCAGATCGTGGCGCGCAGCATTTTTTCTCGGGATGATCCTGCTTCGGTTAAAAGCGCGTCTACGCGGCGCAAACATTCTGTCGTTTGCTCTTGGATTGTCGCGCCTTCGGCGACTTGGCCAGACAGATACGCGACGCCATTGTGTTTGACGATTTTGGAGGCGCGGGCGGTGGTTCCGATGCGTTCGATCATTTTAGAGTGTCCTTTGATTTTGCTTTTCCAACTATGTTTACAAGTTATGAGGCGGGTTCAAGTCTTGTCGTGTGCGACAACAGGTCGAGAGGTAAATGTAAGCGCTTGCATTGCAAGTGAACATGAGTACATTGCCCCTAGATTCGCAGCGCGCTGTCGCTTGTTATTTTTTGAATAGGACCCTGCCCATGACCCGTGAGTATTTGAAGAAAGCTACGCTAACCTCTAGCACTGGCGCGTCCGAGGTTCATGAAACGGTGAAGACCATCCTCGATGACATCGAAAAGGGTGGTGACGCGAAGGCGCTGGAATATGCAGCGAAGTTTGATCGCTATGAAGGTAGCGTGTTGCTGACCCAAGACGAGATTGATGCAGCGATTGTGCTGGTTCCTGAAAAGCTGAAAGCAGACATTCGTTTTGCCCACGACAACGTGCGTCGTTTTGCAGAAGTGCAGAAATCCACGCTGACGGATGTCGAGATGGAGATAGAGCCAGGTTTCATCGCGGGTCAAAAGGCGATCCCAGTGGATGCGGCGGGCTGCTATGTCCCGGGTGGTCGTTACAGCCACATCGCATCTGCGATTATGACAGTGACAACAGCGAAAGTTGCGGGCTGTCACAGCATCACGGCCTGTTCCCCGCCGCGCCCCGGTATGGGTGTTGCGCCTGCAATTATCTACGCGGCGCATATCTGTGGGGCTGATAACATTCTGGCCATGGGTGGTGTTCAGGGCGTGGCGGCGATGACCTTTGGTTTGTTCGGTCTGCCCAAAGCCAACATCCTTGTAGGACCGGGCAACCAGTTTGTGGCCGAAGCCAAGCGTATCCTGTTTGGGCGTGTTGGCATCGACATGATCGCGGGGCCAACAGACAGCTTGATTTTGGCGGATAAAACAGCGGACGCACATATCGTTGCGACGGACCTGGTTTCGCAGGCAGAGCATGGATATAATTCACCCGTTTGGTTGGTCACGGATGATCGCGAACTGGCTGAGAGGGTCATGGCGATGGTGCCTGATTTGATCGACGATCTACCAGAGGTGAACCGCGAAAATGCGTTTGCGGCTTGGCGTGATTATGCAGAAGTTATTATCTGCGAAGACCGTGTTGATATGGCCAAGTGTTCAGATGAATACGCGCCAGAGCATTTGACGGTTCAAGCGGAAGATCTGGATTGGTGGCTTGATAACTTGGTCTGCTACGGATCTTTGTTCTTGGGCGAAGAGACCACGGTTTCGTACGGTGACAAAGCGACGGGCACGAACCACGTTCTGCCCACGTCTGGCGCGGCCAGCTACACAGGTGGTTTGTCGGTGCACAAGTACATGAAGATTGTCACATGGCAGCGCACGACACGTGATGGATCCAAGCGGGTTGCGGAAGCGACAGCGCGTATTTCACGCCTTGAGGGGATGGAGGGCCATGCGCGTGCTGCGGATGTGCGTCTTGCGAAATACTTCCCCGGTGAAAACTTTGATCTAAGCGCTGAGGGCTAAGATGTCTGATCCGCGCGATCTATTCGACCTGACAGGGCGCGTTGCGTGCATCACGGGTGCTAGTTCTGGCATCGGTCGGCGCGCGGCCATAACCTTGGCGGCGGCTGGGGCCTATGTGGTGGGTGTTGCCCGTCGTCGGGATGCGCTGGATTCGCTTGCGCGCGAGATTGGTGAGGGTTGTGCGACCGTTGTCGGCGATGTTGCGGATCGTGCTGGCATGGATACGTTGATCTCTGCTATATCAGAGCCCTTCGGCGCGCCCGATATCGTGGTGCATGCGGCGGGCGTGAACACGCGTGAGGCGGCGGATGATGTGACGCCTGAGGGCTGGGATCAAACGCTGGCGCTGAACTTGTCCGCGCCGTTTTTTATATCCCAAGCGATGGTGCCTGCGATGAAGGCCAAGGGTTGGGGGCGGATTGTGAATTTTGCATCCTTGCAGACCACGCGCGCCTTTCCGGGTGGGATTGCGTACGGGGCAAGTAAGGGTGGCGTCGCTCAATTGACGCGTGCCATGGCGGAGGCGTGGTCGGTTGATGGGATCACGGCCAATGCGATTGGACCGGGGTTTTTTCCGACTGAACTGACGGCGGCTGTGTTTGGTAATCCTGAACGTGCAGCGCGCAATGCGGCGCAGACCTGTGCAGGGCGCAATGGCACGATGGAAGATATGGACGGGCCTTTGTTGTTTTTGTGCTCGGACGCGTCCAGCTATGTGACGGGGCAGGTTTTGATGGTCGATGGGGGGTTTACTGCGAAATGAAGGCACTGGTTTATGACGGCGTTAAGACGCTTGGATTTAGGGATGTCCCTGACGCGGTTCCTGCGGCTGGCGAACATCTGATTCGTGTTGAAGCGGTTGGGATTTGCGGCTCTGACATGCACGCATTCTTGGGACATGATGCGCGACGCCCTGCGCCGCTTATCCTTGGGCATGAAGCGGCAGGCGTGATTGTAGGTGGTAACATGGAGGGTCGTCGCGTGACGGTGAACCCGCTGGTGACGTGTATGGCGTGTCCTGCGTGCAAAGCGGGTCGTGAGAACTTGTGCCCGAAACGTCAGATTATTTCGATGATGCCACGCGAGGGTGCGTTCGCGCAGTATATTGCGATGCCTGATAGCAATCTGGTGACGGTGCCTGACAGTGTGCCGCTGGCCAAGGCGGCGCTGGCTGAGCCGTTGGCAGTGAGCTGGCATGCGGTGCGTCTTGCGTTGGAGGCCCTGCATCCAAGCATGGAAAAACATGCGTTGGTGATTGGTGGTGGCGCGATTGGTTTGGCGGCTGCTTTGGCATTGAAAGCGATGGGCGCGGATGACGTGACCATTGCAGAGCCCAACGCGGCACGTCGTGCGTATTTGAGTGACGTTTGTGGACAGAGCACAGTGGCGCAAGCGAGCGGTGAATTTGCCATCGTGATTGACGCAGTTGGCTACGCGGCGACCCGCGCGACGGCATCCGCGAGTGCGCAGGCTGGCGGTGTGATTGCGCATGTTGGCTTGGGTGAGGACGATGGTGGACTGGACGTGCGCCGCATGACCTTGCAAGAGATCACTTTTATCGGGACCTACACGTATACGCCGCAGGATTTTCGCGATACGGCTGCTGCAATCTTTGAGGGTCGTCTTGGCGATCTTGATTGGACAGAGACGCGTGCGCTGGCAGAGGGGCAGGCGGCCTTTGCAGACTTACGGGCAGGCAAAGTTGCCGCGCCCAAGATCATCCTTGATCCATGGAATTAACTGAACAACGAACCGGACTTTAACAAAGGAACCCAGCCCATGAATATCGACAAGAAGATCG
>NZ_JABBAM010000121.1 GCF_018607965.1 Planktotalea sp.
CATTTTTAAATATCCGCGCAGAACAGGGCCGCTTCCGCAATTCGGACATTTACGATGCCAACCACGACGTATCGCTGGCCAGAACGCGCGTTCTTCTTGGTTCTCAACTTCAGCTGCCATGGATCTCGACCTCAACTACGATGCAACTTGTGTACCATGAAGTGTGAAGATTGGGTTTCCTAGTGTGCAAAAGGTCCTTGCGGCGGGATGTCGCGTAAGTCTTTTCGAAATTAATTTGAAAAAACTGCGACGGAAGTTTTGGGTTGGCCCGTTTGACCTACCACAGCAGGCAAGAAACGACTGTGCATTTCGGCCCATAAAGGGGCCATTTATTGGAGTAGGATTATGACAATGATTTCACGTATGACAACGCGGATTGCACTTACAGGTTTGTTCATTGCAACAGGATTTGCAGCCCAAGCAGCATCAGGCGACACAGAAGGCAAGGTAGGCAAAATGCGCCATGAACGCTCAGCCTTCTGCACGTTAGATACAGATAGCAACGGTGAGTTGACCCGCGCAGAGCTGGATGCCCACGCACGCGCACGTTTCGACACACGCGATACAGACGGTGATGGTGCTTTGAGTGCAGAAGAGATGACCAAAGAAGGTCACAAGCGTGCTGAAAAGCGTGCGGCCAAGATGATCAAGCGTCACGATGCGAATGGGGATGGCAAGGTCAGCTTTGAAGAGATGTCCAGCGGCAAGAAAGAAGGTCGTACGGATAAGATGTTCGAACGCGTCGATGCGGATAAGAACGGAACGATTTCTGAGGAAGAGTTCGCGTCGATGAAAAAGCATCGCGGTGGCAAGCACAAAGGTAAGAAGCAGGGCGAGTAAGACCCGCTTAACGACCCGCGGCGAGTTTGGCTTGCGGCGGGTCACACGACCGCTCACTCGACCCCGACACATTTGATGTTACACAGACGTGGATGACGATGCCTTTGGATCACAACAGCGACATAAGTGACGACGCGCTTTTGCAGCTATATGCGAATGGTGATCAAGCGGCTGCGCAAATGTTGACGCTGCGTTTGGCACCGCGTGCCTATGGACAGGCATACAGGATGCTTGGGATCGCGGCCGAGGCGGAAGATGTGGCGCAAGAGGCGATGATGCGCTTTTGGAAAATCGCACCAGAGTGGCGCACAGGCGAGGCCAAGATGACCACATGGCTGTACCGCGTGACGTCGAACCTGTGTACGGATCGATTGCGCAAAACGTGCACAACGACGCTGGATGCGATTGATGAACCCGTTGACCCAAGCCCGAGCGCGGCGGACACAATGCAAGACATTGCGCGACATGATGCGTTGCAAAGTGCCTTAATGGAATTACCTGAGCGCCAAAGACAGGCTGTTGTCTTGCGCCATTTAGATGAATTGCCCAATCCAGAGATCGCCGAGGTGATGGAGATTTCTGTCGAAGCGGTAGAGAGCCTGACGTCGCGTGGCAAACGCGCATTGGCACAGATATTAAAGGGGCGCAAAGCCGCCCTTGGTTTTGAAGGAAACGCGCGATGAGCACTGATGATGACCTGACTGCGCTATTTGATGAGGTCCGTCGCACGCCGCCTGAACCGTCAACCGACTTCATGCAACGCGTGCTGAACGATGGGCAGACGATGCAACCCGCACCCTTGGGTGTGATGCGGATGCCACCGCGAAAACGCGGTCAGATTGCGACGTTCTTCGCGGGTCTTAGCGATGCGCTTGGTGGATGGCCTGCGTTTGCGGGGCTAGCAACTGCTGCAGTGACAGGCTTGTGGATCGGGATCAGCCCGCCGCAGACGTTGCTTACACCGTTTGGCATGATTTTAGGCGATGATAGCGCCGCATTGTCTGGCGCGCTTGAATATGGCGACGGCTTTGATTTCACTTTGTTCGAGGGATAGGCGCAATGAGCGATCCAAAAATTGACGACGCAGTGGCAAAACCAGCCAAGCCTAAAAAGCGGTTTCGCATTTTGTTGGGGGTGTCCTTGGCACTGAACCTGCTGGTTGTGGGCGCTGTGGTTGGTGCGATGGTCAAAGGGCCATCGTCGTCTGGGCGCGGTGGCCCTCCGGGGACGCGTGAGGTGTCGGCACCTTATGTGGGTGCGTTTGATCATGCCACGAAACGAGCTTTGCGAGATGAAATGCGTGCGCGTTTGCCAGATCGTCGCGATGCACAAGCGGCAAACAGGGCAGATTATGAGGCTTTTGTCGGGGTTCTGCGCGCCGATACATTCGATAAAGAGGCGGCTGCAGGAATTATAGACACGCAGTTCCAACGCTCTGGCCAATTCCAGCGCGTGGGTCGCGCGTTGTCGATTGAAAAGATTGATCAAATGAGTCTGAGCGAACGCATGGCTTATGCAGATCGTTTGCAGAAACGCTTGGATGATCCCAAAAAGCGAAAGCGTAAAAAAGACCGCTAAAACGCGCTGGAATTTAAACGAAAGCCATGCGAAAGCTAACCCATGGTAATGGGTGCGCAGGGTGTCTTGCGCCGTTTGAATTTTTGGGGAGGGCAGCGCGATGGCACTGTCAAAAGAGGCCGCGGAGGTCTTTTCAATCAACGCGCTTGGCTGGATTGTCGGCCAAGAAGATGTTTTGCCAGCTTTTTTGGGGGCGAGCGGATCTAGCGAAGAGGATATTCGTTTGCGCGTTGGCGACTCCGAATTTCTTCTCTCGGTCCTAGATTTCCTGATGATGGATGATCAATGGGTCATCTCGTGCTGTGATGCGTTGCAGGTCCCGTATGAACGCGTACATGAAGCACGCCAATCCATGCCCGGTGGCGCAGAAATGAATTGGACATGAGCGGTGTTGGCGACACTTTCAAAGCGATCTTGTTTGACAAAGACGGAACACTCTTTGATTTTCGCGCCACTTGGGATGCGTGGGCCGCTGATTTTCTACCCCAGCTTTGCGGTGGTAAAGATAATGTTTTGCGTGAATTGGCTGCAGAACTCGGGTTTGATCTGAAAACACTTGGATTTTTGGCGTCGTCTATGGTGATTGCCAGCTCGAACCGTGAGGTTGCGCAGGTGATTGCACGCATTCTGAAACGCACAGATATTGATGCGTTAGAACTTGAAATGGCTGCAAGTTCGGCAAAAGCACCTTTGGTGCCTGTCATCGCGCTTGCGCCGTTTTTGCAAGGGTTAAAGAGTCGGGGCTACAAGCTGGGCGTGATGACCAATGACGTTGAAGCCGTCGCAGAGGCGCACCTGCAAACGTCGGGCGTGCGCGATCTTTTTGATTTTGTGTGTGGTAGTGACAGTGGTTTTGGCGCTAAACCCGATCCAGAACCACTTTTGGCGTTTTGTTCGCACGTGCATGTAGACCCTTTCCATACGGTTATGTTGGGCGATAGCACCCACGATCTGATCGCGGCTCACGCAGCGGGAATGGCGGCACTAGGTGTGCTGACAGGCGTCGCACGCGCGGCTGAACTTGCCCCACATGCAGACGCGGTTCTTAGTGATATTAGTCAACTGCCTGAATGGTTGGTGCAAATGTCTGCGCGCAAATAGCAAAAACGACAAGTTGTGTCGTGGTTAGGCTCCCGAAGCGGGGCTTGCCTTGCTCTGATGGGTCCTAATCGCAAGCAGTTTTAGGGAGATCATCATGGCCGAGACGAACAAACCCAGACGTCGCAGTGGTGGACGTGCAGGTGCTGCAACACGGCGTGGTTCGGCCGCGATTGAGCAAAGCCCTTGGCGTTTGCCCGAAAACATTGATCGCCCGACCGAGCCTTTGAATGAAGACGGTATTCAAGCGATCCATAATGGTGCCATGCGCATTTTGGAAGAGATCGGCATCGCCTTCCTGAACCCCGAAGCGTTGGAAATTCTGCGTAAATGCGGGGGCTGTGATATCGACGGTGATATCGTGAAGATGGGGCGCGAGTTTGTGATGGAAAAGATCGCACTTGCCCCCAGTCAGTTCGACATCACACCGCGCAACCCTGATCGCAAGATCACGATTGGCGGTAATAAGATCTTGTTCGGCAACGTATCCTCACCTCCCAACTACTGGGATATGTCCTTGGGTAAAAAGGTTCCGGGCACACGCAAAACCTGTCAGGACTTGCTGAAATTAACTCAGTATTTCAATTGTATCCACTTTGCGGGCGGCTATCCCGTTGAACCTGTGGAAATCCACCCCTCTGTGCGCCACCTTGATGTTCTTTTTGACAAGCTGACAATCACAGACAAAGTGATGCACGCTTATAGCCTTGGCAAAGAACGTGTCGAAGACGTGATGGAAATGGTGCGCATCGCAGGGGGCCATACCCACGAGGAATTCGATGCGCAGCCGCGCATGTATACGAATATCAATTCTACCTCGCCCCTCAAGCACGACTTCCCAATGATGGATGGTTGGATTCGCATGGCAAAGCGTGGGCAGGGCCTTGTGGTGACACCGTTCACTTTGGCGGGTGCAATGGCACCTGTCACGATGTCGGGCGCTGTGGCGCAATCTTTGGCCGAAGCGCTGTGCGCAGTCGTTTTGGCGCAGATCATCAACCCTGGTTGCCCTTGTGTAATCGGCACATTCACATCGAATGTGGACATGAAAAGCGGCGCACCAGCGTTCGGAACACCAGAATATATGCGCGCAACGCAGATGACGGGTCAGATGGCGCGTTTTTATGATTTGCCTATGCGCTCAAGCGGTGTGTGCGCGGCGAACGTGCCCGACGGTCAAGCAATGTGGGAGACGTCCAATAGCCTGTGGGCGTCGGTGCAATCTGGCACGAACATGGTTTATCATGCAGCGGGTTGGCTTGAGGGTGGCTTGATCGCGTCGCCTGAAAAATTCATTATGGATTGCGAAGTTATTCAACAAATTCAACGTTATATGGAGCCTGCGACCTTTGCGACGACGCCAGATGACATTGCTTTGGATGCTATTAAATCTGTCGGGAATGATGGGCATTTCTTTGGAATTCAGCACACGCAAGACCGCTATACGACTGCGTTTTACCAGCCGTTTTTAAGCGACTGGAAGAACTATGAAGGCTGGGAAGCGGCAGGGGCCGTTTGGACGCCAGAACGCGCGCACACTATATTCTTGCAGATCATGGAAGAATTCGAAGAACCGCCCATGGACATCGCGATTCGTGATGAGTTGGCGGACTTTGTAGCACGTCGTAAATCTGAGGGTGGTGCGCCGACCGATTTCTAAGCAAAAGCCAGCCAAAATAGAATTACTTAAGATGCAAACGAATTAGACGCGGTTACCTTTCTCGTCTTATTCATTTGTTAAGGTCCGTACGTCAAACCTGATAAA
>NZ_JABBAM010000055.1 GCF_018607965.1 Planktotalea sp.
CTTCTTGTGAATTTGTATGGAATTAACTCCATAACTCATCGTTAAACTGCTCCCGTTCGTTCACACAAACGATAGCAGTGGAATCGACAAAACTACACCGAAATTTTGTGAACGAATTGTGTACAGAAATTTTGGTGACTAGATGTGGTCTCGAGTGGTGTTTTTTAGTTAACATCTACAAGATGTTGTGAAGGCGGGTACCGGAATCGAACTCGTGTACACGGGTTTACAATCCGCTGCATAATCACTCTACCAACTCGCCAGCCAATGGTGAATTTCCGATAACTGATCTGTTTTGTTGCCGCAAGGCCCAAGAAGAGCGAATTGGTGCTATTTCTATCCTTTAGGAGGCGTTGTGGCAGCGCGCTCAATGTGGCAAGACTGATGAAAAGATTCTGAACTAGAGAGTTTAGCCAATGTCTGATTTTGATGCACGTCGCGTAATGATGGTCGATACGCAAATACGACCCTCTGATGTGACCAAATTCCCTATAATCGATGCGATGCTGTCGGTTCATCGTGAAAACTTTGTACCCAGTGATCGTCGCGAAGCAGCGTATATGGATGGAAACATCACGTTGGGCCGCGGACGCGTCGTGCTTGAGCCGCGTACGATGGCGAAAATGCTGGACGCTTTGGATCTGCAAAACGACGAACTCGTTCTCGATATTGGTTCTGGATACGGGTATTCTGTTGCAGTCATGGCACATATTGCACAGGCGGTTGTGGCGGTTGAAGCAGACGAAGCCATGGCTGGCGATGCGCAATCAACGCTTAATGATGCCGGCGTCGACAACGTGATCTTGCACAACGGCGCGCTGACGGACGGTGTTGCTGAACATGGCCCATACGATGTCATCGCGATTCAAGGCGGCGTTGAAGATATACCTGCTGCGATTGTTGAGCAATTGAAAGAGGGTGGGCGCATGGCGGCACTCTTCATGAACGGTGCGCTTGGTGAAATGCGCATTGGTCGTAAAATCGACGGACACATGAACTGGCGTTTGTCATTCAATGCAAGTGCGCCGGTCTTGCCAGGATTTTCGGCGGCGCGTGAATTCGCGCTTTAAGGTATCACTCACGCGGTGAGCTGCAGAGCCGCGTGAGTTAAAAATTTGAGAACTGTCTGCCATTTGGCAGGATTTTGGGGGTCAGAATGACTAAACTTAAAGCGCAAGCTAAGGGCTGGGCAGCCGTACTCGGCGTTGTGGTTCTGAGCGTTCAATCACTTCAAGCGGAAACGCTTTCTGACGCCTTAATCGGTGCCTTCAACCACTCGGGGCTTTTGGAGCAAAACCGCGCATTGTTGCGGGCCGCTGATGAAGATGTGGCGATTGCGACGGCTGCTCTGCGTCCGATTGTGAATTTTACGGGGTCCCTTGGTCGCAATTTGCGTCGTACGGGGATCGCGATTACCGACAGCAGTACATCCACGGCAGCAGTTCAAATTTCGGCAGAACTAACGATCTATGATGGTGGTCAAAGCAAGTTCGCCATTGAAGAAGCCAAAGAGAATGTGTTGGCAACGCGGGCACGATTGTTGTCGTTGGAGCAGTCCGTTCTGCTACGCGCTGTTCGGGCCTATATGAACGTGCGCCGCACCACAGAGACAGTCGCCTTGCGTCAAAGCAATGTGCGCTTGATTACTCAAGAACTCCGCGCGGCGCGGGATCGTTTCGAAGTGGGTGAGATCACGCGCACTGACGTTGCCTTGGCAGAAGCACGCCTTGCGGCGGCGCGGTCCGCGCTGGCTGCTGCTGAGGGTGGCCTGATCAGCGCACGAGAAGAATACCGCGTGTCCGTTGGCCATAATCCGGGCAATCTACGCGCACCAAAGTCCCTTCCTAACACGGCAAACTCTGTCGAAAAGGCAAAGTCGATCGCTGTGCACAATCACCCTGATATGCACGCGATTCAACATGATGTATCTGCAGCGGACCTGCGGGTCATGCGTGCGGATTCAGCAATGCGCGGAACGCTCAAGCTAAAGGGTGGGCTTGGCCGGTCGCAAAATTTAGGCGCGAATACCTATGCCAATACTGGCTCTGTTTCACTCGAAGCCAATATTCCAATCTACCAAGGCGGACGTTTAAGCGCACTTCACCGCCAAGCAATGGCACGTCGCGATGCAACGCGGTCTGGCCTGCATATCACGCGGCATCAAATCCAACAGAACGTGGGCAACACTTTTGCGCAATTACGCGTCTCTGCGGCGTCTCGCGATGCAAGTCAGCGCCAAATTAGGGCTGCAACCGTTGCCTTCCGCGGGGTGCGTGAAGAAGCAAATGTTGGATCACGCACAACGCTAGACGTCTTGAACGCAGAGCAAGAACTCCTTGATGCACGCTCGGGATTGATCGGTGTGCAAACTGACGAGTTCATCGCTGCTTATTCCGCGCTGGCCTCTATGGGGCTCTTGACGGCCAAGCATTTAAACTTGCCCGTGCAGCAGTACGATCCAGCTGCATATTATAAATTGGTGAAAGATGCGCCTGCGAAGAGTGCGCAAGGTGACAAACTCAATCGTGTGTTGCGCGCGCTCGGCAAAAACTAGCCAGTTTTAGGGTGCTTGAATAATTTTGTCATAGCGACATGCAAAACTATTGCTAATTCTTTCTATCTGTTGTGAAAATCCGCATATTCGGATATCTATTTTTCATAAATAGAGTGGATTTTGTATGTCTGAACCGGTGACTAATCTTGAAATAGAGGACGTATTGTCCTCAATCCGGCGCCTTGTGTCTGATGAAGCGCGTTCCGCAGACCGTCGCGATGACGAAATAGCTTTCAAGTCGGATGTACCTCCGCAACCCGTTGAAATATTTGAAGAAGACCATCAGGATTCTGCAGAATCTGAGCCTGTTCCGGTGGCTGCTTTGGTTTTGACTGCAGCTCTGCGAATCGAGCACGATGAGGACATCCGCGATGAGGATCGCGACAACGACGGCCATACAGAAGAAAGCAATGCAACTGTTGAAGACGCATTGATTCTGACAATAGACGAAGCTTTCCAGTCCGACGAAGCAGATCAAACGCCAATACAGTCTGAAAGTGATGAGGCAGAGTTAAGTCAAGAAACACCCCAGTTGGACGACGTTCACGACAGTGACATGAATCACGCGGATGACGAAGCCCCGAACGAATATATCGGCGACGGTAGTGACGAAGCCAATGATGACACTTCACTCATTACACCCGCACCCGACGCAGCTTTTGTCGAAGAGACCCCTCAGCCAGATAAGCCACGCAGCATCGAAGACAAGATTGCAGCCTTAGAAGCCTTGATAAGCAACTCCGATAGCGATTTTGAACCAGACGGTGCCGAAGTCGGTGGGAATGCAGGCCGGCCAGGGCAGTCTGTGCCGTGGGAAGACAGCCATGAACGCCGCTCATGTTTACAAAGCGAGGTCTTGCCGGATCCAGAGAGTGCGTCGCAATCGGCGCACTTTAAGGATGATGCTTCCGCCTTTCATAAAGCACATGCAGACGCTGTTGGTGCTGCGCAAGCAGAGATCGAAGTAAACGCCACCGAAACCTTGCTTGAAACCGAAGACCTTGGCGCAGTTCTGGATGAAGAAGCGCTGCGCGATATGGTGTCTGAAATCGTGCGTCAAGAATTGCAGGGCCCATTGGGCGAACGGATTACACGCAACGTGCGCAAACTGGTCCGCCGCGAAATTTACCATGCTTTGGCCGCGAACGAGCTTGATTAAACCCGGATGGGTGCAGCCAATTCCAGCAATAAATCGAGGTCCATGTGCTGTTCCATATGGGCGGCAAGACGGTCAAGAACGGCATCCACTTCTGCGGAAAAATTCAGGTCATTCGACGCAGTTTGCCCGATAAAGTTGGCGCGAAACGCGTCGGAACTGAACAACCCGTGCAAATAACAGCCCATGACTTGGCCACTCACACTTGCCGCGCCCTCAGGACGTCCATCAATCGACAACCAAGCCTGCGCCGTGTCAGGTCCGCTGGTCTGGCCTAGATGAATTTCATACCCCTCAACGGCGTCTCCTGTTAGCAGGTAGGTTGCACAGGTCAGCGAAAGTCGCTTTTGCTCGGACATAATCGTGCTGACGTTCAGATACCCTAAGCCCTGAACTGTGGATGGCGTGCCCTCTAAACCCAGCGGGTCGCTGATTTCTTGACCCAGCATTTGATAGCCGCCACAGATTCCCAGCACGCGACCGCCGCGCCGAATATGGGCGTGCAAATCAATGTCCCAACCTTGGGCGCGAAAGAAGGCAAGGTCTGCGATGGTGGCTTTGGAGCCAGGGATCAGGATCAGATCTGCGTCGCCAGGCAGGGGGCGGCCTTGTTCAATGATCTCGACACTGACGCCTTCTTCGGCGGACAAGGGATCAAGGTCATCGAAGTTTGCGATGCGTGAAAGGCGCGGAACTGCGATTTTATATGTGCCGCCTTTGGTCGAGGCGATGTCCATCACATCCTCTGCTGGCAGTCGCCAGGCCTCTGTAAACCATGGGATCACCCCAAGGGACGGCCAGCCTGTGCGCTGTGTTATTGCCGTCAGACCCTCATCAAATAGACTGACATCGCCGCGAAATTTGTTGATGCAAAACGCTTTGATGTGATCAGCGTCTGCCCTAGGCAAGATCGCTTGGGTCCCGACAACCTGCGCGATGACGCCGCCACGATCAATGTCGCCAGTCAGCACGACAGGCACGCCAGCGGCGTCTGCGAACCCCATGTTGGCGATATCGCCTGCGCGCAAGTTAACCTCGGCGGGGCTACCTGCACCCTCGACAACGATCAAATCAGCCGTGCGTGCAAGACGTGTAAAACTTTCCAACACCGCGCCTAGCAGCTTTGGTTTCGCCTTGGCATAGTCACGCGCGCGCAAAGTGTCCCAACGTTTGCCTTGCACAATTACCTGCGCGCCGGTGTCGGATTCGGGCTTGAGCAGGACAGGGTTCATATCTGTGTGCGCTTCACGGCGCGCCGCGAGGGCTTGCAACGCCTGCGCACGCCCGATCTCACCACCATCGACAGTGACCGCCGCGTTGTTGGACATATTCTGCGGCTTGAAAGGTGCTACAGAAATCCCACGATTGGACATGGCCCGCGCAATACCTGCAACCAGCATGGATTTACCGACATTCGAACCAGCCCCTTGGATCATAATCGCTTTGGTCATGGACAGTCCCTCGTTGCACATTCAGACATAGAGCGCAGCACTCACTCAGACATAGTGCGACGCGCCAAGGAGAGAAAGAGCGATGAACACACCTGCACATTTAATCCTCGGTTTGGCTGTGTTTTCTCGTAAAGTTGAACCCAAGGTGACAAAGGCGTCGGCAATTGGCGCGTTGCTGCCAGATCTATCGCTCTATGTGATGGCTGGTGTGTCATTGATGATCTTGCAAATCCCGCCAAATGTCGTGTTTGATCAGCTCTACTTTTCGAACGCTTGGCAGACGGTTTTTGCGATTGATAACTCATTTTTACTTTGGGGATTGGTGCTGGCCTTCGCGCTTTGGTGGAAGACACAGGCTGGAATTGCCTTCGCAGGGGCAGGGCTGCTGCACATTGCACTAGATTTCCCGCTGCATCACGATGATGGGCGCCCACATTTTTGGCCCGCCAGCGATTGGGTTTTTGAAAGTCCCGTTAGCTACTGGGACAAAGCCCATCACGCGCTTTGGGTGCAGCCGGTTGAGGCGTTAATGGTTCTGATCTGTGTGATTGTGTTGTTCCGACGTTTCCCACGTTGGCCGATGCGTATCGTGGCATTGGTCCTACTTGGCATTGAACTCATGGTTGCGCGCAGTTGGTTGATGTTCTTCTAGCGCAATAAAAAACGCCCCCAAGAGCAGATCGGGGGCGCTTAAGTTTTTAAGTTAGGCGAAGGATTTAAGCAGCTTCCGCCTGTTGAGCGGCATTACGACGCTCGGATTCTTCACGGGACAACGCGACAGATGTACGAACACCTTTGCCAACGAAATCCATCAAACCTGTGACAACGCGTTCGTTCGGGTCAATTCCAGCGCAGGACAATACTTCACGTCCATCGCGGGAACGCGCCCAACGAGCGATTTGCTCAGGACCGTTTCCGTACTTCTTATCGTCGGCAATTGCATCATCGAGCGCGGCGAGGACCACAGCGGCGAAAAGTTTACGCGCGCGGTTGCCTTGCTCAGAGTTGTAGGCAGTGCCATCAACGAAATCTCTCATAATTCCGACCTTTTTTCTTGCTCTTGTGTTTTCGGCATGAGGTTTCTTATGACCCATTGCCACCGATTCGGATACCCTCTTTTTGCATAGCATCTATGCAAAATTTGCATAGCTTGCTGCAGGTGCAGCACGACATATAGCGATCTTGTGCCGGTGCTACCCGAAAGATATAGGGGTGATTAAGATTTCATCAACCTTTTGCCATAGGTTTACCACAAATGCCAAAGATCAACGGAAACGAAATTCGCCCAGGAAATGTGCTAGAGCACAACAACGGTTTATGGGCCGCTGTGAAGGTCGACCATGTAAAACCTGGAAAGGGTGGCGCATTTGCACAAGTAGAAATGCGTAATCTGCGCAACGGTTCAAAATTGAACGAACGCTTTCGCAGCGCCGACAAGGTCGAAAAGGTTCGTCTTGAACAGAAGGACCAACAGTTCTTGTATGAAAGCGAAGGCATGCTGGTCGTCATGGACATGGAAACCTACGAACAGATCGAACTGCCTGCTGAATTGCTGGGCGAACGTCGCCCGTTCTTACAGGATGGCATGACGATCGTTGTCGAATTCCACCTTGAAGAAGCGTTGCACGCTAAGATCCCGCAGAAAGTAACCTGCAAGATCGAAGAGACAGAGCCAGTCGTCAAAGGCCAAACAGCCGCGAACAGCTTTAAGCCTGCGATCCTAGAGAACGGCGTAAAAATAATGGTTCCACCGTTTGTGGGTCAGGACGAAAGCATCGTCGTGAACACGGATACGATGGAATATTCAGAGCGCGCCTAAGTTCAAGGCACGCTCTTACGAGTGCAACAAAATAGTTTAAGGCGCGTAGGTTATCTGCGCGTCTTTTGCATTTAGTGGGCCTTTGGCGCGATCAAAGCGCAAGTACGCAAGGGCTTGGTTGCCCGATTGACTTTGAAGCGTGCCAGCGGCTTTTCCATCTTGGGTCATGATCTCGGTCCCGACATCAGCGTCGCCCGTGATGGTGACCTGCGCAAGACCTTTGCGCAGCTCGGTTTTGTGCTTCATGCGCGCGGTGACTTCTTGACCGACATAACACCCCTTTTTGAAATCCACCCCATTGATGCGCTCAAACCCCATCTCTAGCAGAAAGCTATCGGATGTCAGTTCAATGCCAGCGCTTGGGATCACATGCTGCACGTTAAGCGCGGTCCAATCGGTGGCCTCATCGGCTTGTCCTGCATATCCACGCCAACCAAGCGCGGGATGACGCGGATCACCAAACGCACCATCAGGCACGGTGCCTGTGCCGCGCGAGACCTTGCGCGGATCTTCAGCAATCGTCACATCTGCGCGCAGTTTATACATCGTAAGTCGTTTGGCGAGTGCGTCCGTTTGATCTGCATCTGTATCCAAAACGACAGCGTCCCCTTCGGGTACCAGAAAGAAATCCGCAATATATTTGCCCTGAGGGGTCAGCATGGCCGCATAGATCAAACCATCGTCTAGCTTGTTCACATCATTGGTGATCAACCCCTGCAAAAAGCTGCGTGTGTCTGCACCCGTCAGGCGCAAAAGGCGACGGTTATGTGGGTGGTTCATTTTGCTCTCCCTTTGGGGCGTCACCTTGATATAGGCTGCGCAGAGTTAAGTGAGAAGGGGCAGAGCCATGCGCGCACCAATTTCTGTTGTGATCCCCGTGTTGAATGCGGGAAATGCGCTTTCCAGCTGTGCGGCATCTTTGATGGAAGGCGTCGAGGCGGGGCTTATTCGAGAGTTGATCGTCAGCGATGGAGGCTCTCACGATGCAACCCAGCAGATCGCCGATGAAATCGGGGGCGTTTGGGTGTCTGGCGGTTCGTCGCGCGGTGGACAATTGCAGCGCGGATGCAAAGTGGCGCAGGGTGAATGGCTGCTGGTACTTCACGCAGATACTCAGCTTGAGGCAGGCTGGAGTGATGCCGCAGCGGCGCATCTTGGTCGCGCTAATGCAGGCTACTTTAAGCTACAGTTTGCGAAAGGTGGCCTGCCTGCAAGGATCGTCGCACGCTGGGCGAATATGCGGTCGCGTCTCTTTGGCTTGCCCTACGGCGATCAAGGGCTGCTCATTTCGCGCGCGTTATATGACTCAGTTGGTGGGTACAGGGACATTCCCCTGATGGAGGACGTGGCCTTGGTGCGTGTTTTGAAGGGGCGATTGACTCGCTTGGATGCAAGGGCCGTGACCAGCGCAGACAAGTATGAACGCAGCGGCTGGTTAAAGCGTGGCGGGCGCAATTTATGGACGTTGATCCGTTATTTTTCAGGTGTTCCGGTTGAAACCCTCGCAGCGGCGTATCGCAAGGCCTAGGTGCTGGACTGCATATTGTGCAGCGACGCATAAACCTTATCAAGCGCCAGTAATTCAGTATGTGTTCCGCTTTCCACGACCTGACCTGCGTCCATGACAATGATCTGATCCGCGTTGCGAATTGTCGACAAACGGTGCGCGATAACCAGCGTTGTGCGCCCCTCAGATAGGCGCTCAAGCGCGGCTTGCACGACCGCTTCGGATTGTGCGTCTAAGGCAGAGGTCGCTTCGTCCAGCAGCAGGATCGGCGTATCACGTAGCAAAGCGCGCGCGATGGCAACCCGTTGGCGCTGACCACCCGACAATGCAGATCCGCGTGGACCAACAAGCGTGTCCAACCCATCCGGAAGATGTGGCAAGAAGTCAGTGACATGCGCCGCGTCTAGGACGGATTTCAGATCAACATCGCTGATGTTTGTGCGACCCAACAAGATGTTTTCGCGTAGGGTTTCATCAAACAGTGCCGCATCTTGTGAAACGACAGAAAACAAATCGCGCAGGTCCGTAAGTGCAATGTCGGTGACAGGAACGCCGCCAATCAGCGCTTGGCCATTGTGTGGATCAGTGAGGCGCGTGAGAACATTAAAAATCGTGGATTTACCCGCGCCTGACGGGCCAACAAGAGCGGTGGTCTTACCTGCCTTTGCCGTAAACGACGTGGCGCGCAAAACCTCTGCGTCGCCGTAGCTGAGATCGACAGCCTCAAACGTAATCGCTGGTGTACCGGTTGGGGCTGCTACAGGATTTTCTGGGGATTTATAGATCGGTTCACGCGCCAGCAATTCCATGACGCGTTCAATGCCAGCGGCGGCCGCTTCCCAAACCCCTGTGATCGTGCCCAGACGGCGCAGGGGTTCAAATGCAAAACCAAGGGCGGTAAAGAAGGCCATGAATTCGCCAACGGTCTTTTCGCCCGAAATGATTTCGCCGCCACCATAGATCAAAACACCAAGGAAACTGACGCCAGACATCGCATCAATCAGCCCGGGAATAGCAGCTTTGCCAAGGGATGTACGGACTTCGATTTCGACACGCTCTGAATTCAGCTTGCCGTAATGGCGCGATTGATATTTTTCGAGGCGGTTCAATTTGACGGGCACAATGCCGTGGAACACTTCATCAAGCCGCCCAGATTGGCGCGCTGCAATTTGATGAGCAGTACGGCTGTGACGGCGCACAAAACGCTGCGCCACAAGGGACGGCAGAACCAACAACGGCACGCCGATCAGCGCGACCGCGGTCCAGCGCCAATCCACGCTCATCGCGACGCCGAACAGCACGATCACCGCGACAAGATCACGACCTGCACCTGTAATAATTGCGTTCCAAACTTGGGATACGGCAGACACATCACCGATCACACGCTGCATCAACGTACCGGGTGCGTTGACCTGATGGAAACTAATGTCGAGCCGCATTAGATGGCTCAAAAGATCACCGCGCATGTCGGCCTCTGATTGCTGCGAAATCCGCGTCAGGATCACTTTTTGAACAACCGATGCCCCTGCGCGCACCAAAAAAATCCCAAGGATCACGAGGCCAACCCACCAAAGCGCCGATTGATCCCCCGCAAGGAAGACCTGATCAAACATGGGTTTCATCATCCAACTCAGCAAACCCAGCATTGAGCCTTCAAGCGCCATAAAGAACGTCGCAAGAAGCAACATCCACAGATGACGATTCAAATAGGCACGCCACAACCAACGCAGCAAAGTGCGGCTGGAATGATCTGGTGTGGTGTCAGGATCAACCATATCAGGCAATCTGCGCAGGGGGCGTTTTGTTATCAAAGCCCTCTTGGATTTTGTCGTTGTCGTATTCTGTACGGATCCACGTTTCGAAATCAATGTCACACTTGGCTTGGCGCGCCTCAAAAACATCCAGGATATAGCCCTGAACGCCTGTTTTAGACCATTTCAGATGGATGAATTTTATCGACAGTTGCTCACGCGCCTTTTGGACGGGGACACCGTCGAACACCATCTGATACATCGCAGCACTAAATCCCGCGCGATCCGCACCTGATTTGCAATGGAACACGAAGGGACGTTCAACCTTGCGCATCGTATTTATAATGGCGACGATATTTTCGCGATCAGCAGCCGTGCGCGCCCAAAGCTTGGCATTATATAGCTTCAAACCCAAAATACGGCAGCTTTCTTCTTCGAACAGATAATGCGCGCGTATGTCTGGCCCGCGTAGGTTGATCACAGATTTGATCCCCATATCGCGATATTTCATAAATCGCTTGTGGGTTGGTTGGTTTGAACGCCACACATCTTTGGACACAGGGTAAAAATTGGTCCACGGCACACGCAAAAAGGCATGATCGAACAAGTTATAGTGCCATTTGGATTTACGCCGCTCAACGGGATCGGTGATGTCCATACCAAAGGAATAGCGCCAATTGCGCTCCCACGTGATGATTTTATTCCCGAGGGCCTTGAGCATGTGGTCGTCCTAACAAATGTGCTGTCTCGGGAATGTAAACTGCGTGCAAGCCCACTGCAAGGTACGCGAGACGTTGACGGCACTGGCGGGTGGCGTAGTGTCGCCGACAAATCTGTTGGAGTTTCGCTGATGTCCCTTGCGCATGGTCGCCCTTATCTTGCAATTCCTGGCCCTTCTGTGGTGCCAGACGCTGTGCTGCGTGCAATGCACCGTGCCTCGCCCAACATCTACGAGGGCGAGCTGATCGAGATGACGGCAGGAATTATTCCAGACCTGCGCCGCGTTGCGCGCACCGCGCATCATGTGGCGATCTACATGGGCAATGGCCACGCCGCATGGGAGGCCGCGCTCAGCAATGTGATTGCGCCGGATGATCTTGTGCTGGTTCCTTCAACGGGTCGCTTCTGCGTCGGTTGGGGCGAAATGGCGACGGGGCTTGGGGCGCAGGTCGAATTGATGGACTTCGGGATGAAAACTCCGATGGATGCGGACGCGATCGAAAAGCGCCTTCGCGCAGATACCGAGCACAAGATCAAGGCGGTCTTGGCCGTTCATGTGGACACCTCGACCTCGATCAAGAACAATATCGCCGACGTGCGCGCCGCGCTGGATGCAACGGGTCATCCCGCGCTTTTGATGGCGGATTGTATCGCATCCTTGGGGTGTGATCGGTTTGAAATGGATGCGTGGGGCGTGGATATCATGGTGACGGCCAGCCAAAAGGGTCTCATGGTGACGCCGGGGCTGGCGCTGGTCTTCTTCAATGACCGCGCGGCTGGCGTCCGCACCAAGATGACGCGCGTCAGCCGGTACTGGGATTGGCAACCGCGCGCGCATCCTGAACACTTCTTTGAATATTTCGGGGGCACTGCGCCAACCCATCTTCTTTACGGTTTGCGCGCAGCTTTGGACATCATCCACAATGAGGGGATGGAAGGCGTTTGGTCCCGCCACGCATCCCTTGCCAGCGCCGTTTGGACAGCATGCGAAGCATGGGGGCAGGGTGGCCCATTGACTTTGAATGTCGCAGATCGCGCGCACCGTTCTTGTGCGGTTACAGCCCTGCGCTTGGGCGCACCCCATGGAACCGACCTGCGTCGCTGGACGGAACATCAAGCGGGGCTGACACTGGGCATCGGCCTTGGCATGTCAGAACCAGAAGACCCGAAAGGCGACGGCTTTATTCGGATCGGTCACATGGGCCATGTGAACACGCATATGGTGCTAGGTGGATTGGCGACGATCCAATCAGGCTTTGATGCACTAGAACTGCCCTACGGCGCATGCGCTTTGGACGCTGCTGCAAAAGCACTGTCAGAAAAATAGAGCCTAGTCGCGCGCTGCTGTCAACGCAATCGGCAGCGCGTTTGCGACGTGATCCATTTCGATCTCAGGCCCACAGCTGATGCGAATGCAGCGATCTTGCGGCGCAACAAACGGCATGCGCACGAATATCCCTTGTGCGATCAGACTAGCCAGAACGCGGCGGGCAAAGTCCCCGTCTTGCCCACAGTCCATCGCAACAAAATTCGTAGCAGAGGGTAAACACGTCAGCCCATTGTCCGTAGCGATTGCATCAATGCGAACTTTAGACTGCGCAACCTGCTGTTGGATCCCGCGCAACCCACCCTGATCCTTCAGCGCCTCAAGCGCTGCGATCTGCGACAAGCGGTTCATCCCGAAATGATTGCGAATCTTCTCGAACGCGCGGATCAACTCAGGCGCGCCCATCGCATAGCCCACACGCATGCCCGCAAGGCCATAACCCTTTGAAAAGGTACGCATCCGAATGACGCCGGGGTGGTCAATTGGCAGGCTCGCTTTTGCGCTTGCAGGTGCAAGATCGCTATAAGCTTCGTCCAAGATCAAAAGGCAGCCGTCTGACAGGTTGTTAACCATGTCCTCGATTGCAGGACCGTCGTGCCACGTGGCCATAGGATTGTCGGGGTTGGCCAAATAGATCAACTTAGCCCCCGTTTCACGCGCTTTGGCTCGCAATCCGTCCAGATCCTCAAAATCATCGTTATAGGGAACTTTGTGTAACGTACCGCCATACCCCGCTACTTGGTAATTGAAGGTCGGATAGGCCCCGTCAGAGGTCACAACGCTGTCGCCATGTTCAATAATCAAACGCACAAGATTGCCGAGCAATCCATCAATACCACCCCCAACCACGATATTTTCCAGAGCAATGCTGTGATGCACGGCCAACGCGCTGCGCAAATCATAGCTTTCAGGATCGCCATACATCCACGCCTCATGCGCATGATCCTTGATCGTTGCGACAACCGCAGGCGAGGGTCCAAACCCGTTCTCGTTTGCCCCAAGGCGCGCGTCAAACGGCGCACCGCTCTGGCGTTCTTGGGCTTCTGGTCCAACAAACGGGACAGACGCGGGCAAAGTCTGGGCGAGGGCGGTAAAGCGAGGATGTGTCATTGCATATGGTTAGAACGCGTTCAAAGCTGGGGCAAGGTTGAAAACGGCCCACACGATACCTACGTGAGAATCATTCGCAACTAACGTGAGGGCCAAAAAGGGAGCGCAGACCATGAAACTGACCCGCAGAGGATTTATCGCAAGTGCGATGGCCGCAGGGGCCGTGCGCACCGTTCCCCAGATCGCCGCCTAAACAGGCGGTCGCCGCATTTTGACGCTCGTTTATGACAAATCGCTCGGCATGATGCGTGCAATCGACAAACTCGTTCCCTGACGTTCCGCTTTTCATCTGCGCACCCTTAGGGCTAGCCTTGGGGAAATCTCACAGGAGAGCCCCCAATGTCGCGCGTCACAACCACTATCACAGATCACGTCGCCCACGTCGAACTGTCCCGCCCCGATAAAATGAACGCTGTGGATCCTGATATGCTGAAGGGCATCATCGACGCAGGCGAAGCCCTGCGCGGTAACACGGATGTGCGCGCGGTTGTGCTTTCGGGCCAAGGGGGGGCGTTTTGTGCTGGGCTGGACGTTGCAAGCTTTGCAGTCCTTGCGGGCGGCGATCCCATGGAACTTATGATGCGCCGCACACACGGCCCGTCCAACGATTATCAACATGTGGCGATGGTCTGGAAGCAACTTGAAATGCCAGTGATCGCAGCCCTTCATGGTGTTTGCTTTGGCGCGGGTCTCCAAATTGCCTCAGGCGCTGACATCCGAATCGCTGCGCCAGAAACGCGCATGTCGATCTTGGAAATGAAGTGGGGCCTTGTGCCGGATATGGGCGGCATGGCCATCTGGCCCGACCTGATGCGCGCTGACGTGCTGCGCCGCCTCACGTACACAGGCGAAGAATTCACAGGTGCGCAAGGACAAGACTACGGCCTTGTCACAGACCTCTCAGAAACACCGCTTGAAACAGCCCTCGCACTGGCCAAACTCATCGCCACGAAAAGCCCCTCTGCCGTACGCACTGGAAAAGCCCTTATCTCATACGCACTCGCCAACGACCAAGACGCGATTCTTCTAGAAGAATCCCGCGCCCAAGCCAGCCTCATCGGCAAACGCGATCAAATGGAAGCCGTTATGGCCAACATACAAAAACGCTCCCCCAAATTCGGCTAGGTTTCGACCCACCCCAGCTTCTCCTTTGCCAAATATCCCGGGGGAGCACGGCACGTGCGGGGACAGCGCCCCCAACTCAATCACCCGATTTCAGCCAAACGCGCCAAAGCGTCCTTCAACTTGGCTTCTTCGTCTTCACGCAGGACCAAATTCGCCTTCGTCTCCGCAAGCACCTCGGCTGGCGCGGACTCCGCAAACTTGGGGTTGTTCAAACGCCCCCGCAGACCGCCCAGTTCTTTGGCCAATTTGCCCAACGTTTTCTCAAGCCGCGCTTTCTCCGCCGACACATCAATCACGCCCTCCAAGGGCAATCCAAACGTGCCGCCTGATACCGCCAAAGCTACCGTACACTTAGGCAGATCATCCACATGCGTCATCGCCTCAATCCGCGCGAAACGCATAATCAACGCCTCATTCTGATCCCACGCCGCTTGGGCTGCTGGCTCCATCCCTTTGACAACCAAAGGAATAAACGACCCCGCTGGAATATTCATCTGCGCGCGCGCTGATCGGATCGCTTCGATGATTGCAACGGTCAAGCTTAGATCCGCGTCCGCTTGCGCGTCCACAAGATCCGCCGCACTATACGTTGGCCAATCTGTGTGAACCAACATTGAGGGGCGCGCTTTCAGGCCCCAAATTTCTTCGGTCACGAATGGCATGATGGGGTGCAAAAGGATCAAACATTGATCCAACGCCCAAGCGTAAGTCGCCTTGGTTTCTGCAATCTCTTCCGGTGTGCCTTCATCCAAGATGGGCTTGGTGAATTCCAGATACTGCGCGCAGAAGGTGTTCCACACAAACGCGTACAACGTGTTCGCGGCATCGTTAAACCGATAGGTTTCAAGCGCTGCATCAACAACGTCCAGCGTCTTGGCGATCTCGCCTTTGATCCACTTGTTCAATGGCAAAGCCGTCTCAGGTACGCTGTCCGAATGGGGAACCTCAAACGTCCCTTTGAAATCGCCGTAGGTGCCAGCATTCCAAAGTTTGGTCACGAAATTACGATAACCCTCGATCCGTTTTGTATCCAGCTTTAGCACACCACCCAAAGACGCCATCGACGCATTGGTAAAACGCAACGCATCCGCGCCGTATTCGTCAATGATTTCAAGCGGGTCCACCACGTTGCCTGTGGACTTGGACATCTTCTTGCCCTTCGCATCCCGCACGAGGCCATGCAGATAGACCGTATCGAACGGTACTTTCTCTTCCATCGAAAGTTCATCCGGTAATACAGCAAGCTGCATCATCATCATGCGCGCGACCCAGAAGAACAGGATGTCTTGGCCTGTGATCAGTGTCGAGGTCGGGAAGTATTTTGCCAGCTCATCTGTTTGCTCAGGCCAGCCAAGCGTGCCGATGGGCCAAAGGCCGGAGGAGAACCATGTGTCGAGAACGTCGGGGTCGCGGCGCAAAACGGCGACCTTTATCCCTGCTTCGTGAAGCTCCTTTATTCTCTTCGATTGCGAAACAGCTTTGCCACCGACCGATAGGCCTTTGGGAGTTTCAAAGCCCGCCGCTAAAAGGGCGCGCCCAATTCCATCTGAATGGCGATCAACATCAGCGGTTTCTTCATCAACGATTACAACTGTTCCCTCTGGGTAATGGGAATTAGCTAAAGCAATGGCTTCCTTAGAATTTGGTGCGCAGAATTGCTCTTCATCGCCGCCAGCTTGGATGGAGCCATCGGAGGCAATTTGGGGCCCAAACCAAACAGGCACCTGATGCCCCCACCAAAGCTGACGGGAAATACACCACGGCTCGATGTTCTCCAGCCAGTGGAAATACACCTTCTTATCGCTCTCAGGCATGATCTTGGTCGCGCCAGAACGCACAGTTTCCAAAGCAGGCTCAACAATTTTGGAGGTCTCAACGAACCATTGATCGGTCAGCATCGGCTCGATCACCACTTTGGAGCGATCGCCAAACGGCTGCATGATCGGCTTGGCCTCGACATAGGGCACCTTCGTAACCGTCTCGTTGCCGTCCTCATCCGTCGCCACGTGATCGACCATCACGGCCAAACGCTCAGCTGAAATGTCCGCCACAACTTTTTTACGCGCTTCAAAACGATCCATGCCGCGATATTCATCGGGCACAAGGTTCATCGCGGCGATCATCGCCTCGTCGAACTGTTGTTCACCATTGGCAATCGCCTGCGCTACCGCTGCTTCCTCTGCATAAGGCTTGCCATCCGAACGCATCGCCGCGCGCGTATCCATAAGGTTATACATCGGAATGCCGCCACGCTTGGCAACCTGATAGTCGTTGAAATCATGCGCGCCGGTGATCTTCACGGCACCTGATCCGAAATCCTTATCAGGGTACTCATCCGTGATAATCGGGATCAAACGGCGCAATTCTTTGGGACCAACAGGAATTTCGCACAGCTGGCCAACAATCGACACATACCGCTCGTCAGAGGGATGCACAGCAACCGCGCCGTCGCCCAGCATCGTCTCAGGACGCGTTGTCGCGATAGAGATATAGTCACGCGTTTCACGCAGCGTCTCAACACCGTCTTCGTCCTTTTCAATATATTCATATGTCGCACCACCCGCCAAAGGGTACTTGAAGTGCCACATGTGGCCCGCAACCTCGACATTCTCGACCTCAAGATCAGAAATCGCCGTTTCGAAATGCGGGTCCCAGTTCACGAGGCGCTTGCCGCGATAGATCAGACCCTTGTTGTACATCTCAACAAAGACCTTGATCACGGCGTCATGGAAATTGCCCTGCGCACTGTCAGGCGCGCCGGGGGCACCAGACATGGTGAATGCTTCGCGGTCCCAATCACAGGATGCACCAAGGCGTTTCAGCTGGTTGATAATCGTGCCGCCAGACTCAGCTTTCCAATCCCAGACCTTTTCAAGGAATTTCTCACGACCCAACTCAACACGGGATGGCTGCTGCGTTTCCGCCAATTTGCGTTCCACAACCATTTGCGTGGCGATACCCGCATGATCGGTGCCGGGCTGCCAGAGGGTGTCAAAACCCTGCATACGCTTCCAGCGGATCAGAATGTCCTGCAACGTGTTGTTGAACGCGTGACCAATGTGCAAGACGCCTGTCACATTAGGTGGGGGGATCATGATGCAAAAGGTGGACGCCTCAGGCTTGGCATTTGCGCCCGCTTTAAAGCAGCCCGCCTTTTCCCAAGCCGCGTAGAGACGGGTTTCAGCACTCTGTGCGTCGAAATTCTTTTCCATGGCCATGCGCTCGGCGTCCTCAAATACATATGATCGGTTAAGGGTCTGATAAACAAAGCGCGCCAAAAGGAAAAGGCAATCTGGACATTGGCGGCGCGAGGCTTAGGGTCAACTCTCGAATAGTCCTGAAGTGCATGGAGAGACACGTGGAAAAATTTGGTAAAAGCCAGTCGGTGAAACGGTCTGAAGATGTGCGCTTTTTGACGGGGGCTGGTCGGTATGTAGATGATATCGTTCCAAAAGGGGCACTGTTTGGTGTCGTGTTCCGATCACCTATCGCGCACGGTGATATTACAGGATTGAACGTGGACGATGCACGCGACGCCGAGGGCGTACATCTGGTCATAACGGCAACTGATCTGCAAGACATGGGCGTCAAACTTCCCATGGCCGCGTCGCTTTTGAAAAAACGCGATGGTGGGCGCGGTGATCGCACGGTGCGGCCATTGCTGGCACAGGGGCGTGTGCGCTTTGTTGGTGAACCCATCGCGATGGTCTTCGCAGAAACCTTGCAGCAAGCCAAAGACGCGGCTGAACTGATCGAATTCGATTACGATGAACGCCCCGTTCACATGGCGCTTGCCACAGGGGGCGATGCGATCCACGACGTTGCCCCTGATAACCGCGCCTTTGATTGGGCACTGGGCGATGACGTGGCGTTCCACGCCGCGTTCGACACCGCTGCGCATAAAATCGACGTCGATATCGAAGACAACCGCATCATCTGTAATTCGATGGAACCGCGTGGTTGTTACGCAGAACCAGAAGGGGACCGGATCCATGTTGCCATAAACGGGCAGGGCGTATGGGCCCCAAAAGGCCAGCTTGCGACCCACCTTGGCCTTGATCCCAAAGCCATCCGCGTGTCCAACCCCGATACGGGTGGTGGTTTCGGTATGAAGGCGATGATGTACCCTGAATATGCAATCTGCGCTGCGGCCGCGCGTAAACTCAACAAACCCGTGCGCTGGATGTCAGAGCGCACGGAGGCCATGCTCAGCGATAACGCAGGTCGCGATCTAAACAGCCGCGTCCAGATGGGTTTTGACAAGGATCACAAGCTGGTCGCCTACAAAGTCCACTCCATTGCCAATATGGGCGCGTATAATTCGCAGTTCGCGCAACCCATCCAAACCGAACTCTTCTCCAAGGTCCTTACGGGCTGCTATGATGTCCAAGCCGTCTTTCTGCATGTCGAGGGCGTGTACACCAACACCACCCAAGTCGACGCCTACCGCGGCGCGGGCCGCCCAGAAGCGATCTATGTCCTTGAACGCTCCATGGACTACGCCGCACGCGCGCTGGGCACGGACCCATGGGCATTACGCCGCAAGAACTTCATCGCACCGGACGCGTTCCCTTATGCGACCGCTGGCAAAGTGGTCTATGACATCGGCGATTTTGGCCGCGTTTTGGGCGTTGCCGAAACCAAATGTGACCTGACGGGCTATGAGGCACGGCGCAACGCCAGCCAAAAGGCAGGTAAATTACGCGGCATGGGGCTTTGTTACTATATCGAAAGTATTTTGGGCGATCCTTCGGAAACCGCGAAAGTGGTGTTTTTTGAAGATGGGGATCGTGTGAGCATTTATGTAGGGACGCAAAGCAACGGCCAAGGCCATGAAACGGTCTACGCGCAGTTCCTGTCTGACCAGACGGGGATCGCCGCCGATAAGATCGACGTGATCCAAGGCGACAGTGATCGCATCCCAACAGGGGGCGGCACAGGTGGATCGCGTTCTGTCACCGTACAAAACACCGCCACGCTTGCCACCGTTGATAAGATGATCGCCCAATTCACGCCATTCCTCGCCGCGAAGATGGCCGTCAGCGAAGAAAGCATCATGTTCGACGACGAGGCCTTCAGGGCCGATGGCTCAAACGAGAGTTACACAATGGTCGAAGTGGCCGAACTGGCAAAGACTGATGGCCGTGAGGACCTTTTGAATATTGAGGCCCGCATCACCCTTGACGCGCGTTCGTTCCCGAATGGCGCCCATGTGGCAGAGGTCGAAATTGATCCTGAAACCGGCGTCACCCATGTGGATCGCTACACGGTCGTTGATGATTTTGGTAACCTTATCAATCCGATGCTTGTCGCTGGCCAAGTACATGGCGGCGTCATCCAAGGGCTTGGCCAAGCGCTGACAGAGCGGGTTGTCTATGACGAAGACGGCCAGCTCCTCACGGCAAGTTTTATGGACTACGCCATGCCGCGCGCCGATGATAGCCCGATGATTTCATTCTCGACAGAATCCGTTCCCACGTCCACCAATCCTATGGGTATGAAGGGCTGTGGCGAAGCAGGGACAGTTGGGTCGCTCGCGGCGATTTCCAATGCTGTGCAGGATGCAGTTGCGCCCTTGGGCATCGAAAAAGTCGATATGCCTTTCACGCCGCACCGCATGTGGCAATTGCTGAAAGCGACCCCCATTGCGGCTGAGTAAACGGATATCCCTTTGGCTAAGTGGCGCACTGCGTCGCCGCCGTCAGACCCCGCGTTCAACCGCGCGGGAACCACAAACGCATGTGGTTATCTTGGATGGAACCATGTCGTCGCTGGACGACGGACACGAAACCAACGCGGGGCGTGCATATAAACTTCTGTGCGAAGCATCGCCGAATCTCTCGCTCTATTACGAGGCAGGTTTGCAATGGCGTGGGTTGCGGTCTGCGCCCGATGTCATGTTAGGACGTGGAATAAACCGTCAAATTAGGCGGGCTTATCGTTTTTTGGCGACGCGTTACCGCGAAGGGGATCGAATTTTCCTGCTTGGTTATTCGCGCGGCGCATTCGCGTCACGCTCCCTAGCAGGGGTGATTGATCGCGTTGGCTTGCTCAAATCTGAACATGCAAATGACGAGGATATAGATAAAATTTACTCTATTTATCAAGAGGGTGAACAAGAAGTTAATATCGGTTTCGCCGCGAAACTCTGCCATGAAACAGCACCGATTGAAATGGTTGGCGTTTGGGATACAGTCAAAGCATTGGGCGTGCGTTTGCCAATCCTGTGGCGCTGGAGCGCGCCGAAACACGATTTTCACAACCATGACCTTGGCCGCTCGATCCGCCACGGGTTTCACGCGCTCGCACGCGACGAAACACGCGTACCATACGTACCCGTCTTGTGGACCTGTCCCGATGATTGGCAAGGACGCATTGAACAAATCTGGTTTCCCGGCACGCACGGCGATGTCGGCGGGCAATTATCAGGGTTTGAGGCCGCACGCCCCTTGGCGAACATCCCATTGGTCTGGATGCTAGAGCGCATGGAAACCTGTGGCTTGGAACTGCCCGACGGCTGGCGCATGCGATTTGAACAAAACCATAACGCGCCCTCGGCCAGTTCTTGGCGTGGGTTTGGTCGCTTTTTCTGGAACCGCAAACGTCGCGATATTGCCTGCGGCGTGTGCGAAGGTTTGCATCACTCGGTCCATGCGCGCGAACAGCATCGCCCCGTAAGATCAAATCGCGGTATCGCTGCGAAACTCAAGCAGCATTTTCGCGGACCAAGCAGCGTCTAGGCTGTTGGCGTCATGATGATGCAAGTGGTCGTGCCCGTTGCATAAAGTTTGCCATCCTCAACACCCCTGATTTCCCCATGCGCAATTCCTGTCGAACGCCCCGTGTGATCGGTGATGCCAGTGGTATCAACCTTCATCCCTAAAGGGATCGAACGCAGAATATTTATCTTATATTCAAGGGTCGTGTAGACGCTGCCCTTGGGCACTTTGGTCATAACTGCGCAGGCCATCGCACTATCGAGTAGCGTGCCGTACCAGCCGCCATGAACCGTTCCCATCGGGTTGCAATGCTCAAACAAGGGTGCGCCGCGAAAGATGATGCGCCCTTCGCCAACCTCGCGCAGCTTGTAGTTTAGCGTTTTGCCAATCGGCGGGGCAGGGTGCGTCCCATCAAGGATACCTTGCATGAACGCATGGCCGGATAGGTCGAGCACTTGCGCAAGCGACAGCAAATCTTCGGGACCTTGGGCATAAAACATATCAACTCTCCTCTTATCCAAAGGCTAGAAGGAGAGGCGCATGGCCGCAATCGCAATTACGCGACGTTTTGAAGCTCAAGCTTAGGCACAACGCCTAGCGCATGACACACATCGCGGGTCAACTCTGGACGATTGAGCGTGTAGAAATGCAGAGCATCGACGCCGCCCTCGATCAGATCCGAACACAATTCAGTACAAATCGCCGTCGCCAACAGATCACTGCGCCCATCGCGTTCAGCCTTTTCAAACGCATCAGACAGCCACGCAGGAACAACTGTTCCGCAACGTTTCGCAAAGTTACGCGTGCCTTTCCAGTTCTCGATAGGCAGAATTCCAGGAAGGATTGGCGCGGTAATACCCGCCTTCGCACAGTCATCACGGAAGCGGAAGAATGTGTCGGCTTCAAAGAAAAACTGTGTGATCGCCTCCGATGCACCCGCGTCTATCTTGGCCTTCAGCCAGTCGATGTCTGCCTTTGATGTTGCCGCTTCCGGGTGACGATCCGGGTAGGCACCCACACGGATCTTAAAATCGCCCGTCTTAGCCAGTGCCTCGATCAGTTCAACCGAATTTGCAAACCCATCTTTGCACGGTGTGAAACGGTCTTCTCCCTTGGGCGCATCACCGCGCAATGCAACGATCTCTTTCACGCCCGCATCAGCAAAACCCTGTGCGATCGCAAGGGTCTCTGTCTTGGTCGCACTTACACAAGTCAGATGCGCTGCAACGTTCAGGCCGCTGGATTTGTGCAAAGTCGAGACAGCGTCGCGCGTCAGATCACGGGTCGTGCCGCCCGCACCGTAGGTCACAGAAACAAACGTAGGATCAAGGGGTGCAAGGGTCTGCACGGTGTCCCAGAGCCGAAAGGACGCTTCCAAATTTTGTGGTGGGAAAAATTCGAACGAAACTTTCGGCGTATTCATAACATATCCTGACTTTATAAGTTTGTATGCTTGTCGCACGCAGTTTCATGTGAAACAACTTCATAACATTCAACACTATTATGAGGCGTGCTCAGGTATGCATATTGAATTCCGTCACCTGCGCACGATCAAAGCGATTCACGAAAACGGCGGGCTGGCCAAAGCGGCGGACCAGTTAAATATCACTCAAAGCGCGCTGTCTCATCAGATCAAAGGGCTGGAAGATCAAGCTGGGGTTGAATTATTTGTACGCCGCTCAAAACCGATGAAGCTGTCCGCGGCTGGATTTCGACTGTTGAGATTGGCAGAGAAAATCCTGCCCGAAATCGAGGCGATGCAAGCTGAATTTAGCGCGGTGCGCGATGGGAAAACAGGGCGTTTGCATATCGCGATTGAATGCCACGCCTGTTTTGAATGGCTGTTTCCTGTGCTTGAAGCGTTCCGCAAGCTATGGCCCGACGTGGATGTAGACATCAAACCAGGTCTCGCATTTGATGCGTTGCCTGCACTGCAAAAGGAAGAGGTCGATCTGGTTGTCAGTTCTGATCCCGAAAATCTGGCTGGTGTAGAGTTCACGCATCTCTTTGATTATGCGCCTGTTTTTGTAGCGGCCGCACAGCACCCTTTGGCACAAAAGCCTTTTATCGATGCCCTCGATTTTCGTGGACAGACGCTGATCACATATCCAGTTGAGCGCTCGCGTTTGGATATTTTTAGTCAGCTTTTGATGCCGGCAAGGGTGGAACCTGCCGCGATCCGTCAAGTTGAATTGACGGCTGTAATTTTATTGTTGGTGGCCTCCAACCGCGGCGTTTCTGTGTTGCCTGATTGGGTGGTACGCGAAGTGAAATATTCATCTGACTATGTGACACGGCCGTTGACTGAAAACGGACTGACGCGTCAATTATTCGCGGCCACACGGACCGAAGATGTTGCCAAACCCTACATGATCGACCTGATCCGCCTTGCAAAAGAGGAAAGCGCAAAGCTTCAAAACGCTTAAGCGCTTGGCAAACCGCGTGGCGCTGCCTATACCGCGCGCCTGAACCTCTTTTATATCAAGGACCGAACCGCGATGCAGGGCAGTGCCAATCTAAATGTGATGATCAAGGCGGCGCGTCTTGCGGGCCGTAGCCTCACGAAAGACTTTCGCGAAGTGGAAAACCTGCAAGTCTCGCGCAAGGGCGCTGGAGACTTTGTTACCAAAGCGGATTTGTCTGCCGAAAAGATCATCAAAGAGCAGCTGATGGAAGCACGCCCGACATACGGCTGGCTGGCTGAAGAGGGTGGCGAAGAAGAAGGCACAGATCCCACGCGTCGCTGGATCGTTGATCCGCTTGACGGCACAACGAACTTTTTGCACGGGCTGCCCCACTGGGCGGTTTCGATCGCTTTGGAACACAAAGGCCAGATCATCGCGGGCGTTATTTTTGATGCGGCCAAAGATGAGATGTATTTTGCCGAAAAGGGCAAAGGCGCTTGGATGAACGATACGCGTCTGCGCGTGTCTTCGCGTCATTCGATGATTGATAGCGTATTTGCAACGGGAATTCCGTTCGGTGGGCGCTCTGATTTACCCGAAACGATCAAGGACATTGCTCAGATTGCTCCTTCGGTTGCAGGCATTCGTCGTTGGGGCTCTGCTGCATTGGATTTGGCCTATGTTGCTGCTGGGCGCTATGAAGGCTACTGGGAGCGCCGTTTGAATTCTTGGGATCTGGCAGCGGGTATCGTTTTGGTGCGCGAAGCGGGCGGCTTTATCGAACCGCTTAATCCTAAGGGCAATATCCTTGAGGATGGCGAGGTGATTTGCGCGAACGAAGCGATTTTCAACACATTCGCGAAAACGATCCGCCGCTAAATTCATGAAGTGAATGGTACGGATTGCTTGTGCGATCCGACCGATGCGAGAGACGCTGCCTCTTACATTCTTTGGTATGTTTGGACCAAAGAAGCGTTTGACGTTCCTTTTTCTTACTCTACGGTCGCCATATTATGCGGATGCTGATTTCATTTGCGGCCCTCTTTTTGTCAGTGGCTTTGTTGCAGTTGTCCTAGGGTGGGGTCGGCCCGCTAGATGCACTCTCTGGAATTGCCCTAGGGTTCACTACGGCGCAAATTGGACTGCTTGGGTCTGCCCATTTTTTTGGTTTCTTTATTGGATGTTGGTGGGCTCCGCGCTTGATGGGGTCTGTCGGGCATAGCCGCGCGTTCGCTGCGTTCACTTCGGCAGGCGCGATCGGTCTTTTGGCGCATATGTTGATTATTGACCCCTACGCTTGGGCCTTGATGCGCATCGCGTCGGGTTTGTGTGTTGCGGGATGCTACACGGTTATTGAGGCGTGGCTTCAGTCCAAAGTGACAAACGAGACGCGAGGGCGCACTATGGGTGTCTACCGGATCGCTGATATGGGGGCGTCGTTTGTGGCGCAATTGATGATCGGCGTTCTCGAACCTGCATCCTATGTTTCTTATAACCTGTTGGCTTTGCTATGTTGCGCCGTGCTTTTGCCGATGACTTTGACGAAAGTCAGCCAGCCCAAGACGCCCTCTGCACCACGTTTGCGGCCTATGTTGGCGGTAGTGAGGTCGCCCCTTGGCGGCGGCTGGAGTCGTTGTTGCGGCGTTGTCGAGTGCGTCGTTTAGAATGGTTGGTCCCATCTACGGTCAAGAGGTCGGCCTGCGCACGGACCAGATCGCATACTTCCTTGCGGCATTCGTTTTGGGGGGCGCTTTGGCGCAGTATCCGATTGGTTGGTTGGCCGACAAATATGATCGCCGTTGGGTTTTGATCTGGCTGTCTGCTGCTGCGGTTGTCAGCTGCGTTATTACGACGTTTATCGCTGCGGGGGGAACTGTGATGATCATGGTTGGCGCTGTACTATTCGGTTTAACCACGTTTCCGATCTATTCGGTCGCGACGGCCCACGCGCATGATTTTGCATCTGATGATGAACGTGTCGAACTGACAGCGGCCCTGATGTTCTTCTTTGCGCTCGGGGCGATTGCGTCGCCTTTGCTGTCTTCAAACCTGATAAACTGGTATGGGCCTTCCGCCTTGTTCATCATGATAGCTGTTGGGCATATTGCCCTTGTGGTCTTTGGTCTGATCCGCATGCGTGCACGGGATACCGTTGAAGAACGCACGCCCTATATTTACGCGCCGCGCACCTCCTTTGTTGTGGGACGCCTTTTCAAACTGCAAAGAGGCAAGAAATTTAAGCCTAAATAAGTTTGAACTGGCCCTCAAGGGACGGTAAGGGTTGGGGAAACTCAATTTCGGAGCACTCGCATGGCGCGGCACCTGATCACCTCGGCTATCCCTTATATCAACGGTATCAAGCACCTTGGAAACTTAGTGGGTAGCCAGCTTCCTGCGGATCTGTTTGCACGTTTTCAGCGGGCGCGGGGCAATGAAGTCCTGTTCCTTTGTGCCACGGATGAACATGGAACGCCTGCGGAATTGGCGGCGGCCAAAGCGGGCAAGCCGGTGGATGAATACTGTGCGGAAATGTGGGCGGTACAGGCGGAGATTGCGAAGGGCTTTCGCATGTCGTTTGATCATTTCGGGCGTTCGTCGTCCGAGCAAAATCGCAAGCTCACACAGCATTTTGCGGCACGTCTTGCAGACCAAGGCTTGATCAAGGAAGTGACCGACCAGCAGGTTTATTCCATCACGGACGGTCGCTTTTTGCCAGATCGCTATATCGAGGGCACGTGCCCGAATTGCGGCTTTGACAGCGCGCGCGGGGATCAATGTGACAACTGCACAAAGCAGCTTGATCCTGTCGACCTGATAAATCCGTATTCAACGATTTCTGGGTCGACCGATCTAGAAGTGCGCGACACCAAGCATCTGTATCTACGCCAGAGCGAGATGAAAGATCAGCTGAACGAGTGGATTTCGTCGAAAACCGACTGGCCAATTCTGACAACCTCGATTGCGAAGAAATGGCTGAACGACGGCGATGGTTTGCAAGATCGCGGAATCACGCGGGATCTAAGCTGGGGTGTTCCTGTTAAGCGTGGCGACGAAGATTGGCCGGGCATGGAAGGGAAGGTCTTTTACGTTTGGTTCGACGCGCCGATTGAATACATCGCTTGCGCCAAGGAATGGGCGGATGCGAACGATAAACCAGATGCGGAGTGGGAGCGCTGGTGGCGTACCGATAAGGGAGCGGACGATGTGCGCTACACGCAGTTCATGGGCAAAGATAACGTTCCTTTCCATACGCTTAGCTTCCCAGTCACGATTTTAGGGTCAGGTGAGCCTTGGAAATTGGTCGACTATATTAAGGGCCTGAATTACCTGAATTACGATGGCGGGCAGTTTTCAACGTCGCGCGGGCGCGGTGTGTTCATGGATCAGGCTTTGGCGATCTTGCCAGCAGATTATTGGCGCTGGTGGCTGCTAAGTCATGCGCCTGAAAGCAACGATAGCGAATTCACTTGGGAGAATTTCCAAGCGTCCGTTAACAAAGACCTTGCGGATGTTCTGGGAAATTTTGTGTCACGGGTGACAAAATTCTGTCGTTCAAAATTTGGCGAATCCGTTCCAGACGGTGGCACATGGGGCGCACCAGAAGAGGCACTGATTGCAGAGCTCACGACCCGTATTCGTGCCTACGAGATGCATATGGATGCAATGGAAGTGCGCAAATCTGCGGCTGAGTTACGCGCTATTTGGGCGGCTGGAAACGAATATTTGCAAGTGACTGCACCTTGGTCTACGTTCAAAACGGACCCCGATCAAGCCGCTGCGCAAATCCGCATGGCGCTTAATTTGATCCGTCTTTACAGCGTTTTGTCTGCTCCTTTCATTCCCGATGCATACGCGTCCCTAATGAGTGCGATGCAGACCAGTGATGATACTTGGCCCGATGATGTCACAGCCGCGCTTGGTGCGCTGTCCATTGGACATAACTTTACAGTTCCCGAGGTGACGTTCCGCAAAATTACCGATGATGAGCGCGCCGAATGGGAAACGCGATTTTCGGGCACACGAGACGAGTGATCAAAGCGGGCCATCGCCGTGTCGTGAAATGACGTGAATGCCCAAGTGGGAATAGATCTAACGCACGGTCTATTTCCATTTGTTTCCCTATTTAGCAGTGTTTAGCAAAATGCTGGTTTCACTATTCAAAATGCCAGCGATCTCACGCGTACGCCGGAGCAAACCATCAAATTCTGGCAAGTTCGAGGTTTCAATCTGGGCGACAAGGTCCCAAGCGCCATTGGTGCTGTGAAGGCTAACTATTTCAGGCATTTTCTTTAGCGTTTTGACAATTGAGGACGTCAGATTTCCTTGCACTTCGATTGTCATGACCGCTCGGATGAGGCCTGCACCTGCGGACGGGTCGATTTCAACCGTGAACCGTTGTATAACGTTTGTGCGTACAAGTCGTTCTAAACTGGTTTGTACCGTCGCGCGTGAAACACTTAGTCGTTGGGCCATTGTGGTTACCGACGCCCGCCCATCTTGTTTGAGAAGTGTAAGCAGTTTTCTGTCTGTGGGAGTTAAATCGTTCACGGACGCGTCTCTACCAACTTGCCTAAATGCATGTGCATAATGAAACATATTTAGATCAAAATATACAATTTTCTGTCTATGTGATCACTTTTTCATATGAAATACTCTCCTGAGATATTTAGGGGGAGGTATTCATCGTGTTAAATTGTACTTTGATCGGCGCGCCTGTTGACTGCGGCGCAAGTCAACTTGGCTGTGTTATGGGGCCTGATGCGTTTCGGACCGCTGGGTTGAAAGAAACGATTGAAACACTTGGATACGCGGTTCAAGATTCTGGAAATGTTACGCCAAAACCCTTCGAGGATACGCAACATCCTAATGGCGCTATCCACCATCTTAGTGACATCATAAGCTGGGCGACGGCCTTGGAAGAGGCGGCCTTTCAGGCAGCGAAATGTTCAGATTTGCCGATTTTCCTGGGTGGTGATCACGCCCTGTCTATTGGAACCGTCCCTGGTGTTGCGCGCCATGCAGCGGAAATAGGGCGCGAACAGTTTGTTTTGTGGCTCGATGCGCATCCTGATATCCATTCGCTGAACACAACCACCAGCGGAAACCTGCACGGAACGCCCGTTGCTTACTTTACGGGGCAAGATGGCTTTGAAGGTGTTTATCCACCTTTGCAGCATAGCATAGATCCAGCGAATGTTTGTATGATGGGCATCCGATCCGTTGATCCCGCAGAGAACCGGCATTTGATGCAATGCGGTATTGAAGTGCATGACATGCGTGCAATTGATGAACGCGGTGTTGCCGACCCGCTGCGACGTTTCCTGCAAAAAGTCAAAGATGCGAATGGTGTTTTGCACGTTAGTTTTGATGTCGATTTTCTTGAGCCAAACATCGCTCCAGCGGTTGGCACGACAGTGCCGGGCGGCGCAACATTTCGCGAAGCGCATCTGATCATGGAAATGCTTTGCGACAGTGAATTGGTGACATCGCTTGATCTGGTTGAACTTAATCCATTCCTCGACGAACGCGGACGTACGGCCAAGTTGATGGTTGATCTGTGCGCCAGCCTTCTGGGTCGCAAGGTATTGGATCGACCAACGCGCAGCTATTGATCGCGGCGTTCGACACAACAGAATTTTACGTGAAAAAGGGGCTTCAAATGCAACGTTCTACAAATCTTAACCCGTCCAAATTGGCGATGGTTCCCTTTGTCAGTGTCGATGACATGATGAAAATCGTGAATACGATCGGCGCGGCTAAGATAATTGCCGAAATCGCCGACTATATCGAGGCAGATTTCTTGCGTTGGGAAAAGTTCGACAAAACGCCACGTGTTGCGGCCCATTCCAAAGAGGGCGTGATCGAACTGATGCCGACAAGCGATGGGGAAACCTACGGGTTTAAGTATGTAAATGGACATCCCGCCAATATGGCGCGCGGGTTTCAAACGGTCAGCGCATTCGGTGTTCTGGCGCGGGTTGACAACGGGTATCCCGTTCTGTTTTCTGAAATGACCATCCTTACGGCGCTGCGCACTGCAGCCACATCGGCAGTTGTTGCAAAACATCTTGCGCCGAAGAAGTCGAAAACCATGGCCATGATCGGCAACGGGGCGCAATGCGAATTTCAGGCGCTTGCGTTCAAAGAAATCATCGGCATCGAAACTGTGCGTCTCTATGATATTGATCCGACTGCGACGCAAAAAGCGGTTCGAAATTTGGCGCAAAGCGGCCTTACGGTCATCGCGTGCGCGTCGGCCCAAGACGCGGTGACGGGCGCGGACATCATCACAACCTGCACGGCTGACAAACAATGCGCGACGATATTGACGGACAATATGATTGGCGCAGGCGTTCACATCAATGCAATTGGCGGCGATTGCCCCGGCAAAACTGAATTGCACAAAGACATTCTTTTGCGCTCGGATATCTTTGTCGAATACCCCCCGCAAACGCGTATTGAGGGTGAAATCCAGCAGTTAGACGAGGATCATCCCGTGACCAAACTTTGGGAAGTGATGGCGGGTCGCGCTGCGGGGCGCACATCGGATCGCCAAATAACGCTTTTTGATAGTGTTGGCTTTGCGACCGAAGACTTTTCTGCGCTGCGTTATATCCATGATCAACTGGAACGCACTGGGCATTTCGTCAAACTTGACCTTTTGGCCGATCCAGATGATCCACGCGACCTCTTTGGAATGGTTCAACGCGCTGCGGGGCCGTTGGCTGGGTCTTGAGACAGGCGCTGCCTAAGAGAGCGCGTTTGATTTTGGGCTGACACCGCTTGCTTCTTGCCCCGCGCGCTCCATGTTTTGACACAAGCAAGGAGCGAATGATGAGACTATGGGCATGTGCGATGATGATGGTTGTGGGCAGCGCGATGGCGGGGAGTGCGCAAGTGATTGAACGCTTTGATACCGGCGCGAACGAGCGCTGGCGCTATATCGGTGACAACGTGATGGGCGGCGTGTCGAGCGGCTCTGCGCAGATCGGCGCGGATGGGATGCACCTGACAGGGACGGTCAGCACGGATAACAACGGCGGCTTTATCCAAGTGCGTCGCGATTTTGCGGATGGTCTGGCGGCGGACGCGACGGCGCTGGTACTAAAGGTGCGCGGCAATGGGGCGCGCTACACCGTGTTCCTGCGCACCCGCCAAGCGATTTTGCCGTGGCACAATTATAAAGCGACGTTCGTTGCGGGGCAGGCGTGGTCCGAGGTGCGACTGGAGTTGTCCGGGTTCGAACGCTCTGCTGGTGTGTTGTCCAAGCAATTGGACCCCAGCGATGTGCGAAGTGTTGGATTGGCGGCCTATGGCGCGGATTATGAGGCGGATGTTTGGATTGGGGAATTGAGGGTTGAGTGAGGTTATGTCGGTTGTGCTTTTTTTCTAGCTCGCTCTTAACTTTCATCAGTCGTTGGTAAAAAATTTCTCGAGGTTTCTTCTGGCGTTTTAAGCGCTTTTGCATCTTTAGAGGTAGTTGAGTGAATGTCTTGCTCTAAGGATTCTTCATTTAGAATTTTTTTTGTCATACTCTCTTTTCCATTGCTGAGCATAGTGTTGATAGTGTTCAGGTGGTGGCTGATCTGGCTCGCCGTTGGACATTTTTAGAGAGGGCATTTCGATTTCGTGGTGCGTTATAAAGGCTTCCAAATAAGTTCGAAGTTTTGCGTCATCAGCGAAATGAGGTCGCTTAAGCAGCTCTGTTTCCAGCTGGCTAAGCTCTTTTTCGACTTGATGGCGTTGTGTATCTAAAGAAATGATCGGATATCGTTTTCCGTCCAAAACGCCTTTTAACGGTTGAGGTTCATGAAACCGAAACCTCCCAGTAAACTTTGTGACATCTGGATTGGTTTTTGCTTTTGAAAGCAAATATGCAAGGGCGGGAGAAATCGTGAATGTGTCGATGTTTGAATTCTTCGAAATACGAAAACCCCCATCAATTCCCTTTCCTAAGAAGTCGTATTTTCTGGGGTTTTCATCGACGTCTGCTTCTAACTGTTCAGAAGGTAAGTCGTTAATACCCGCAATCGGGTCAATCGTCGAATCTCCTCCGATACCGATACTACAATTTGGACTCGGAAATGCTGCAATCCAGCCGTTTCCTTTGGTGTCTAAATCCTCACCAAGGAATTTATCTGCAAACTCCATAAGCGTTTTAGAAAAAGCAGACACGTAAGCGCTGAGGTGAGAAATGCTATGTACTCTGTTAACAAAGAGTATTTCATCCCCGATAGTTTTCCAGAGTTTAGGGCAATTTTCAGCATCTGCGTTGTCCATTGAATCAATGTCATCACAAGAAAATGAGTAATTTTCAGAATATAATGCTAGGAAACTAGCATAGAACTTCTGAAACTCTTTAAGCCAGTCAAAGCTAGTATTTTTAGCCTTGAAAGCGGTTGACCCTGTCAGGTCAACTGAAAGAAATAGGCGTACTCTGTACTCGGGTATTTTTAGCTGGGACATTCAGATTAGAGCCGCGATTTCAACTTTAAGGTTTTGACACGGATTTCCGCAGCGGAATCGCTAACTCCACAAAGACGAGCCGCGTACGAAAGGCCTTTATTTTCATACGCATTGCTGAACGCTTGTCTGGGCATAAGAAAGCCAGCGGCAAACCAATTGGCTTTCCACTCTGCTTTTTGCTGCTTTTTATCGTTAGGGTCAACATTTCTTGTCGCGCGCATCACTGCTTCAGGGTTTGCGTTTTTGATTTTACCAAAATGAAGGAGCAAGTGCCCAAGCTCGTGAGCGATGGTGAACCGTTCTCGCTTCAGAGAGGTGTAGCATGATATATAAATTACGTAGTCATCAACCGCTCGTGCGATGATCGAACCACTATCAATGTCTCCGTGACCGCTCGAGCCTACAACAAGTTTGCCGCCGCTCCGCTCGATAAGTCCTTCGATGCTGTCACTAGGATTAAATTTGAGTCGTGTAGCCACATTCTCGGCGAACTTATCGACGGCTGTTTTTGATGCGCCGATAGCCATGGGGGCTTCATATTGCACAGTCACAAAAGTCTCCGTTTGCTCATTGCCCTTGGTATCTCTTCTTGTATCGAATATTTGCCGATGATAAATTGATGAACCGTGAAGATTGCAGTTTGTTCCCTTTTCGTTCAGACTCACTTGCGGTTTCCCAAAGCCAATCACACTTGCCTCGCGCCCGATTCCCCTCTATACGCGCGAACGTTGAGATGGTGGGAAACACCGCAAACGAATTGAGATGAGTAGGGCTGGGACATTCCGGCCCTCTTGTTGTTTGCGAATACCGGACCGACCAAACCGTAGTAAAAGACCGGCGGAGACAACCGCGCGGCCAGAAAACAACGTTAAAGGATAATGAACGCCACATGGCTAATCTAATGGACGAGTTTGAAGCACTCTTAACCGAAAGCTT
>NZ_JABBAM010000046.1:0-9399 GCF_018607965.1 Planktotalea sp.
AGGACATGCACGCGTGATGCATAGAATTACGGTGGAGGGGGTCCCTCTAAAACCCTACGCTTGATGTCGCGGCGCGGAATCGAGGGCGAAGCCCGCCATGCAACACCGTCCACCTCTTCGGGTGGCGTTTTGGCTGGCGTAACATAATAGTCTGAAACGCGAAATTCGCCGCTGCAAACCGCATAATAACAATACCAATGCGGCTCCAGACCGACGGCATCTGCGCGGTTAAACTAACCGTGCTCGTCTTGGGGTGTCCCATGGAAAGGGAATTCTGTGAGACCATGTTTGAGCCAGAAATCCCTCATGTTGAAAATTGTCGCTCCATCCCGGTGTTCAAATGGGCTCCAAGTCGCGAAGGGTGTTACGGAAATAATTTGTTTTAGTTTTGCAATCTCCGTCTCATTTTCACCTCTAACAGCCCGCCGGAGAGCATAGTCTAATTCTTTGGCTGTATCATGCCATTTTTCTGACCCTTGCTTTTCAAAAACAATTGTATCCTTGCTTCCATACATAGAATTTATTTCATTTACTTCGCCAAGATAATCGACTGCAGATAGATCTGCGGCAACCACGACCAAACCCGTCACACCATCAGCGAAATTTATACTTTCATTCAAACTCCCAGAAATTGGGTCAGGTTTGTTTAAAATCGCATGGTCCATTCTGGCCCCTTTGAGATCGGACTTATACCAACTTGCATGATTCAAAAGCGCCCAGAAAAATTGAGTCCTTGAAGTTTTGTTTCAGCAAAACGCGCGGCTTCCAGTCTGCAATGGGCAAAATTTGCCGCAGAAAAGTTCAAATTTGAAAAATTTACACCTGAAAAATCAGAGCTTGAGAAATCTAAGCGATGCTTTTGTACAAATTCGACTTGAATTTGTTCGTCCCGACGCCTCCCTATCACCGAAATAACTGCTTGAATATCGTCTCTTGGTTTGGGCCTTTTTTCTAAGATTGCAGTTGGTTGGGTGTTTTCGGTAGGCGCATTCTGTCGGACATACGCACACAAGATTTCCATGACCTGCACATGATACGCCTCGTTTTCCTTGGCGATCCGCTCCAGCGCATAGATCGACCCGATACACACTTCTAGATTAGGCACTGTTTCTTTGAAGACTTGCCAGTCGCCAAATTCGACGGCATGATCCTGCTCCGCCCAAGGTTGGGATTGGGATTGTTTCTGAATTAGCGTCTGTTCATGTGGCCAAATCTTCATCTTGATAAAGAGCCGATCAACAGGTTTGACATCATCAATCTCTTCGAAATATTGGTCTTCAGTCCCGCCAAAACGTAATATCTCTATTGAACGTTGTGGTGTCTTGATTTCAGATTGTGGAACGAACGACCTTGTGACGTCTACAGGCTCCCCCGTCCAAACCGTGACAGGCCGCCCAATCCAGTTTACTTCCTTCTGCGCGCCAACCCCTCTACGGCCTTATTGAGCCGATCCGTAACCAACCCTTGTTCAGTTGCGTTCGTTTGCGCCGTCAGGTTCTTGGTGCGGATCAATGTGAAGGGCAGCGCGATGAGCGCGCTTAGACCCGCTGTCATGGCCGCAAGCGTAAGCAGGTAGAGGCGAAAGTCTTCACCAGGTGTTCTCAGGATCGCCTGTGCGATTGATAAAAGCGTCCAGATCACAGCGCCCAAGAATGCGGCGAACAGCACGGCCCACATAAACCCAAGCGCCACGCGCAGTGCGGGCTGCATGTTTTTTAGGCCGAATACGTCCCAAAATGTTTGTGGCACAGACACGGTCTTCGTTTCGCGGTGCACAAGGGCTTAAATGAAATATGCCGCAACGCACAGGCCCAGAATGATCCAAGGCAGCGGTTGAAGAATAAGTGTGAAAAATGGATGGGTCAGGAGATTGTTCAAAATAGCGCACCACATAAATCTATGTGCCCACTTTAATCTGATTTTTTAGCGTTGCGCAAATATTCGAGGCAAAAAATAAAAGAGATCGTTAAAAGGTTTAACTAATTGTTAATAAAAGAAAATAGGTTTCGGCGCGAAACCTGTGGCGCGGCGAATGTGTAGGATGCGCGTCTTCACGCACCCCCCTTGATCACTCCAATAGATCAATCCAAAAACGCCTTCTCAACCACGTAATGTGCGGGCTTGGAATTGGCGCCTTCTTCCAGGCTGTATTCCTCAAACATCTCTTTCAGCTCAAGGTTAAACGCGAGGTTTCCACAGATCATCGCGCGGTCACTTTCGGGGTTCAAGGGGGCTACATCAAGATCCGTGAAGGCCTCGCCAGAGCGCATCAGATCGGTGATACGACCCATCTTGCCACTCTGTTCGCGCGTGGTTGTGGGGTAGTATTTGATCTTCTTCCAGAAGCCCTCGCCAATCACTTCGTTTAGTAATTCATCAGCCTTCAAGCCCTCGATCAATTCGCGCCCATAGGTCAATTCACCCGCTTCGCGGCAGGTGTGGGTGATGATGATCTCGTCGTAATCCTCGTAGGTTTGAGGTTCGCGCAAGAGGGATGCGAAGGGCGCAAAACCGGTGCCCGTTGCAAAGAACCACAACCGTTTTCCCGGGATCAGCGCGTCATGCACCAAGGTGCCGACGGGCTTGGGCCGCATGATGATTTCGTCACCCACTTTGATGTGTTGCAAACGCGATGTCAGCGGGCCGTCTTGGACCTTGATCGAGTAGAACTCCAACTCTTCATCCCACGACGGGGACGCAATAGAATAGGCGCGCAAAAGCGGCTTGGCCTTGCCCGTTTTCTCGTTCACGTCGCCCATCAAACCGATCATCACGAACTCACCCGAGCGAAACCGCATCGATGTCGGCCGCGTCATGCGGAATGAGAACAGACGGTCCGTCCAATGGGTCACTTCGGTCACGATCTGCGCGTCGGGCAGGGCGGGGATTTTCGGTTTCGCGGATGATGTGTCTTGTGTCACGGGCGTGATCTCATTCATTTGTGTACAAACGGAATTTGGCTCCGCTCCTATTTAGGTGGGTTTCGCAGGTTTTGGAAGGGTGCAGTGCGCGAACCCTTCCAAAATAGAATGTGATGTTTTGAACGTTACCCGCGCAAACGCGCTTGATAATCGCCGGTCTGCCAATCGCTACGCGCGATCCAGTCGGGTTCGGGTTGGCGTTGTGCAAGGCTGTTGTCGATCTCGACTTCGTCAAACCCTGCACGCCGCGCCATTGCGTATTGGTCTGCGATCACATGGCCACGTGCGCGCAGACGACCCGTGTAGCCACGCAAACGCAACTGACGCGCAATCGTGAACCCACGACCATCAGCAAAGCTGGGGAAATCAACGCGGATCATTTGGACCGTGTCGGGAATGTTCAACGTCGTCGGATCGACACCACTGGCCAGATCAAGCGCAATCGTGCCGCCATACTTAGCCACCCAATCATCCAAAGTAAAACCCTTGTCCGTCACCAAAACTGTCATGTTGTTTCTTTCTGTTTCACAGGGCTACGCACGGCGCGCCCGTTGATAAGGTGGATGCCGCATTCGGCTTTTTCACTGTCGCGCCAACGCCCTGCGCGCGCATCTTCGCCAACTGCAACAGGGCTGGTGCACGGTGCGCATCCAATAGACAGATAGCCTTTGGCAAGCAGAGGGTGCTTGGGCAAACGGTTCTCTTCCATGTAGTCGCGCAGGTCCTGCTGGGTCCAATGCGCCAAAGGGTTCACCTTGATCAAACCTGTCGCGGCATTGGCTTCAAAAACATCCAACGTTGCGCGTTGCCCGCCCTGAAACCGTTTGCGACCTGTGATAACGGCACTCAAATTAGGGATCGCTTTCATCGCGGCCGCGAGCGATTCGGTTTTGCGCAGCGCACAACACGCATCTGGGTCGTGGCTGTGCAAATTGCCCTTTGTGTCACGGGCTTCCAACGCGCGGGGATCAGGGGCGATGATCTTGACGTTGCTTAGGTTCAACCGCTCTGTCAGTTCTTGCTGATAGACCAGCGTTTCGGTGAAGTGTTTGCCGGTGTCCAAGAACAGGGTAGGCAGGTCGGGCTTGGTCACTGCAAGCAAATGCAAGAGCACAGTCGCCTCCGCACCAAAGCTGGAAACAAGTGCGACGTTGTCCAACTCAGGCGCGTCCAAAGCTATGCGCAAAGCGTGCTGTGCACTGCGCGAGGTCAGGCGTGCGTTTAATGTTTGTGCGAGTGTTTCAAGCGGCATCAGCCTGTTCCTTTTCAGGATAAAGCGCGGCTTTGAACGGCGCCATACCAAGACGACGGAAAGTCTGAATGAACGCTTCTTCCCCTGAACTACGGATAGCAAGATAGGCCTCAACCAAGCGCTCAATCGCGGGGATGATGTCATCCGCAGAAAAACCCGGACCAGCGCGTTCGCCGATGGCGGCTGTTTCCGTGTGATCGCCACCAAGCGTGATTTGATAGCTCTCCACGCCCGCACGATCCAGTCCAAGGATGCCGATATGGGCGACATGGTGATGTCCACACGCGTTGATGCAGCCAGAGATTTTGATCTTCAACTCGCCGATTTCATGCTCTAGTTTCAGATCGTCAAACCGCGTTGCGATCTGCTGTGCAATCGGGATGGAACGTGCGGTCGCAAGTGCACAGTAATCCATACCAGGGCAGGCGATGATGTCAGAGATCAAGCCAATATTCGCCGTCGCCAAGCCATGCTTTTTCAGAATGCCATGAAGTTCGGGCAGATGGGATTTATGCACATAGGGCAATATCACATTCTGTTCGTGGCTGATGCGCAATTCATCATGTCCAAAGCGCTGCGCGAGGTCGGCCAGCACGCGCATTTGCGCGGACGTTGCATCCCCGGGGGTTGCGCCATGGGCCTTGAGCGAGACCGTGACAATCGAATACCCATCGGCCTTGTGCGCGTGCAGATTTGTATCAGCCCAACCGCGAAACACGGGGCTGGATTTATACGTGGTGTCATAAGCGTGGGTGTCAGCCGCAATGAATGCGGGCGGGGCAAAAGACGCTTCGATTACTTTGAACTGCTCTTGGTCGATGCCGCTAAAGCGTGCTTTGATCGCGATGAAGCGCTCATTCACGAGGTCGCGGATCTTATCCAAACCGTTCTCGTGGACCGTGATCTTGATCCGCGCTTTGTACTTATTATCGCGGCGTCCCAATAGGTTGTAGACGCTGACGATGGCTTCTAGATAGGGCAAAAGATCCTCGCGCGGCAAAAACTCAGCAATGACTTTGCCCAGCATCGGCGTGCGCCCAAGGCCACCCCCAACGATGACCTCAAAGCCTGCCACACCGTCACGTTCCACCATACGCAGCCCGATGTCATGGGCGCGCGTCACGGCGCGATCACTCATTGACCCTGTCACGGCGACTTTGAATTTACGCGGCAGGAACTGGAATTCAGGATGATCCGTTGACCATTGGCGGATCAACTCGGCCACGGGGCGGGGATCAGCGATTTCGTCTGCCGCAGCACCTGCGAAATGGTCTGCGGTCACATTGCGGATCGTGTTGCCAGAGGTCTGGATCGCGTGCATTTCAACCGTGCCCAGCTCGTCCAGCATATCTGGAATGTCGCGCAATTCTGGCCAATTGTACTGGATGTTTTGGCGCGTCGTGAAGTGGCCATAGCCTTTGTCATATGTGTCCGCGAGACGGGCGAGCATATTCATTTGGCCACCGTTCAACGTGCCATAGGGGATCGCAACGCGCAGCATATAGGCGTGAAGTTGAAGATAAACTCCGTTCATCAAACGCAGGGGTTTGAATTCGTCTTCGGTCAGATGACCCGCGATGCGGCGCTCGACTTGGGCGCGAAACTGGGCGTTGCGTGAGGCGAGAAAGGATGTGTCGAAGGCATTATAGGCGTACATTAGATCTGCTCCTGTTTACCATGGCGGTAATTGGACGGGCCTTTACGGCGAAAGGCTTCGCGAAAATGGGTGGGCTCTAGACCGTTTGGGCCATCTGACATCTCTGCAAGGTAGGCTCCTACGACAACGCCGGTTTGCGCCTCGGCCTGTAGCAGGCGCAGGTCTGCGTCGGCCTCGTCCGTGATCAAAGCTGCGTCGCTGAGTTTGCGTGTCCAAGTATCGGCGTTGGTCAGGTAGACCACATCGCCCTCAAGAAGTGCATTGGCGGTGACGACTTTAGGTGTGAATTGGCGGGACATTAGGCGAATTCCTCTTGTGGGAGCGTGGCAAGCGAGGTGAGCGCGTCGCGCGGGGCGAGGCCAAGGAAGATGACGGCGGGGCCTGACACGGCTGTGACCTCTGCCAAGGTTTCAAGCGTGGCTGGGATGATGCGTTGATCAGCGCGCGATGCGTTTTCGATTAATGTCACAGGGGTCAAGCGATCCGCGCCGTGCATCAACAAACGCCCTTGCACAAAACGCGCCGCTTTCTTGCCCATGTAGATCGCGGCGACCGCGTCAGGCTTGGCAAGTGCCGCCCAATCGTGATCGGCAAACCCCTTCATGTCGTGGCCCGTCAGGAAGCGCACCGTGCCATTGCGACAACGGCGCGTGAAGCTTTGCCCGATAGCGGCGACAGCAGCAGAGGCGGCAGTAATGCCAGGGATGATTGTGTAGGATAAATCATGTGCGAGGCAGGTTTCGATTTCTTCATCGAGACGACCAAAGATGGTTGGATCGCCAGACTTAAGACGTACGACTTGCGCACCATTCTGGGTATGTTCTGCGATCAGGTCATTGATGGAGTTTTGGGACATGGAGGGGCCAAAGCCCTCTTTGCCCGCGTCCACAATCAACGCTTCGCGGCGCGCGAGCTCTAGGATTTCTGGGGTAACGAGACGGTCGTGGATGATCACATCGGCCTCATCAATTGCCTTGCGTGCCTTTAGGGTCAGCAGCTCGGGATCACCGGGACCTGCGCCCACAAAGGCAACATGCGCGTCGCGGAATTTCTGGGTGACGTGTTTGGCCAGCGTGATGTTGAGCGCGTCTTGGATGTCGTCCTCGCTGATAGCAGCCGGACCTGCGTTGAAATAGTAATCGCGCCAGAAATCACGGCGCGCCCGGCCCATTGGAAGGCTGTCTGCGGCCTTGCGAAACGTCTTACCAATGCGGGCGAGGGTGCCGAGGGATTGGGGAAGGCGTTCTTCCAGATCGGCTTTGATTGCACGGGCAAGCACGGGGGCAGCGCCTTCTGTGCCAATTGCGATTGTAACGGGATCACGGTCCACGATAGCGGGTGTGATGAATTGGCTATCCCCAAGATTATCAACGATATTTACCATTGCACCGTCCGCACGAGCGATCTGAGAGGTGCGCGTGTCAAGGGCGCTGTCTTCATCCGCCGCGTAGGCCAGAACGGCGCACATCGCGTCGCCGGGTTCGATCCGGCGAGGGATGTAGCGCAGCTTGCCTGCGTTGTGCCATGCTTTGATCTTTGGTGACGCGTTCGGACTGAAGACCGTGATATGCGCAGTGGTTTTCAAAAGCAGACGTAACTTCGCAAGTGCGGCCTCGCCGCCGCCAGATAGAACGACACGACGGCCTGCGAGGGCGACGAAGATAGGGAAGTGATCCATGGCAGGTTCCTAAGTGCGGTTTACACGCTCAATATAGGAAATAATTCCGATATGTTGCTAGGCGTCCTTGTTTGATAGGGAAAATGTTTTGCAATGACTGCCTGGAGCGTCTATGCGTTCTAAAAAATTCAGGAGTCGCGAATGTCCGTTCGAATTGATGACACAGATCGAAAAATCCTACGCGCCTTACAGGTCGATGCGGACCGTTCGCTGGATGAAATTGCGCGCGAAGTCGGCTCTTCCAAGACGCCCGTATGGAATCGCATCCGCAAAATGCGCGAGGCGGGTATTATCGGCGCGCAGACAGTTAAGCTGGATGCAGAGGCATTGGGGTTTGAGGCGTGTTTTTTCGTATTGATCCGAACGTCCGAGCATGATGCCAACTGGCAAGCAGCGTTTTTGAAAGCCTTATTGGATCGCCCCGAAGTGCAGGAAGCGCATCGTTTGGCGGGGGATATTGATTATATTTTGAAAGTGCGGGTTCAGAATGCACGGGCCTATGATGTGTTCTATCAAGCGCTGATTTCAGAGGTGAAGGTGCACAATGTGACGGCGCTTTTGTCGATGGAAGAAATTAAAAGCACGTCGGCTTTGCCGATTTGAGAGATTTGGAGTGTGGGCCAGCCCCCACGCCCCCGGGATATTTGGGAAAGAAGAAGCGATTAGGCCTGTACCATAAGGCGTTCGAGGCCGTGAAAGTGGTAAAGGTTGGCGTATTTTGGCGGCTCCGTGATGTGCAGATTGGGAAAACGCGCAAAGAGTTTCGGGAGTGCAACGCGCAGTTCGAGGCGTGCAAGGGGGGCGCCGACACAGAAATGAAGACCGCCACCGAAGCTGGTGTTGGTTTGGATTTTTCGTGTTGGATCGAAGTGATCAGGGTTGGGCCATGTTTTGGCGTCTCTGTTGGCCGCCGCGAGCATTAGCGCGATTTCGTCGCCGCGTTTAAAGGTTTGGTCTCCTAGTGTAATATCTTCGTAGCAAAAGCGTGTGAACACGTGCAGGGGTGGGTCGTAGCGCAAGATTTCTTCAACGGTTTGATCTATCGTAGAGTCTGTGAAGGCTGATGCGGGCGTATGTGTTTCGATCAGGGTTTTGACGCCGTTCCCGATGGTATGCACCGTGGCTTCGTGGCCTGCGTTTAGAAGGAGGATGCAAGTGGTTATCAATTCCTCCATGCTGAGTTTTTCGCCGTCATCTTCGGCAGTAAGAAGTTGCGTAATGAGATCATCGCTGGGTTTTTTGCGTTTCTCGGTCGCGTAGCTGCGGATGAAGTCGGAGAAATCAGAGGATGCGCTTGCGGCCCTGTCTTCAATCGCGTGGTTGCGGCGGGCTTGATACATGGCAACCATATCGTTGGACCATTTGAGCAGTTGACCAGCCATATTTTCGGGAACGCCCAAGAGACGACAAATGACGATGATGGGGATCGGGGTCGCATAGGCGTCGATCAAATCGAACGGGGCATCGGTTGGAAGTTTGCGCAGCAGATCATCGCAAAGCGCTTCTATTTCTGGGGCGAGTTCGTTGATCCGGCGCGATGTGAACGCGCGCAAGACAAGGCCGCGCAGACGTGTATGGCGCGGTGGTTCGAGTTCGAGCATGGAATGTGCTTCGATCGCATAAAACGGCGCAAGGTGATCAGGAAATTGGACTGGATCAATCGGTTCGCGGCCAAAACGACGGTCTTTCAAGATCCTTGCTACCAGTTCGTGACTGAACACGGCGGTCATCCTGTAAGCAGGCCAATATTGAACTGGCGCGCGCGCGCAGGCCAGCGCGTACGCAGGGTATGGATTTTGCACAAACGCAGGTTGGGTCGGGATTTGGGGCCATTCATTCATTGGGCCAGCTTTGAATAGTCTGGCTGGTGTTTGCAAGCGCACGCGATGTA
>NZ_JABBAM010000046.1:9499-32941 GCF_018607965.1 Planktotalea sp.
TGAGGACGCGCAGGCCCTTTTGCTGGAGGCCGCGGATAAAACGTCCGCACGCAATTTGATTTATGTGGATCGGCGCGGGGTTGTGTTGGCGGCGGCGCATGATGATATTCCATTGGACCTTGCCAGTTCGTCCTATTTTCGGCGTGCCATACAGGGCGCACTTGGGGCGCATCATGATGTGACAGGGGCGGACGAGCGACGGCTTTATTATTTTGCGGCTCCTAGCTTTGGTGTGGATGGACAAGCGCGTGGTGCGCTGATTGTGATTATCGAGGTCGAAGCGATCGAATTTGAATGGCGTGGTGGACGTCCTGCGGTGTTTTTCACCGACGATCTGGGGGATGTGTTTGTGTCTAACCGGACAGAGATGCTGCTTTGGACGCGCGAGAGCTTGGAAAGTGAGTTTCGCGATCGCGCAGGACGCTTGCAAGAAACGGCGGCGCGATTTGTCGGACCTTATGAATTGTGGAACATCAATTGGGGTCCCTATTTGCCCGAGAGGGCGCTTCATTTGGTGCGGCCCATGCCAGTGATCGGCCTGACGGGGGAAGCGTTGATTGATGTGGTACCTGCCTTGCGTTTGGCGGGATTGCAGGCGGCTGTCTTTGCAGCCCTGAGCCTGGCAGTGGGCGCGTTGTTGTTTTTGGTGACAGAGCGGCGGCGCGTTTTGGCGGTGCAGAACGCAAAACTTGAAGCACGGGTTCTGGAGCGTACTGAAGAGCTGCGCGTGATGCAGGGCGAATTGGTGCAAGCGGGCAAGTTAAGCGCGTTGGGACAAATGTCTGCGGGCATTTCACATGAATTGAACCAGCCGTTGATGGCGATCCGCTCGTTCGCGGAAAACAGCACGGTCTTTCTAGAGCGCGGTCAGGCCGACATTGCTGGTGAGAATTTGAAGCGAATTTCCGAACTCGCGCGCCGTATGGGGCGGATCATCAAGAACCTGCGGGCCTTTGCGCGCAATGAAAGTGAAGCGATTAGCACGGTTGATCTGGTGTCGATCATTGAGGGTGCTCTTGATCTAAACAACGCGCGACGCCGCGAGGGCGATATCGCATTGGAGTGGAGTTCGCCTGAAGATACCGTGCATGTGCGCGGCGGTGAAGTGCGTTTGGGGCAGGTCTTCTTGAACCTCATCACGAACGCATGTGACGCAATGGTGGATCGCGACGTGCGGCGTTTGACGATTGCAGTGGAACAAATGGGACCGCGTGTGCGTGCGACTGTGGCGGACACGGGGCCGGGGATCACTGCGCCGGACCGTATTTTTGACCCGTTTTACACGACCAAAGAGGTTGGAGCGTCCGAGGGGATGGGTTTAGGCCTGTCGATTTCATACGGTCTGGTGCAAAGTTTTGGCGGAAATATCAAAGGCGAAAACCGCGAAGGTGGGGGGGCGTTGTTCACAATAGAACTGGAAGCGGCATCCGATGTCGCACAGGCTGAGGGCATGATATGAGACGGGTTTTATTGGTAGAAGACGACGCCCCTGTGCGCGAGGCCTTGGCGCAAAGCCTGATGTTGGCAGAGTGCGATCCGGTGCCTGCTGCGTCCTTCGTTGTCGCCAAAGATCATATTACGCGTGGCTTTGAGGGCGTCATTGTCTCGGACATGCGCATGCCGGGGCGCGATGGGTTTCATTTATTGAATTATGCTCAAGACGTCGATGTCGATTTGCCCGTAATCCTACTGACGGGTGAAGGCGACATTCCGATGGCAGTTCGCGCCATGGGCGAGGGGGCGTTCGGATTTCTTGAAAAGCCCTGCGCGCCAAGTGACCTGATGGTGGTTGTCGAACGCGCCCTAAAGACCCGAGCGCTGGTTTTGGAAAACCGCGCTTTGAAAATACAGCTAGAGGCGGGTGATCCTGCGGCGCGGCTTATATTCGGAGTGTCAGACAAAGCAGAAGCCCTGCGCGAGCAGGTGCGCGCCGTCGCACGAACAGGCAGTGATGCGTTGCTGAGTGGTGCGCCGGGAACGGGGATCTATAAAGTCGCGGAGGTTATTCACCTGTGCTCAAAATCCGCATGCGCGCCGTTTGTGAAACGCAGTGGCGCAGGCCTTGATCCGGTCGCTTTGGACGCGGCTCTGGACGATGCCAAAGGTGGGACACTGTTCATTGATGAAATCAGCGCGACACCAGCCCAAAGCCAGTTTCAATTGCTCGATCGGTTAGAGCAAGCAGTCAATGTACGTGTGATCGGGGGGGGGGCGACGCGAGACACGCTACAAACTGCACTGAATCCTGATCTGTTCTATCGCCTTGATGTGGGGCGCGCGCATATTCCAACCTTGGCAGAGCGACCCGAAGATATCCCCGTGCTCTTTGCCCAATACGTTGCACAAGCGGCCGAACAATCGGGGACAATTGCGCCCGAAGTTGGGTCAGATCAGATAGCAGACTTGATCGCGCAAGACTGGCCCGGCAATGCGCGGTCTCTGATGAGTGCTGCGACGCGTTTCGTATTGGGGGGCGACACGCAGGTGCACGCGAGCTTGCAATTAGGGTTGAGCGAACAGTTGGCACAGGTCGAACGGGCTTTGCTTGTGTCGGCCCTTGGTCAGCACAAAGGGCAGGCGAGCGCGACCGCGAAGGCGCTAAAGCTTCCACGCAAAACGTTTTATGACAAGCTCGCGCGGTACGACTTAAAGCCCGAGAATTATCGCACCTGAACCTTGTTTCGGTGAAGCGGCTTTGTTTTGAAGGTGGGGCAAAGATGTGCGGGGAATCGCACATTTGGCATAGGTGCCTGTGTGGATATCCGCACACATTTGGGCGTGTTTTTTAATGCACTCTAGGTAACGCATTAATTTTTAAAAAAAAAATCTACGACGGAGGATTGGTAACAAAAGCTTGAGCGTTGTTCCGCTTATGATCATTCTGAACAACACAGAAGCAACGGACGAGTCGTTGCTTCAAAACTAAAACAATTCTCTGGGAGGAGATTATCATGAAATTCTTAGTAACAGCAGCAACCGCAATGGCACTTGCCGTCACTGCAAACACAGCAGTCGCAGCCTGTGACGACGGCGAAATCGTCATCAAGTTCAGCCATGTGACAAACACGGACAAGCACCCTAAAGGCATCGCCGCAACTTTGCTTGAGCAGCGCGTCAACGACGAGATGAACGGCAAAGCCTGCATGGAAGTTTTCCCGAACTCCACGCTTTATAACGATGACCAGGTTCTAGAAGCATTGCTTCAGGGCGACGTTCAAATGGCGGCTCCTTCGCTTTCCAAGTTTGAGCAGTTCACAAAGACATTCCGCCTGTTCGACCTTCCGTTCATATTCAAGAACATCAACGCAGTTGACGAGTTCCAGACATCTGAAACGGGTCAGGCGATGAAAGAATCCATGACACGTCGTGGTCTCTTGGGTCTTGCGTTCTGGCACAATGGCATGAAGCAAATGTCAGCCAACAAAGCACTGACACTGCCAACAGACGCAGCTGGCCTTAAGTTCCGTGTTCAGAACTCTGACGTTTTGAAAGCACAAATGGCGGCAATCGGTGGTTCACCACAGCCAATGGCCTTCTCAGAAGTATACGGTGCCTTGCAGACAGGCGTTGTGGACGGTCAAGAGAACACATGGTCCAACATCTATGGCCGTAAGTTTTTCGAAGTGCAGGACGGTGTTACAGAAACCAACCATGGTATCATCGACTATCTCGTTGTGACGTCCACAGACTTCATGGACAACTTGCCTGACGATGTGCGTGAGCAGCTGACAACAATCGTGACCGAAGTCACGGCTGCACGTAACTCTGAGTCCACAGCCGTGAACGCATCTGCAAAAGACGCAATCATCGAAGCTGGCGGCGTTGTACGTGAGTTGTCCGCAGAGCAGCGTGACGTTTGGGTTGCTGCGATGAAGCCAGTGTGGGAGCAGTTCCGCGAAGACGTTGGTCAAGATAACATCGATGCAGCACAAGCGATCAACATGAACCACTAAGACGGCTTTATTGTCGTTAGGATCGGCGCGGAAATACCAGCGCCGATCCATTCTAAAAATTCACATTTTACAATTTGAGGAGGCAAGAGCATGTCTGCGCATTATCAGCCGCAAACTGCACTGGGCCGCGCTGTGAATGAGATCGAAGAGACGGCGATTGCGCTGATCTTGGGTCTTATGACACTGATCACGTTCACCAATGTGGTTCTGCGTTATGGGTTCAATACAGGATTGATTTGGGGGCTTGAGATGGTCACCTTCCTCTTTGCTTGGCTCGTGCTTTTTGGCATTAGCTATGCTGTCAAAATAACCGCGCACTTGGGTGTTGATGCGATCATCAACCTCTTTGATGCGCCAAAGAAGCGTATTCTGGCGATTGTCGCCGTTGGCGTTTGTATCGCTTATGCGTTTTTGTTGACAAAGGGCGCGTGGGATTACTGGGCACCGTTTGCAGGTCTTGATGCAACGTCTGGTCGTTGGTTCCCAACGGGTTTCGAAAATACGCGCGATCAGGCGTGGTATGAGACCAACGATATTCCATTGCCAGAAATGCTGCGATTCTTAGAGGGCATGTTCAATCAAGGCGAGGAATACGAAAAGCTACCGCGTTTCATTCCATATGCCATGCTTCCGTTTGGTGCTGGCCTTTTGCTGTTCCGTTTTATCCAAGTCGGCATCCGCGTCGTCAAAGGAATGCAGAAAACGATCATCGTTAGTCACGAATCCGAAGAAGACGTCGCAAACGTCGCCCATATGAATAAGGAGGGCTAAGTCATGGAAGTTGCAATTCTATTTGCCATGGTGATCGGCCTGATGTTGGTCGGCGTCCCTATCGCGATTTCGCTCGGGTTCTCGTCCATTTTGTTCCTGTTGGTGCTGAGTGATACATCGCTGGCCTCAATTGCGCAGACGTTTTTCCAAGCGATGGCAGGGCACTACACGCTGCTGGCGATCCCGTTCTTTATCCTTGCGTCGTCGTTCATGTCGACGGGCGGTGTGGCGCAGCGGATCATTCGTTTCTCGATCGCCATTGTTGGCCATCTTCCCGGTGGTCTGGCGATTGCGGGTGTGTTCGCTTGTATGTTGTTCGCGGCATTGTCGGGGTCTAGCCCTGCGACGGTTGTCGCCATTGGATCTATCGTGATCGCTGGCATGGTTCAGGTCGGATATACCAAAGACTTTGCAGCAGGCGTGATCGCCAATGCGGGGACGCTCGGTATCTTGATCCCACCGTCAATCGTTATGGTTGTTTACGCATCTGCAACGGATGTGTCCGTGGGACGTATGTTCCTTGCGGGTGTTATCCCGGGTTTTATGGCGGGAACCATGTTGATGGTGACAATCTATGCCATCGCCAAGGTTAAGAACCTACCCAAAGGTGAATGGCAGGGCTGGGGCGAAGTCTGGGCTGCTGGATCTGAGGCGGGCTGGGGTCTATTCCTGATCGTGATCATTCTGGGCGGTATCTATGGCGGTATCTTCACCCCGACAGAGGCCGCAGCGGTTGCTGCTGTCTATGCCTTCTTCATCGCAAGTTTCGTGTACCGCGATATGGGACCGCTGAAGACAGTTGAAGGGCAGCCGAATGCCACATTGCTGCAAAAGCCTTGGGCCCTGATTACAGCGTTCTTCCATAAAGACACGCGTGATACGCTGTTTGATGCGGGTAAACTGACCGTCACGCTGATGTTCATTATCGCCAACGCGTTGATCTTGAAGCACGTTCTCACGGACGAGCAAATTCCACAACAGATCGCAGGCGCGATGCTGGATGCGGGCTTTGGTCCTGTGGTATTCCTGATTATCGTCAACGTGATCTTGTTGATCGGTGGTCAGTTCATGGAGCCCTCTGGTCTGATCGTGATCGTTGCACCACTGGTGTTTCCAATCGCGATCCAGCTGGGCATTGATCCGATCCACCTTGGTATCATTATGGTTGTGAACATGGAGATTGGTATGATCACACCGCCCGTTGGCTTGAACCTGTTCGTCACCTCTGGTGTCGCGGGCATGCCGATGATGCGTGTTGTGCGTGCGGCGTTGCCATTCCTTGCCGTGCTCTTCGTGTTCTTGATTATGATCACTTACATTCCGATCATATCGACCTTCTTGCCCACATACTTCATGGGGCCGGAGATCATTATCAAATAGCGAAAAGGCTGTTTATTTAGATACGACCGCGTCCGATTAAGTTCGGGCGCGGTTTTTTTGCGTGCTATCTTCAAGGTGCAGACCGCAAAACGCTTGTCGTGGAGCAATGCCAGAAAAGTCCAAGTATTTCAAGAGGTGGGGGGTATTTACACCAGCTGGCAGCCCGTACGAGAATCGAACTCGTCTTTCCAGGTTGAAAACCTGGCGTCCTAACCGATAGACGAACGGGCCAGCGAGCTGGTGTGAGGCGGTTCTAGGCAAAGACGCCGACCCGCGCAAGAGTAAAAGTTAGGTTTTTTAACAGAAGTTTTAAAGTCGGTTTTCGCAGCGTTATTAAGCGGGTGCAGCGTCCTCTAAACGCAATTGCGGGCTTTGACGTCCGCCCCATGAATTGATCTCTAGGCGACCCGCGAGATGGAATCGTTTCCCGCCGTGGTTTTCTAGGGCTGGGCCAAGCGGGCTGTCCATTGCGCCAAAGCAAATCGCCTCAATGCGCGCGCCAAGGCCATCGCCAAACGTAACTTTCAGATGGGTTTCTCCGACGCGCTTTGCAAAACGGATTTCACAATCAGGAAAGGCAAAGCGCGGGGCAGGCGCACCAGCACCGAATGGGCCAGCGTGTTCGATCTGTTCGATCAATTCGACTTGCGCGGCACCGGGCATTAAGAGACCACCGTCTAGGCGCAGATCAGCAGGGCCAGCATCACCCGCGCCTTGCTTGGCCATCAACTCAGTCAAGCGCGCCATCGCGGGTTCAAGTTGCGCGCGTGACAGGCTCAGGCCAGCCGCCATTTTATGACCGCCACCCTTTTCGATAAGGCCCTCTTGGGCGAGCTTTTGGATAGACGCACCCAGATCGACGCCCGAGATGGAGCGGCCAGAACCTTTGCCCACTTCGCCATCAAATCCGATGACAATTGTGGGTCGGTGCGCGGCATCTTTCAGGCGGGACGCAACGATGCCCACGACACCGGGATGCCAGCCTTCGCCTGCGGCCCAGACGAGCGGGGCGTCAAAGCCACGTTGCTCGGCCTGCTCTAATGCGGCAGCGCGCACGTTGTTTTCAATATCGCGACGTTCTGTGTTAAGCATATCAAGGCGTTCGGCCATGGCCGTGGCCTCATGCGGGTCACGGGTGGCTAAAAGGCGTGCGCCAAGGTCGGCTTTTCCAATGCGTCCGCCTGCGTTGACGCGTGGGCCAAGCAGAAATCCAAGGTGATAGGATGAGGGGGCTGTGTCCATGCGCGACACATCCGCAAGGGCGGTGATGCCGACCCGTTCGCGACGCCCCATAACGGTCAGGCCTTGGCGCACCAACGCGCGGTTCACACCGATCAAGGGCGCAACGTCTGCGACCGTGCCGAGGGCCACAAGATCAAGCATGTTTAAAAGGTTAGGGCCGCTTGCACCGTCCACGCGCAGTTGACGGCCAGCCTCAACAAGCATCAGGAACACAACACCCGCGGCACAAAGATGTGCGAGATCACCCGTTTCATCCGCACGATTTGGATTTACGACAGCATATGCGGGGGGCAATGTTTCGCCGCCCAAGTGGTGATCCAGAACCACGACGTCAGCGCCGACAGCCGCCGCAATTGGTCCATGCGACAGCGTTCCGCAATCGACGCAGATGATTAGATCATGCGCGCTTGCGAGCATGGACATGGCTTCATCGTTAGGACCGTAGCCTTCATCAATGCGGTCAGGAATATAAAGCGTCGCGCTCTGGTCGAAATGGCGCAACCAATCAATGATCAACGCAGCGGATGTACCGCCGTCTACGTCGTAATCCGCAAAGATCGCAATTTTCTGACGGGCTTTGACGGCTGCCAAAATAAGAGCGGTTCCCTTTTCCATATCCCGCAGGGAACGCGGGTCGGGCAGCAGGTCTTTGAGGGTGGGCGCAAGGAATGCGTCGGCCTCTTCGGGTGCAACACCGCGTTTGGCAAGCACATTGCAAAGAGGTGCGGGCAGGCCAGTGACCTGTGCCATGGCTTCAGCGTGGCGCGCGATCTTGATGTCAGGGCCAACCCAGCGTCGTCCAGTGAGAGAGTGTTCGACGTTGAGGAAGGCACCCATATTTTAGTGCCCGCCTGTTGGAACACGGTAGGACATGCGACGCATGGAGCCTGTTTTTGAACGCATCAACAGGGTTTCTGTCGTAACATAGCCTACCTCGCGTTTAATTGCTGGAAGCAGCGTGCCACCTGTAACGCCTGTGGCGGCAAAAATCACGTCTTGGGTCACCATATCGTCACGCGTATAGATGCGATTTAGATCTGTGATGCCTGCTTTGTCAGCGCGGCGGCGTTCATCATCATTGCGAAACAACAGGCGGCCTATCATTTGGCCACCCATACATTTCAAAGCCGATGCGGCCAGCACGCCCTCCGGCGCGCCGCCTGTGCCCATATACATGTCGATGCCTGTCAAATCAGGTTCCGCGCAATGCATGACTCCTGCGACGTCGCCGTCTGTGATCAGACGGATAGAAGCACCCGTCGAGCGGACTTCGGCGATCATTTCTTCGTGGCGAGGACGTTCCAACATGCACACAGTGATGTCGCTGGGCGCGCAGCCTTTTTCAGTGGCAAGCGCGGAAACACGCGTTGCGTAGGGCATATCAAGCGTGACGATCCCATCTGCAAAGCCTGGGCCGATGGCAAGTTTGTCCATATAAACGTCGGGTGCATGCAGCATGGACCCGCGTGGCCCCATTGCAATGACGGTCAGCGCGTTGGGCATATCTTTGGCCGTGAGCGTTGTGCCCTCAAGTGGATCTAACGCGATATCGACGCCGGGGCCATTGCCTGTGCCGACCTCTTCGCCAATGTAGAGCATGGGGGCTTCATCGCGTTCACCTTCACCGATGACGACAATGCCTGCAATATCGAGAAGGTTGAGTTGTTCGCGCATTGCGTTGACGGCGGCTTGGTCAGCAGCCTTTTCATCGCCGCGCCCGATCAGGCTGGCAGAGGCAATCGCGGCTTGTTCTGCGACCCGTGCAAGGCCAAGGGATAGCATACGGTCATTGAAATCTGTTAATTGCGCCATTTGGATCGTCCTTCTTCGCATACACCTATTTGGGTAGCGGGACGGTGGTGGCAAGACAAGGGGGATAGCGTGTGTCTGGTGCGTGTTTGCGCTGACATTCGGGTTTCGAAGTGGGGTTTGCAGGCGAGAGAGCCAGCCCTCTCGCATGCTGTCGAGGTATTTAAAGGTCAGTGAATTCGTTTCAAAGAATTTCGATACGCAGGGCAACAGGGGACGTCGCAACAACGTCGGTCTTGTTGATCGCCTCGATCGCTTGGTCCAGCGCTTGGCGCATGCATTTATGCGTGACAAAAAGAACAGGTGCCGTTTCGTCGGCGTGGCCGAGTTGGCGCATACGGTCGATAGAGATGCCCGCGTTGCCAAGGATGCTGGCGACTTTGGCCATAGCGCCGGGTTTGTCATGCAGTCCGACGCGCAAATAGAAGGGCGCGGGTGAGGCTGCTACGGCGGAGGGCGCGTCTTGCAATTGCGTCGCCGGAATTCCGAATGTGGGAATGCGAATGCCGCGTGCGATATCCATGACGTCACCCATCACAGCACTTGCGGTGGGACCCATGCCAGCACCCGGGCCGCGCAGGACGATTTGTTCGACATTATTGCCCTCGATCACGACCATGTTGGTGCCTCCATCAAGCTGGCTGAGAGCGGATGTGTCGGGCACGAGGCAAGGCGTCATGCGTTGCTCTAATCCACGGCCCGTCATTTGGGTGACGCCCAATAGTTTGATCTTAAAGCCCATGTCAGCGGCGTGTTTGATGTCTTGCAGCTCGATCCGCTGGATACCTTCAAGTTCGACGGACGCGAAATCAACGCGTGTGCCGAACGCGATAGAGGCGAGCAGGGCGAGTTTGTGACCAGCGTCAATGCCGCCAACGTCAAGGTTTGGATCGGCCTCTAGGTAGCCAAGTTCGGCGCATTCATCGAAAAGCGCGTTATAGCCACGGCCTGATTTTTCCATGTTGGTCAGAATGTAGTTACAGGTGCCGTTCATCACGCCCATGAGGCGCGTGATTTCGTTACCAGCAAGGCCCTCAAGGAGGGATTTGATTACTGGGATACCCCCTGCAACAGCGGCTTCATAGCGGATGACTGATCCCGCGGCTTCGGCGGTTTCTGCGAGGACTTGGCCGTGATGGGCAAGCAGTGCTTTGTTCGCTGTGACCACGTCTTTGCCAGCGGCCAATGCGGCCTCGACAGCATCTTTAGCAGGACCGGTGTCACCGCCTATCAATTCGACGAACACATCCACGTCGTCTCGTTTCGCCAACGCGACAGCGTCTGTTTCCCACGCATAGCCCGCGAGTGATACACCGCGATCGCGCGTTTGATCGCGTGCGCAGACAGCTGTGATGACGACATCGCGACCCGCGCGCGCACTCAGCAGTTGGGCTTGTTGGCGCACAATTTTGACCACGCCCTTTCCAACTGTTCCAAGTCCTGCAATTCCGAGGCGTAATGGTGTAGCTTTGGTCATGTGAAGTCTCCTAGAACGAAATGGGCGCAAGGGTTGCGTTCCTTGGCTTTACTGGGGCAAGGGCATCTGTGCAATGTCACTTTTATGGCTTTTGGCGGTTTCTGAGAGACTACTCTGGGACAGTTGGTGGCGTTATTCCACCTTCTAGGCGTTTGCGCAGTTCATCGTCAAAGATCGAGCCTTCGTCGGCTTCTGCCTCACGGCGTTCGTGCAAAGCGTCGAGACGTTCGAGAAGGGGATCCTTGGTTTCTTCAACTGTCGCGCCATCGGGTGTTGTGAGAAGGTCATCGCGCCGCGTGGTCAAGTCGGTTTCGACGTCGTCAGTGATTGTTGCTTTGGATTCTTCTAACAACACCGAAAGAGGCACGAGTTCCGGGTAGGGTAATTTGCTGTCGAACTGTTCTTCAGAAAGCTCGAGTTCCGGAAATTTTTTGCATCCTGATACACTTGCGCACAAAAGGGCGAGAGCAAAAATGGCTGATGTGCTAAGATGTGTCATAAAACGTCGGTCCAAAAACTTTTGGCCTTAGTGGCCCAGCAACACGCGACTGGCAAGGTAAACCGGATTACAGGTTTTTTTTGAACGCATGTTCAGTTAACCTATCCCGATGGCAAGAACTCAGGGATCATATTCGGGCACGACGGGCCCACGCGTGCGCAAGGCGGCGCAAAAACTGTTTGCACGCAATGGCTATGCTACTGTTTCTATGCGTCAAATTGCGGCTGATGTCGGTGTTCAAGCGGGCGCGCTCTATAACTACACGCCTGACAAGCAGACGTTGCTGTTTGATTTGATGAAGCAGCATATGGATGAATTGCTCGCCGCGCGCGCTGCGCAGGATGTCGCCCAAGTGCCATTGGCGGCCTTAGAAGGTTTTACGCGATTTCACATTCGCTTTCACCTTGATCGCCCCGACGCGGTTTTCATCGCATACATGGAATTGCGCAACCTGACAGAGCCGCATTTCGAACAGCTCGAGCAGTTGCGTGCCACCTATGAAGGTGAGTTGATGGCGATCTTGAGCGCGGGTCAAGTCGCGGGAGTGTTCGATCTTAGGGACATAAAAGTTGCGTCGCGCGCTGTAATCGCGATGCTGACAGGCGTGACGACATGGTATCGTGACAGCGGCGCGCTAAGCCGCGAGGATGTCGAAGAAATCTATTGGCAAATGGTGCGCAAAGCGGTGGCCGCGACGTAGGGTTCAGCCTTTAGAACGTTGCGACGGGCCACAAAATTCCGATACTTACTGTGACTGGACGTGCGATCACATATCACGCGTCCAGACGTCAGGGTGCGTGAAATCACGCGACCTTACGGATTGCAGTTTAGTGCGCCGGTTTGATAAAGGTTCCGTTGCGCAGTTCTTTCACGGCCTGCATCAGTTCCTCGCGGGTGTTCATTACGATAGGTCCGTGCCACGCGACAGGTTCTTTCAAAGGTTGTCCTGAAATCAGCAAAAAGCGCACGCCGTCTTCGCCGGCCTGAACGGTCACCTCTTCGGACGCGCCGAATTTAACCAGTGTGCGGTTGCCCGACATATCGCGGATGTTGACCTCTTCGCCGCCGACTTCTTTTTCGAGCAGCACACCCATGGGGGCGCAGGCGTCAACGAAGGCCGCGCTGCCCTCAAATACATACGCAAATGCGCGACGATGGTGGCTAAGTTTGAAGGTTTTCTTGACGCCAGCAGGCACGAATACATCTAGGTATTGCGGATCGGCGGCAATACCATCTACAGGTCCACGCTTGCCCCAGAATTCGCCCACAACGACTTTCACACGTGTGCCGTCATCATCTGTTATCTCTGGTATCTCTTTACTTTCAACGTCTTGGTAACGTGGCGCGGTCATTTTCAACGCTGAAGGGAGATTGGCCCAGAGCTGAAACCCATGCATCTGCCCTTTGGCATTTCCGTGCGGCATTTCTTGGTGCATGATACCAGAACCAGCCGTCATCCATTGGACATCGCCCGCACCAAGCGAGCCTGTGTTACCAAGGCTGTCGCCGTGATCGACCGTGCCATTCAGAACGTATGTGATGGTTTCGATTCCGCGATGGGGATGCCATGGAAACCCTTTTTCGAATTTGCTGGGGTGATCACCACGAAAGTCGTCGAACAAGAGGAAGGGATCTTGTTTGGTTGGGTCTTGGAACCCAAAGGCGCGATGCAAGTGAACGCCTGCGCCCTCTAGTGTGGGCGTTGCGGCGGACGTTTCGAATTTTGAGCTGACGGACAATGGATGTCTCCTTTTGCTGTTGAGGCAGACATAAGGTGCGCTGCATTGCGTGCAATTGGGCGAATTCCAACCGTGTCTGTGCGTGGTTGCACAGGGGTGGGGTTAGCCGCCTGTGTGGCTCATGTGGCGTGTGACTTGGCCATCGGCTTTTTGGCGCGAATAGTCGAAATCATGGCCCTTGGGTTTGATCCCGATTGCTGCGCGAATTGCGTCTTGCAGGGGGGCGTTGTCATTCGGGTAGTTGCGCAAAGGGGCGCGCAGGTCGGCCATGTCTTCCTGACCAAGGCACAGATACAGATCGCCCGTACAGGTCAGGCGCACGCGATTGCAGCTTTCGCAGAAATTATGCGTCAGCGGTGTGATAAAACCGATCTTCTGGCCAGTCTCTTCAAGGCGCACATAGCGGGCAGGGCCGCCCGTGCGTTCTGTCAGTTCCGTCAACGTGTAATGTTGCGCCAATTGTTTGCGCAAATCGGTTAGCGCCCAATATTGACCCACACGATCCTCGTTGCCGAGATCGCCCATTGGCATGACTTCGATCCAGGTCAGGCTGATGTCACGCTCAGCGCACCACTGTGTCATCGTGATCAGCTCGTCCTCGTTGAAGTCTTTCAAAGCGACCGCATTAATTTTCACTTTTAGCCCCGCTGCCAACGCTGCGTCGACCCCTTTGAGAACCTGCACAAGGCTGCCCCAGCGGGTCACACGCGCGAATTTCTCCTCATTCAACGTATCAAGTGAGATGTTCACACGTCGCACACCTGCCGCATACAGCGGCTCTGCAAAGCGCGAAAGCTGGCTGCCGTTGGTCGTTAGCGTCAGCTCTTCCAGCGCACCACTGTCCAAATGACGGCTCATCCCTTGGAAAAACGTCATGATATCGCGTCGCACAAGCGGTTCACCGCCGGTTATCCGCAACTTCTTCACACCCAAGTCGATAAACGTGCTGCACATACGATCCAATTCTTCGAGCGTCAGGAGCTCTTTCTTGGGAAGAAACTGCATGTTTTCGCTCATGCAGTAGACACAGCGAAAATCGCAACGGTCTGTCACAGAGACGCGCAAATAGGTGATCGCACGGGCGAAAGGATCAATCAGGGGAGCATTCATGACGTGAAACTAGTGCGCGTTTGCACAGCCCGCAAGGGGACATTGATGGCGCGTGAACACGTTATTGCGTTCGCTGCGTCAGGGGATAAATATAGTGGTATGAAACATAGATTTTTTCCGATCGCGCTGCTGGTTTTAGGCGCATGTACGCAAATGCCTGAAACGACTGCAATTCCAGAGATCGACGTCGTCGCCGACGCTACGCAAGTGCGTCCAAAGGTGCGCCCCGCCGGACTGGGGCGCGTGGTTCCGACAGCGGCACGCACGGCGGAAGAATTTGATGTGACCACTGCTGAGGAACGCAAAGCTGCCGCCGCGGCCCCGGTTGTGGCCAGCGAAAAGCGGCTTGGGTTGACCGTTGTGTCGCTTGGTGATCCCACGCAAGCGGGGTTCTGGATAAAAACGCCAATGGTCAGCGCACAAGGCAAAGGCCGCGTTGTCTATCCCGGCACAGGCAAATCTGTACAGGTTAATCTTATCCCGATTGAGGGCGCGGATTCCGCGGGGAGCCGTTTGTCGCTTGCGGCGTTCCGATTGATCGAAGCGCCGCTCACTGAATTGCCTGAAGTCGAAGTTTTCTCAGGCGGTTAAGCGTCCACAGACGGTAGATTGCGCGCGGCTTCTTTGCGCACGGAGGGTCGCATCGCGTCACCGTGGGCGTCCAAGAAGGCTTGAACGCGCGGTGCGTCGTGCTTGCTAAGTTCGCGCAGCCACACGCCCACGGATTTTTGGATCAGCCAGAGAGGATCGTTGGAATATGTGGCGGCCCAGCCAAGAATGCATTCGCGGGCGTCTAGATCTGCGGGCTTGGGATTGTTCTGTTTGGTCCACGGAAGTGTCATCACCAGAGCGGCGCGCTGTGTCCAGACGTGGTCTGATTTTGTCCAAGTCTCGATCTCATCAAGACGCGCAGGATTCATAGCCACGCGTTTCTGACCTGCTTTGCAAACTTGATCTGCGATGGCCTCGCAATCAAGATCGGGAACCCAGCTTGTTATCAAGTCCCAGGTTGCGGTGTCGGGGCGGATAATCGCACGGGTCACAAGTTTGGCTGCAAGTATGCGCGCCTCAAACACGTTTGTTGTCCAAAGTTTGGATGCAAGATCCACACCGTAGTCGTCACTCTCAACGGCGCGTAACTCTGCGCCTATTTCGTTCAGTTCTGTATTCGACACGCCGTAGTAGGGGCGCAGGACCTTATGATACTTCGCCAAATCGGCAGCACGTTCAGGATTCGTCTTTTCGCTGAGCGCTTGGATCACTTCGATATAGGTCATTCTACGGTCACAGACTTGGCTAGGTTACGGGGTTGGTCCACGTCAGTGCCTTTGGCGACAGCAGTGTGATAGGCCAGCAATTGAGCAGGGATCGAATAGACAATCGGGCTAATGATCGGGTGACATTCGGGCATCGTAATGCTGCCCCAAACATCGCCTGCATGCGCCAAGCCCTTGCGATCAGAGATAAGCAGGACTTTGCCCGAGCGTGCCATGACTTCCTGCATGTTTGAAATTGATTTGTCGTACAGCTCATCTGAGGGTGCCACAACAACCACTGGCACCTTTTTGTCGATTAGCGCGATGGGGCCGTGCTTTAGCTCACCTGATGCATAAGCTTCGGCATGTATGTAGCTGATTTCTTTTAATTTGAGTGCGCCTTCATGCGCGATTGGGTACATCAATCCGCGTCCCAAAAAAAGGATATCGCGTGCTTCTGCAAGCTTGCGCGCGTGGCCTTTGATTTCATCTGTCTGCGTTAAAGCAACATTCAGCAAACCCGGCAAAGACCGCATTGCAACGACGGCTTCGCTAAGCGCTGCCTTTGACATCGTGCCGCGATCTCGTGCGGCTTTTAGAGCGAGGGACAGTAAAACTGTTAGCTGGCATGTGAAAGCTTTGGTTGAGGCCACGCCGATCTCTACACCCGCAAAAATGGGGTAGGTTTGATCGCTTTCACGTGCGATCGAGCTTTCGGCAACGTTGGTTACAGACAGGATTTTATCGGCCTTACCTGCGCAGTAGCGCAAGGCTGCGAGCGTGTCAGCTGTTTCACCAGATTGGCTTACGAAAAGCGCTGCCGTTTGAGCAGGGAGGGGCGGTTCACGATAGCGGAACTCAGATGCAACATCGACTTCAACGGGAATACGCGCGAGCTTTTCGAACCAATATTTCGCGGTTAGACACGCGTAAAACGCAGTTCCGCAGGCCACCATTGTGAGGCGTTCGATCTTGGAAAAATCGATATCTACACCGGGAAGCAGCACTTCATTACCAGCAATCGGTAGGTAATTGTTGATCGCCGCACCCACAACAACGGGTTGTTCTGCTATTTCTTTGGCCATGAAATGATCAAAGCCAGATTTGTCGACCTTTGCTGTGTCAATCTCGATCACGCGCATGTTGCGGCCTACTTGATGGCCCTTTGCATCCCAAATTTTCAGACTGTCACGCGTTAAAACTGCGCGGTCACCTTCTTCTAAGTATGTGATACGATTGGTTAAAGGGGCCAGCGCAATAGCATCAGAACCAATGTACATCTCTTCATTGCCGTGACCAATCGCAAGCGGCGAACCCTTGCGCGCAGCGACCATTAAATCATTTTCACCGTGGAACAAGAACGCCAAAGCGAACGCGCCATCAAGGCGGGACAGGGTTTTTTCAGCAGCTTCAACAGGGCTGAGGCCCGTTTGCATGTAGTGATGGGTCAAGAGGGCGACGGTTTCGGTATCTGTTTCGGTGACAAATTCAATACCGTGGCCCGCAAGCTCTTCGCGCAGTTCGCGGAAGTTTTCGATGATGCCATTGTGAACGACTGCGACGGGGCCTGCTTGGTGGGGATGCGCGTTTTCGGTGGTCGGGGCACCGTGCGTGGCCCAGCGGGTGTGACCGATGCCAGATTTGCCTGCCAACGGATTATGCACCAGAAGGTCGGACAGGTACACCAGCTTTCCAACTGCGCGACGGCGCTCTAAAACACCATCGTTAACCGTTGCAATTCCCGCACTGTCATAGCCGCGATATTCGAGGCGACGTAGGGCTTCAACAAGCGTTGGTGCGACTTCGTGTTGACCGAGTATCCCGATAATTCCACACATTATGACGTTCCTTTTGCTTTGGAAGCTTTCTTTTTCTTTAACATATCGAACAATTTGACTGCGAGGCCAGGATTGTTCACTTGCTTGGTTCTTGCAATGGCAAGCGCGTCATCTGGCACATCTTGGGTGACCACTGTACCGCTGCCTGTCATGGCGTTTGCACCAACAGAGACGGGCGCAATCAGCAATGTATTGGAACCGATGAAACTAGCTTCGCCAATTTCGGTGTGATGCTTCATGACCCCATCATAATTACAGGTGATTGTTCCCGCACCAATGTTTGCACGCGCGCCGACATGCGCATCGCCGATGTAGGAGAGGTGATTCACCTTAGCCCCCTCATCAATCACTGCGTTTTTGATCTCAACGAAATTGCCAACTTTCGTGAACTCCGCGAGTTCTGTACCTGGGCGCAAGCGCGCGTAGGGGCCTACAGTTGCGCCGCGGCTCACATGGCACCCCTCAAGATGGCTGAAAGCACGAATATGTGCGCCATTCTCTACGGTAACGGCAGGGCCAAAGACCACGTTGGGTTCAATGATTGTGTCAGGGCCGATGTAGGTATCATGTGAAAGATAGACTGTGTCAGGGGCGTGCAAGGTGACGCCAGCCTCCATCAGATCTATGCGGGCTTTGCGTTGAAAAATGGCATCTGCTTCGGCGAGTTGGACACGTGAATTCACGCCCAGCGTTTCACTTTCGTCACAGGTGACCGACGTCGCGCTGAGACCTTTAGATTGCGCGATTTCTACGATGTCGGTGAGGTAATATTCACCCGCTGCATTCTCGTTTGTGACGGCATCGATCAAGTCGAACAGAACATCAGAATTGGCACAAATAACGCCACTATTACAAAGCGTTATCTTGCGTTCATCATCAGATAATTCTTTGAATTCAACGATTTTTTCAAGGCTGTCGCCAGACATGACAAGGCGTCCGTAACGGCCCGGATCAGCGGCCTCAAAACCCAAAACGATGACATCATGTGATGCGCGTGCAATGGCCATTCGTTCAAGCGTTTCGGGGCTAATAAAGGGCGTGTCACCGTAGAGAACAATCACATCGCCTTCGAACTCGGAAAGGGCAGTCTTCGCTTGGGCGACCGCATGCGCAGTGCCAAGCTGTTCGATTTGCAAAACGACCTCTGCATTTTCGTCAAAGGCGGTTGCTGCAGCACTCACGGCATCGGCACCGTGACCCGCGATAACAATCGTTTTTGAGGGGTCCAACGCGTCGGCGCTTTTCATGGCGTGGACAAGCATTGGTGCGCCTGCCACTTCGTGCAGAACTTTCGGAAGATCAGAATTCATACGGGTGCCCTTGCCAGCAGCAAGGATAAGCAGAGCAATGCTCATATTAGGGAATACTCTTTGCAATTTATTAACGTCCGTTCTACCTAAACTTTGAGATGCCGCAAGGCGCGCATGATCACACTAGATTGCGGTGTGTGTCAGGTGCATCGCTTTTCGGATCACCTCTATTAGTTCGGAGTCCCTATGCGCACAGTAATTTTTGATCTTGATGGAACGCTTGCTGATACCAGCGGTGATTTATTAGCCGCCGCGAACACATGTTTCGAGAACTTGGGTATGGCTGTTCGTTTGCATCCCTCCACCGATGCGGGCGTGGCACTGCGCGGAGGCCGTGCAATGCTGACCCGCGGGATTGAGCGTGAAACAGGGCAAGCCCCTGATCCAGCCGTGCTTGATGCACAGTACAAACCCTTGCTGGATGCGTATGAAAAGGTGATTGCTGTCCATACGGTACTATATCCTGGGGTTATGGCGGCGATTGAAAGACTGGGTGCAAATGGCATTCCGGTCGGTATTTGCACGAACAAACCAGAGTATTTGGCAGAAATATTGATGACCAAGTTGGGCGTGCGGGATGCGTTTGGCTCGCTCATAGGTGCGGATACGTTGCCTGTGCGCAAGCCTGATCCCGAACCGTTTTTTGAAGCTGTGCGCCGTTTGTGCGGGGATCCCAAGCGCGCCTGTCTGATTGGGGATACGATCACGGATCACAACACGGCGCGTGCTGCGGGTGTACCAAGCGTGCTTGTAACGTTCGGGCCGGGTGCGGCTGCGGGACAAGCGGATATTCGCGCGCTGGAACCCGATGCGCTGCTCGATCACTTCGATGATTTGCCTGATTTGATTGAAAAAATACTCCCTGCATAAGCGAGAGACACTATGAGCGAACGTTTTACTGGCAGTTTCACCCAACAAGAACCGATCCCGAAGGCAGGGATTGACGCCGCACTGCGGGTTTTGCAGTCAGGTCGTTTGCACCGTTACAACGTAGCGGACGGCGAGCACGGCGAAACAGCGCTGCTAGAGCAAGAGTTCGCAACCTCGGTAGATGCGAAATATTGCTTGGCCGTGGCGTCCGGCGGATATGCTATGGCAACGGCTTTGCGCGCGGTTGGCGTAAAGGCGGGAGATAAAGTTCTGTCGAACGCGTTTACACTCGCACCTGTCCCGGGCGCGATTGCAGCCGTAGGGGGCGACCCTCTTTTTGTTGGGGTCACCCGTGACTTGACGATTGATCTGGACGATCTTGAGGCCAAATCCGATCAAGCCAGCGTTCTTCTTTTGAGCCATATGCGTGGTCACATGTGCGATATGGATCGGCTTATGTCGATTTGTGACGCTGCGGGGATCAAAGTGATTGAGGACTGCGCACATACGATGGGGGCCAAATGGAACGGAACGTGGTCGGGGCGTAATGGCGTAATGGGCTGCTATTCGTGCCAAACGTACAAGCATGTGAATTCGGGTGAGGGCGGCTTGTTGGTCAGTGATGACGACGACCTTATGGCGCGTGCGATCATGTTGTCGGGCAGTTATATGTTGTTTGAGCGTCATTTGGCGGGACCCCCAAAAGAAGCGTTTGCACAGATCAAATATGAAACACCCAATATTTCTGGCCGCATGGATCACTTGCGCGCCGCCATTTTGCGCCCTCAATTGGCGGATTTAGAGACACAGGTGACACGTTGGAATGATCGCTATCGTGCGGTGGAGCAGGGTTTGGCCGATACAACAGGTCTGACTGTGATCGCGCGGGATGTTAAAGAGCGCTATGTTGGATCGTCCATTCAGTTCCTCTTGGAGGGATGGAGCGCTGAGGGCGTGAAAGAGGCAATTGCACGTTGTTCTGCGCGCGGGGTCGAGTTGAAGTGGTTTGGCGGTGCAGAACCTGTGGCGTTCACCTCGCGTTATGATAGTTGGCGCTATGTGGCGTGCGAACCAATGCCCGCAACGGATGAGATTTTGCGCGGCATTGTGGATATGCGGCTGCCTTTGACGTTCAGTGTTGAGGATTGCGCGTTCATCGCGCAGATCATTCGCTCAGAAGTATCGGCGGTTTATCAAGAGATGGGTGCGTGAGATCACGTACACTACGGTAGTTTAGGAAAAGTTTATGTCGGCTTCTCGCCGTTTCGAATGGCCGACTTGTGCGGTGTTGATTGCATGTTATGCGGCGTTTGCTGTGGCGACGACTTGGCTGGCCGCGCTTTGGCTGCCCTTGGGCACTGCCTTAGCGGTCTTGTCGGTCGCATTGCATTCTTCGCTGGCCCACGAAGCGCTGCACGGACATCCGTTTCGCAACAAACATTTGAACGCTGCGTTGGTGTTTCCCGCGCTTAGTTTTGCCATTCCCTACATCCGTTTTCGCGACACACATTTGGCGCATCACGTGGATAGCCGGTTGACCGATCCTTATGATGATCCAGAAAGCTGTTATCTTGATCCGAAGGTTTGGAGTAAGTTGAGCACGCCCTCTAAGGCGATGTTTAATTTCAATAATACGCTGTTTGGACGTGTTTTGGTTGGGCCGCTTATTGGGCAGTATTTCTTTATGCTGGCCGATTGGAAGCTGATCATCGCAGGTAATAAGCGTGTGCTGATCAGTTGGGTGTGGCACGTACCAGCTGCGGCCTTACCGATTTGGTGGGTGTTGGCGTTCGGGGCGATGCCGCTTTGGGCCTACTTCCTTGCGGTCTATGCTGGATTGTCCGTTTTGAAAATCCGCACATACCTTGAGCACCAAGCGCATGAAGAAGCGCGAGGGCGCACTGTGATCATTGAGGATCGCGGACTATTGGCATTCTTGTTTTTGAACAATAACCTCCATTCGGTACATCACCTTAATCCTGGTGTGTCATGGTATGATCTGCCCGCACTTTATGCGTCCGGGAAAGAGCGGTTTTTGGAAAACAACGAGGGCTATCGCTTCGGGTCCTACGCCGATGTGTTTCGCCCGTATTTTTTCAAAGCGAAAGAACCCGTCGCACATCCACTTCGGCCCGCAAACAACGGATAGGAAAAAGCGCGATCATGGAGCTTTGGATATTTGCCACGATCGTTGCGACGATTTTTCAAACCGTTCGCTTTATGTTGCAAAAGCAGTTGAGCATGGGCGCGCTGAGCACTGGCGGCGCGACCTTTGCGCGTTTTGCGTATTCCGCGCCGTTATTGGCTGTTGTGTTGGTCGCATGGTTTGGTTTGAATGATGTTGATGTCCCAAAGATCACAGCACGCTTCTGGCTTATGGGGGCGATTGGCGGTTTGGCGCAGATCATGGCGACGGTCTGTGTCGTGGCGCTTTTTAGGACACGCAATTTTGCAGTTGGCATCACGTTTAAGAAAACAGAAGTCATACTGTCGGTCTTGGTGGGCATTGTGGTGCTGGGCGAGGGCGTGTCTGGCTATGGGTTCTTTGCGATCCTTATTGGGCTGTTCGGGGTGTTGCTATTATCCAAAACGCCAAGTGTGGAGGGCGGTTGGGTTCAGCGCGTTTGCACGCGGGCAGCGGCCTTGGGGCTTGGATCAGGGTTTTTATTCGCAATTTCAGCAGTGACCTATCGCGCTGCAACTTTGGAAGTTGGGGCAGACGCACCGCTCTTGCGGGCAGCGGTGACGTTATCAGCTGTGACCTTGATGCAATTCACTGCCATGGCAATCTGGTTACGCGTTCGCGAACCCGGTCAGTTGGGGGCCGTTTGGTCTGCGCGGCGCAAAGCGGCGCTGATCGGACTGACGAGTGTGGCAGGCAGTCTGGGATGGTTCGTTGCCTTTACCCTGCAAACTGCAGCGTACGTGAATGCATTGGGACAGATTGAGCTGATCTTTTCATTGATCGTTTCGACGTTGGTATTCAAAGAAAAGCTAAGCCTGCGCGAAGGACTAGGGATTGGTTTTCTATCCGCAAGTGTTTTGCTGTTGATTTTGGTAACACGGTAACGCTTTGATGTCGCTCTACTGATCAAGTGGGGATGCGCCTGAAAGGCGCAGGAACAAGCTTTCTTCTTCTGAGTTTAGAAACATTGGCACGCTTTTGGGGGGTGCAGTTTCTTTTGTGCGCCCTGAAACCTCTGCGAGGACAACTTCGGTTATGAAGGGCAGGTCGAATTTACGCACATCTTCCAATGCGATCCATTGCAAGTGAGAGAGTTCATCAGAGGCGTTTGAGAAATCGTCGATGTTACCTTGCAAAGCATCTGCATCAATCAAGAAAAAGCGCGCATCGAAACGGCGAGGGCGCCCAGGTGGTGTGATTGCGCGAAACACGAATTGCAGGGCAGAGGCGTCGGGCAGGTGGTGCGTGGCCGCGAAACCTTGCCAATCGTCGGGGGCATCCGTGGTCCAAGTGCCTTTGGTGCCCAGCACAAGGCCGGTCTCTTCCCAAAGCTCACGGATGGCTGCAACACCGAGTGCGTGTGTGCGATCGCTGTCGGTTTCTTGTAATAAGTGTTGGGTGCAGTGTGGATTGATCGGTTCCGCGAGCGCGATATCAGCGTCGCCTGCATCGACCGCGCCACCGGGGAAGACGAATTTATTGGGCATGAAGGCCGCTTTAGCGCCGCGTTGCCCCATAAGAACCCGTGGATTTGTCGCACGATCGCGCAGCACGATCACGGTGGATGCATGGCGGATAGCGGTTTTGTCAATCTTGGGCGTTTCAGTCATTGCGTTTGCACTCCGCGGTAAAGAATTTACCTAAGCGCAAACAATCATGCTGCTTCGCGTGTATCAAGGGCTGTCTCTTGTTCAAAGCCAAACATGCGTTTGGCCCATTGATATGCAACAATCATGCCTTTGAAACGCGGCAGTAAATAGAGCGACAGGGCGATACATCCGACAGCGAAGATCGTGAACAAGATCAGTGGTTCGGGGCGGAATTTTACAAACACAAAGTGCAATGAGGGTGCCATCAAATGCCCGACGATCAAAATTGTCAGGTAGGCAGGTCCGTCATCTGCGCGCGCATGTGTGAAGTTTTGGCGACACACTGTGCAGCTTTCGCGCATTTTTAAATATCCGCGCAGAACAGGGCCGCTTCCGCAATTCGGACATTTACGA
>NZ_JABBAM010000005.1:0-10700 GCF_018607965.1 Planktotalea sp.
GATCCCCGACTGTCTTCCTCTCTGCCATCGCTCTCGATGCAACCGTCATCTTTTGATTATGAGTCCTGACCCTAGAAGAAGGCTTTGTTCAGCTGTCGGTCATCGACAAAGATGGCCGCGCAGCACGCGCGACCATTCGGCTTGATTAGGGTCTGTTTTAAAGACGCTCAATCGCGAACGCGATGCCTTGACCTCCACCAATACACATAGTGATCAACGCGCGTTTGCCGTTGATGCGCTCAAGTTCGTAAAGTGCTTTGACGGTGATCAAGGCACCCGTCGCTCCAACCGGATGACCAAGCGCAATCGCACCACCATTCGGGTTCACGATTGCAGGATCAAACCCAAGACCTTTGTTCACGGCAAGCGCTTGTGCGGCGAAGGCCTCGTTGCTTTCGATCACGTCAAAATCAGTAGCAGTCAGGCCCGTCTTCGCGAATAAGTTTTCAACGGCTGGAACGGGACCAATTCCCATGACCTCTGGACGCACACCTGCATGGGCATAACCTAGGATACGCGCGCGCGGCTTTAGGCCCGCTTTCTCAGCGGCACTGGCGCGTGCAAGCACAATCGCAGCGGCACCATCGTTGATGCCAGACGCGCTGCCTGCGGTGACCGTACCATCTTTTTGGAAAACGGTGCGCAATCCTGCGAGGGCGTCCTCGGACGTGGCCTTAGGATGTTCGTCTACGGTGAAATCAACCAAGTCGCGTTTCACTTTGATTTGGACGGGTGTGATCTGGCTTTCGAAATAACCTTTCGCAATCGCATTCGCTGCGCGCGTTTGGCTGGCCATCGCGAAGGCATCTTGCTGCGCCCGCGTGATGTCATGTTCCGCGGCCACGTTTTCAGCTGTGACACCCATGTGACCCGTTCCAAACGGACAGTTCAGAGCGCCTAGCATCATATCCAGCGACCGCGTGTCGCCCATCTTTGCGCCCCAGCGTTGGTCAGGCAGAATGAACGGCGACCGCGACATGTTTTCAGCACCGCCTGCTAGCGCGAAATCAGCATCGCCCAGCATCAAGGATTGTACCGCAGACACAATGGCCTGCGCGCCGGATCCGCACAGACGGTTCACGTTCATCGCGGGGGTTGTGTCGGGAATACCAGCATCAATCGCTGCAACGCGGGACAGGTACATATCGCGGGGCTCGGTGTTGATGACATGACCGAATACCACATGACCTATCTGTGCGCCGTCTACCCCGGAGCGTTCCAGAGCTGCCTTTGATGCAATCGTTGCCAGTTCGATTGGCGTGGTTTTTGCCAACGCGCCACCAAAGGTTCCGATTGCGGTGCGTGCGCCGTCTAGAATGACGATATCGTCTGACATAGGTGTTCTCCTAAGATGATATTTGCGCACAGTATGCGGACGATTGACGATGATGTCAGCCGAAACGGAACGTCATGTCCAAAATGCTCTTTAGGCCATCGGAAGGGCGCGGCGCGCGTTACTCGCCGTAGGGCACCCAGACCGTTTTTGTTTCGCTGGAGGCACTTAGAAATTCACGGGGCGCGGCCACATTGCTGTGCTGGTTGTTGACCCATGTGCGTTTCAAATTGCCCGCTGAATTATACTCGATCACTGCCGAAATATCGCTTGAGGAAAAGCTCCAAATGGCATCGATATCGTTATGTGCGGCCATGTGCGGTGCCAGTTCTGAATGGGTGCCCGTGAGGATATTCACGACACCCGCAGGCACATCAGAGGTTTCTAGCACTTGGATCAGATCTGTTGCGGCCAGCGGGTAGGGTTCACTTGCCACCAGCACACACCGATTGCCCATTGCCATGGAAGACCCCATCGCGTGGATCAGCCCAATCAGCGGCGTGTCATCTGCACAAATTGCGCCAATTACGCCAACGGGTTCGTTCATCGCCAGCGCAATTCCTTTGATCGGAACGCCGCGTGCGGAACCGTCCCATTTGTCAGCCCACGCAGCGTAGGTGAAGAGCGCGTTCAGGCTGTCTTGGACTTCGGCCTTGCCCGTGCGCTTACCCGTCATTGCATCGATACGTTTGGCGAATTCATCGGCGCGTACAGATAGATTTTCAGCTATATAGTAAAGTATTTGTGCGCGAAGATGACCCGTTGTCTTAGACCAGCTTTTCGCACTTTGAGCGGCCTCAACCGCGTTGCGGATGTCTTTACGGCTTGCCAAAGAAACGTCGCCTAGTTTCGCACCTTGTTTGGAGAATATGCCTTGGGAATAGCCGCTATCAGGACGTGCCTGTTTGCCCCCAATATAAAGTTTGGCTGTGCGATCAATTGGATCACCGCTGGCATCACTGCCAGTGAACGCTTCGACTTTGGCCAATGCTTTGCGTTTTGCTTTGGGCTTGGTGTAGGCGCCAAGACCTTCCCAGCCACCTTCGCGTCCAAACCCGCTTTCGCGCACACCGCCAAAGGGGGCGGCGGCATCAAAAAGGTTCGTCGCGTTTACCCAGACCACGCCAGCAATCAGTTGCGGTGCGATACCAAGGGCAAGGTTCACGTTTTCGCTCCACACGGTCGCGGCCAATCCGTAGCGTGTGTTATTGGCAAGTTGAACGGCCTCAGTTGGTGTGCGGAAGGTGGTCGCGCAAAGAACGGGACCAAAGATTTCTTCCTGCATCAGGGTCGCGGAAGGGGTCAGGCCAGTGATCAAAGTGGGCGGGTAGAAACAGCCACCCTCAGGCATGTCGCACTTTGCTTGATACATGTGCCCTTCTGTATTGGCGTCAACCATGCGCGCGATCTGTTCCAGCTGAATAGGGTCTACAATCGCGCCAACGTCGATACATTTATCCAGCGGGTTGCCAATGCGCAGACCGTCCATGCGAGCGCGGAGTTTGGTGTAGAATCGCTCAGACACGCTTTCCTGAACTAGCAGGCGCGACCCCGCACAACAGACCTGCCCTTGGTTAAACCAGATCGCATCTACAAGGCCTTCGACGGCGCTATCTAGATCGGCATCATCGAACACGATGTAGGGGGACTTGCCGCCCAGTTCCAAGGTCAAGGCTTTACCAGAACCAGCCGTCGCTTCGCGAATGCGACGCCCAACGGACGTGGATCCCGTAAAGGCGATCTTATCCACGTTTGAATTGACGATCATTTCACCAACAGCGCCATCGCCTGTGACGATGTTGACGACACCTTTGGGCAGGCCTGCTTGGCGACAAATATCAGCGAACAAAAGCGCGGTCAGGGATGTGTATTCCGCTGGCTTCAGAACAACCGTGTTGCCCATCGCAAGGGCCGGCGCGACTTTCCACGACAGCATCAGCAGTGGGAAGTTCCACGGGATGATTTGCCCACACACACCCAATGCCTCGCGGTCGGGTAGTTCGTCGTCCATCAGCTGCGCCATACCAGCGTGATAGTAGAAATGGCGATGCACCAGCGGGATATCGATGTCGCGGCTTTCGCGGATCGGCTTACCATTGTCGAGCGTTTCTAAAACGGCAAACAGACGGGAATGTTTCTGCACCAAACGCGCGATTGCATAGAGGTAGCGCGCACGACCTGCGCCGCCAAGTTTCGCCCATTTAAACTGCGCCTTGCGCGCGGCGGTAACAGCACTATCCACATCGCTTTGCGTGGCTTGGGACAGGTTGGCCAAGACTTCGCCATTTGCAGGGTTGTTGCTGGTGAAATCGTCTGTGGGCGCAGTAAATTCGCCGTCAATAAAGTGGCCAAATTCATCGCCTTGATCCACAAGCCATGCCAACGCATCAGCTGCGCTTTCGGGTGCGGGGCCGTAGTCCATTTTGTCCAAACGCTCGGAAATGCTCATGGGTTTCTCCTTAGGCCAGCGCGTGGCGGTAGCTGGCGGAATATGCGCCTGTGACGTGGTGTTCTAACTGGCGTTCAATGTCGTTCAAAAGGGATGACGCGCCAAAGCGGAACAGATCGGGTTGTAGCCAGCGATCGCCGAGTTCGTCCTTCATGAGGGCAAGATAGACGAGGGCATCCTTGGCCTTGGAAATGCCGCCAGCAGGTTTGTAGCCAACGCGATATCCTGTGCGTTCGTGGTAGTCACGGATTGCACGGATCATAACAAGGGACACAGGCAGGGTCGCGTTAACGCTTTCCTTACCCGTGGACGTCTTGATGAAGTCAGCGCCAGCCATCATGCAAATCAGCGAGGCCCGCGCGACATTGCGCAATGTACCCAGTTCGCCCGTTGCAAGGATCGCTTTGACATGCGCATCCCCGCACGCCGCACGAAACGCACGCATTTCATTGTAAAGCGCTTGCCAACCGCCCGCCAGAACGTGGCGACGCGAAATGACGATGTCTATCTCTGCAGCGCCTGCTTTTACGCTTTCCTCAATTTCTGCGACCCGCAGATGGAAAGGGGACAGGCCAGCGGGGAAACCCGTGGACACGGCAGCAACTGGAATGCCAGATCCTTCGAGCGCATCAACGGCGGTCGCGATCATATCGTGGTAGACACAGATCGCACCAGTGTGCAGACCGCCGACGCCCAATGCCTCTGCGATATCAGGGCGCAAGGGTGCACGCGCTTTTGCACACAAGCGGCGCACGCGCTCCGCCGTGTCATCGCCTGACAGCGTGGTTAGGTCGATGCATTGCATTGCGCGGATTAGCCAAGCCGCTTGATATTCTTTCTTAACACTCCGTCGTCCAGGCAGCGTTTTTGCGCGTCGCTCAATCGCAGAGGTGTTGGCCTGCACAGAACGTACCCAGCTTAGCTCAAGATCCATCCCTGGATTACGTGGTTCGATCGTCTGGGGCAGATGTGCGGTGGTTTGGGCGGTTTGGGTCGACATTTGCGGGCTCTCCACAAGGGGGTGTTGCACGTATTCTGTCCCATGAGAGCGCAGCCTTGGCAAGCAATGGCTTTGCGTAAGCGGCATTAATTTGACCAAAAGGTCAGAAAATACGATTCTTATTGCGAATAAGTCGCAAGTGCATTGACTTTTGGCAAATGACTCTCATATTCCAAAGGCACACTGGAGAGTCCATGTCCCTTAATCGCCGTCATTTCTTTGCTCTTACTGCTGCCGCGCTTACTGTGCCGCGCATGGCTTTGGCGTCTGGTGCGCTTAAGGTCGTTGCGACCACGGGCATGATTGCTGGCACAGTCCGTCGCATTGGTGGCACACATGTTGATGTGAAGGCGCTGATGGGGCCGGGTCTTGATCCGCATGCATACCGTCAAACGCGCAGTGACATCACGGCGATGACCCGCGCGGATATGGTGCTTTGGCATGGACTCTATCTAGAGGCCCAGATGGAGGACTTCTTGGTCAAATTGGCCCGTCGTCGTATTTCTGTTCCGGTGGCGGATGCGATGCCACGTGACGTGCTCATTTCGCATGGTGATTACGATGGCCGCTTTGATCCCCATGTTTGGATGGTACCTGACCTTTGGATCCATGTTGCGCGTCGTGTTGCAGACGTCCTGAGCGAAGCGCGTCCTGATGCGGCGGATGAATTCGCGGCGAACCTTGTTCATTTTGAGACTGAATTGGCGCGTCTACAGTCTTACGGCGAAACGGCGATGGCCTCGGTTCCGAAAGAGAGCCGCGTTCTCTTAACCGCCCATGATGCATTTGGCTATTTCGGACGCGCGTTCGATATGGAAGTGATCGGCATCCAAGGTATTTCGACCGAAAGTGAAGCAGGTCTGAACCGTATTTCATCGCTTGTTGACACGCTTGCTGAGCGCAAGATTGGTGCGGCCTTTGTCGAAAGCTCTGTCTCTGATCGCAACATTCGCGCGCTGATCGAAGGGGCCGCTGCACAGGGTCACACGGTTTCTATTGGCGGCGAACTTTTCTCTGACGCGATGGGTGCGGATGGCACGTATGAGGCCACGTATATCGGCATGATTGATCACAACATCACAACCATTTCTCGTGCCCTTGGCGGCACCGTGCCGCAACGTGGCATGAGCGGAAAACTGACGGTAGGAAGTTAAGACATGACATCACTTGAACTGGCGACATCAGACGGAACACGCATGATCGAAACGCCTGCGGGTGCAGCTTTGGCGATTCGTGGAATGACCGTGAGCTACGGCCAAAAGCCTGCTGTGTTCTCTGTTGATATGACGGTTCCTGTTGGATCTATGACTGCAATCATCGGCCCAAATGGTGCGGGTAAATCGACGTTGCTCAAGGCCGCGCTGGGCGTGATCAAGCCGCTGGCAGGATCTGCGCAAGTTTTCGGCCAGCCCGTTGCACAGGCTCGTGCGCGGATTGCTTATGTGCCCCAACGTGCGAGCGTTGATTGGGATTTCCCGACACGTGTTTTGGATGTGGTTTTGATGGGGCTGTATCGTGAACTTGGCTTGCTTGGCCGCCTGCGCGGAACGCACAAGGCCAAAGCAATGGATTGCCTAAAGCGCGTCGGTATGCAGGATTTTGCGACACGTCAGATTGGCCAGCTGTCAGGTGGCCAGCAGCAGCGTGTCTTCCTTGCGCGTGCTTTGGCACAAGACGCTGATTTGTATTTGCTGGACGAGCCTTTCGCGGGTGTGGATGCTGCAACTGAAAAAGCGATCATCGACGTGCTGCAAGCCCTGCGCGCGGACGGCAAAACTGTCGTTGCTGTGCATCACGATCTCAGCACGGTCACCGACTATTTCGATCGCGTGTTCTTGATCAACACAACGCGCGTTGCCGAGGGCACGGTTGAAGAGGCGTTTACGCCCCAAACTCTGCAAGACGCCTACGGCGGTCGTCTGGCAACAGGCCAGCTTGGTCAAACAGCGCTTGGTGCATAAATTATGCTTTGGCATGCCCTGACATTGCAGCTTGGTTACAACGCCACGCTCGTGACCCTTGGCGCAATGCTTTTGGGCGTTGCTGCTGGCGTCACTGGTACATTCCTATTCTTACGCAAACGCGCGCTGGTCAGCGATGCGATTTCGCATGCGACGCTGCCGGGTGTGGGCATCGCATTCATCATCATGGTCGTGCTAGGCGGTGATGGGCGTAGCCTGATTGGTTTGATGCTGGGGTCTGCCGCGTCTGCGTGGATTGGCCTGCTGTGCATTGGTTTTCTGACACGCCGCACGCGCCTTGCAGAGGATGCTGCGATTGGTGCTGTCTTGTCTGTATTCTTCGGCATTGGCATAGTGTTTCTGACTTATATCCAAACGATGTCGGAGGGTCGCCAAGCGGGGCTTGAAGGGTTCTTGCTGGGGTCGACCGCGGGCATGTTGTATTCCGATGCTGTGATTATCGCGGTGGGTGGTGCGGCGGTCTTACTGGCTGTCATCGCGTTTCGTCGTCCCCTAAGCGCGATTGCATTTGATCCTGAATTTGCGGCCTCAAGTGGCCTCAACGTGCCGCGACTTGATCTGATTATGATGGGCTTGGTCATGGCTATTACGGTTGTTGGCCTGAAGATTGTTGGCTTGATCCTGATTGTTGCTTTGCTGATCATCCCCCCTGTCACCGCTCGCTTTTGGAGCGAACGGGTAACCGGTGTTCTGTGGGTTGCAGGTGTTGTGGGCGGTGTTGCTGGCTATGTTGGCGCAGCGCTGTCGGCGATTGCGCCAGCGCTACCGACGGGACCTGTGATCGTGCTGGTCCTGTTTGCGATGTTTGCTCTGTCGCTGCTGTTTGCACCCGCGCGTGGTGTTTTGGCAGCAGTGCTTAAGCACCTTTCGTTTCAAAAACGCGTTCATGTGCGGCAGGGTCTACTTGCGCTTGCGCAAGGCCAGCCGATCTATGAAAAACTTACCCTGCGGTTGCTACAACGCTCTGGCCTCGCGCGCGCCGATGGCGTTCCCACGCCCGACGGAAAAGCCCGTGCTGCAAAAGCATTGCGCGATGAACGGCGTTGGCAAATGGCAAGATCTCGCGAAGAATTCGCGTTGGCGGCCACTTTCTATGATGGACTGACAGAAATTGAAGGGGTGCTCACCAGCGATCAAATCAGCGAACTCGACCGTTTGATTGGCGCACCACAAGGTGTGCCAGTATGATGGGTGAGGAATTCGTTGCGCTGTCTTTAACGCCCATATTGATCGGTACGTTGGCCGCGATTGCTTGTGCGCTTCCTGGGAATTTTCTGTTGCTGCGGCGTCAGGCGTTGATTGGTGATGCGATCAGTCACGTGGTTTTGCCCGGCATCGTTGTCGCGTTCTTGATCACTGGCGTTGTGTCTGCCGTTCCCATGATGCTGGGCGCTGCCGGTGCAGCTGTGGTCGCGGTTGTGATGATCGAGGCGATCCGCCGCCTTGGCAAAATTGAACCGGGTGCCGCGATGGGAGTGACGTTTACGGCCATGTTTGCTGGGGGTGTTTTGCTGTTGGAACAGTCGGATACTAGCACTGTTCATCTAGATGTAGAGCATGCGTTGTTCGGCAATTTGGAAAGCTTGATTTGGCTTGATGCAACAGGATGGGCGTCGCTTTGGGACATGGAGGCACTTGCCTATTTGCCGGTTGAACTTCCCCGTTTGGGTGCGGTTCTATTCGTCGTGATCCTGTTCACTTGGATCTATTGGCGACCCCTGAAAATATCCACATTCGACGAAGGGTTCGCGCAAAGCGTGGGCATTCGTACCGGAGCTTTGGGGTTTGCGCTGGTCATTGTTGCAGCCCTTGCTGCCGTCGCTGCGTTTGATGCGGTGGGGTCTATCATCGTCATTGCAATGTTCATTTGCCCGCCTGCCGCTGCGCGTCTGATGACGAATTCGCTAAGCGTTCAAGTCGCGTGGAGCGTTCTATTCGCCACGTTATCGGCCGTCTTGGGATACGTGTTCGCAGGCTATGGCCGGCTGTGGTTCGGTGCAGAAAATTCAGTCAGTGCGGCGGGAATGATTGCAGCGGTGTCAGGTTTGATCCTAGCACTTACAGCTGTATTTGGCCCGCACAGGGCGCGTAGTGGCGCCCCTGCGGAAGGTTGATTTAAAGTTGCTCTTCGCCTTTCGAATTGCGTTGCAAGATCTGTGTCATTTGCTCTCTGACCTCGGCTTCGCGGCGTGGTGCGACTTCGCGAATTTTGGCCATGAAGGCTTCGCTCTCAAAGTGTGAGATATTGACGTCGTAGGTGTCGGCTACTTCGATCATGCCTGCGCGATCAGACTCGTCAAAGACATCAACCATATCGCTGGCCTTATCGTAGGGAACGCCAAGTGCCACGAAAGCAGATTTGACCATGCGCAGCGAGCTATCGTAAGTTTCACGGATGATATCACGGCAACCCGCAGCATAGAGTTCGTACACATGGTTGCGATCCGTCGCGCGCGCCATGATGTGCACGTTCGGATGGTTGGTGTGAATGTAGTGCACCATCTCTGTGATCTGTTCTTTGTTGTCGATCGCGATCAGTTTTGCGTCATGGATGCCGGCGGCGTGCAAAAGATCAGGGCGGCTGGCATCGCCAAAGTAGGCTTTCACACCGAAGCGCTCCAACATGTCGAGCTGTTTAAAGGAATAGTCGATGACAGTAGGCGTATGTCCTGACGCACGCAGAACGCGGGCCACCATGCCGCCGACGCGGCCGTGACCTGTGATGATGATGTTGGAGTCCGCCTCTATTTTATCTGCTTCGCGGGTTTCACCCGTCACATAGCGTGGCGCAATGAGGCGGTCGTAGATAATGAACAGGGCAGGGGTCAGCAGCATCGAAAGCGCGACGACCAAAAGTAGAATATCTGCGGTGCCTGAAGGGATGATGTTTCCTGCCACCGTGAAGGACAGCAGGACGAACCCAAATTCCTCCGCTTGCGCGAGGCCAAGTGCGAAGAGCCATTTGTCCGCCTCTTCTATTTTGAAGATGCGTGCGAGGACGAGGAGGACGCTAGCTTTGACGGCGATCAAGCCGAGGGTCATGCCAACGATGGATCCAAGGTTCGCAAAGAGGAGGGCGAAATTAATGCCTGCGCCAACGCTCATAAAGAACAATCCAAGCAGGAGGCCACGGAACGGATCAATATCGCTTTCAAGTTCGTGACGATATGCGCTGTTTGCCAGCACCACACCTGCAATGAAGGTACCAAGTGCAGGCGATAAGCCAACGAGGGACATCAACAATGCGATACCAATCACGATAAGAAGCGCACCAGCGACGAAAAGTTCACGTAGACCTGCGCCCGCAATAAATCGGAAGATGGGTGAGGTCAGGAAACTACCGCCAAGGATCACAGCGATCACCGCACCCACTGTCACCAGCATGGTCTGCCAACCGTTAAGACCGTCAACAAGGCTCATCGCGGGGCCATGATCGCCCTCGGACGCGTGGTCTGCAACGGCATGTGCGGCATCCCCCGCAACGCCCATGAGTTCAGGCATAGCAAGCAACGGAAGTAGTGCGAGCATTGGAATGACGGCGATGTCTTGGGTCAAAAGAACCGAAAAACTGGATTGCCCACCGTCCGATTTCATTAGGCCTTTTTCATTTAGCGTCTGCAAGACTATGGCCGTTGAGGACAGCGCCATGACCAGACCGATTGCCAATGCGATGGACCAAGGTTGGCCGAATGCCATGCATGCGCCCATTACGACCAGCGTGGTTAATCCGACCTGTCCGCCACCAAGCCCAAGCAGTTTAGCGCGCATGGCCCATAGCATCTTTGGTTCAAGCTCTAGGCCGACAAGAAACAGCATCATCACAACGCCAAATTCCGCGAAGTGCTGGATTGCGATCACGTCCACATGCAAGAGCGCAAGGATCGGACTGATGATGATGCCGGCAATCAAGTAGCCAAGGACCGATCCCAGACCAAG
>NZ_JABBAM010000005.1:10800-32891 GCF_018607965.1 Planktotalea sp.
CAAGTCCAGCGGCTTTTCTCAAATGGCCTTGGAGTGGCGCGCGATAGGGCTTATGTAGGGCACTCAAGATTGATGAAAGACGCGGGATAGCATGGCCAAGCCAGACGACACTCCAAACTACAAGGTGATCGCCGAGAACCGGCGCGCGCGCTATGATTACGCCATTGATGATGACATCGAATGCGGGATGATCCTTGAAGGATCCGAAGTGAAATCGCTGCGTGTGAATTCGTCCAACATTGCGGAAAGTTATGCGGAAGTGAAAGAAGGCGAGTTGTGGTTGGTGAACAGCTACATTGCGCCTTATCAAGCGGCCAAAACCTGGGGCCATGAAGAACGTCGTCGTCGTAAGATGCTTGCGTCCAAGAAAGAGCTGGCGCGCATGTGGTCTGATACCCAGCGCAAAGGTATGACGCTGGTCCCGCTGGTCATGTACTTTAACCATCGTGGCATGGTGAAGATCAAACTGGGTATCGCCAAAGGTAAGCAAAATCATGACAAACGTGCAAGCGATGCCAAGCGTGATTGGGGTCGCCAAAAGCAGCGTTTGTTGCGCCACGCCGAGTAAAGCCGCGCTAAATGACGAATTTTCCTTTGCTTTCCCCATGACGTGCTATGCAGGTAGTTGTACCTAGCAAAGCGAACAGGAAACGGGTCGAGATTGCGCTGCTTAAAATAAAGACCCGACGGGAAGGAATATTATGGAACTTTTGATTGGTCTTATTTCGGGCGCAGTAGGTGGAAACGTTGCTGGCGGCGTGATGAAAAACCTTAACCAAGGTACACTCATCAACTCAATCTCCGGCATTGTTGGCGGTGGCTTGGGCGGTACAGTTCTGGGCATGCTCGGTATGGGCGGTGCTGCAGGCGGTTTGGATATCGCATCGATCCTGACACAGGTTGTTGGTGGTGGTGTTGGCGGCGGCGCAGTTCTTGCGGTTGTTGGTGTTGTTAAGAACATGATGGCGAAGTAATTCGCTTCAGTAATTGGTGATTTGTTGCATGTGGGCATCGCAGTTTTGCGGTGCCCACTCTTGCGTCTGCGGGTCCTCGGCAGTAAGCAAGAAAGTATCAAAAAGAGGGCATTCCACATGGCATCCGACGATCCAGCGACATTGGTTTCCACTGATTGGCTAGCCGCGCACATGCGCGATCCCGATTTGCGTATTCTAGACGCGTCTTGGTATATGCCTGCTGAGGGCCGCGATGCAAAGGCGGAATACAGCGCTGGTCATATCCCCGGCGCACGTTTCTTTGACATTGATGAAATCAGCGATGCGCGATCGTCGCTGTCCCATATGGCGCCAAGTCCTGAGAAATTCATGTCTCGCATGCGCGCAATGGGTGTGGGCGACGGGCATCAGGTTGTTGTCTATGATGGGTCTGGTATTTTTTCTGCACCGCGCGTGTGGTGGTTGTTCCGCCTTATGGGTCAAATGAATGTCGCTGTTTTGGACGGTGGTATGGCGAAATGGGTTGCAGAGGGTCGCGACGTTGAAGATTTGCCCCCCGTTATTCGCGACCGTCACATGATGGTGCGTTTCCAAAACCAGATGGTGAAAGACGCGACGCAAGTTGCGGCTGCGGCCAAACTTGGACGCCCGCAGATCGTTGACGCACGTTCGCCTGCGCGTTTTGCGGGAACTGAACCTGAACCGCGTGAAGGTATGCGCGCTGGGCACATCCCAAATTCGCGCAACGTGTTTTACAAAGATTTGTTGAATGCAGATAATACGATGAAAGACCTGGCTGCGCTGAAAGCGGCGTTTGAAGCTGGCGGTGTTGATCTGTCTAAGCCTGTGATCAACTCGTGTGGCTCTGGTATCACAGCCTGCATCCTGTCCCTTGCGCTAGAGCGGATCGGCAAGACAGATCATTCTGTCTACGACGGCTCTTGGAGCGAATGGGGCGCAGCCCCGACTATGCCTATCGAAACTGGAGAAGCCTGATGTTTGCCAACCTCACAGCACAACCCGCTGACAAGATCCTAGCGCTTGCAAAAGCCTGCCGTGAAGATGAACGCCCGACAAAAATTGATCTGGGTGTAGGTGTTTATAAGAATGCTGAAGGCGTTACGCCTGTCATGCGCGCTGTTAAGAAGGCGGAACAGCAGCTTTGGGGCTTGGAGACAACAAAGTCTTATGTTGGTCTAGCGGGTGATCCCGCGTTTGCGGATGTCATGTTTGATCTTATTCTTAGCGACGCAGTTGATCGTGGCAACGTTGCAGTCGCAGCGACTCCCGGTGGCACTGGAGCTGTGCGGCAGGCGTTTGAATTGGTGAAAATGGCCAACCCAGACGCACGTGTTTTTGTGTCTAATCCGACTTGGCCAAACCACACGTCGATCCTGAACTACCTTGGGATGGAGCACGTGCCGTACCGCTATTTCGACAGTGACACACGTGGCGTCGATTTTGATGGCTTGATGGCTGACCTGAAGACCGTGAAGGCGGGCGACATCGTTCTGTTGCACGGCTGCTGCCACAATCCGACGGGTGCGAACCTGAACCTGACGCAATGGCAGATCGTTGTTGATATTTTGAATGAGGTCGGCGCGATCCCGATGATCGACATCGCCTATCAAGGTTTCGGGGATGGTTTGGAAGAGGACGCCTTGGCGACACGGCTTGTCGCGTCGTCTGTTCCAGAATGTTTGATCGCAGCGAGTTGTTCGAAGAATTTCGGTATATATCGTGAGCGGACAGGCTTGTTGATGGCGGTATCCGCGGATGCGTCCCAGCAAGGTTTGAACCAAGATACATTGGCGTTTTTGAACCGTCAGAATTTCTCTTTCCCGCCAGATCACGGTGCGCGTTTGGTAACGATGGTTCTAAGCGATGCAGAGCTACGCATGGATTGGAAAGCAGAACTGGAAGAAGTGCGCCTTGGTATGCTTGGCCTACGTGAGCAGCTTGCAAGTGAATTGCAGCGCTTAAGCGGGTCGGATCGCTTTGGTTTTCTAGCACAGCATCGTGGCATGTTTTCGCGGCTTGGTACAACACCTGATATGGTTGAAAAGCTGCGGGCGGATCATGGGATTTATATGGTTGGGGACAGCCGTATGAACATTGCTGGCTTGAACGCGCAGTCTGTTCCGATTTTGGCGAAGGCGATTGTCGACATCGGGGTCTAAGGTATTCGGCTCGCTATGGGCGAGCCGACAGGCTGGGGGATTAATCCCCCAGATCCCCTAGGATATTTTGAAAAGGTGAAGGTTAGGCGGGGCGCAGAGGTTGGCGGCCCGTTTTGGTGAGGACGTTTACTGTTTTGCCATCAAACACGGCTGCTGTGAGTGGTTTGCCGTATCCTGCGCCCGTGTCGAGGTTCACATGATTACCTGCATGAAAGGGTGCTTTGACGGGAGTGTGACCGTGGATGATGAGCGCACCATGATCGCGTGGATCGTTTGAGAATTCATCCCTGATCCAAACGAGGTCGGCTTCGGTTTGATCCATCAATCGCACGCCGGGACGCACACCTGCATGGCAAAAGAAAAGCGGGCCGTGCGTGACGGATATTTCACAGTCTTGCAGGAAACGTTGATGGCTTTTGGGAACGGCCACTAAGACGTCTTCGTGAACGTTGAAGAGGCGACGTGTTTCATTCGCTTCAACGCTGTAGGATGCCAGTGTTGTTGTGCCGCCGAGGCGTTCGTGAAGCCAGTGGTATCCAACAAGTAGGTATGGATCGTGTCGGGGCACAGGTTCCATGAACCATTCGAACATGCGGTCGTGGTTACCCTTGAGAAAGCGCCACGGTTTGCCAGCCGCTTTGCCTTGGATCAGACGTTCTATGACGGCTTTGCTGTCTGCACCGCGATCCACGTAATCGCCCAGAAAGACAATCGAAGCGTCGGGTCCGCCGTCCGTTTCGATCAGCGAAAGCGCGTCTTCGAGCATTTCGATTTGGCCGTGAATATCGCTAATGGCGTAAATGGGGTGTGTCATATCCGTAGGGTTAAACTACAAAGGCCGCCCTGAGAAGAGCGGCCTTTGCGTTGATGTGATTGTAATTATGCAATGTCGAAGGACAGGGGTTTGACTTGTTGAAAGAGGCCTGTTGCTTCTAAGGCTTTTAGCACAACAGCAGGCACAGGGGCGTCAACGTACAAAAGTGCGATTGCTTCGCCTTTTGCAGCGGATCGGCCAAGGGTAAAGTTCGCGATATTGACGTTGTTTTCGCCCATCGTTTGACCCAAGGCACCGATGATGCCCGGTACGTCTTCGTTGGTCGTATACACCATGTGCTCACCAACTTCGGCGTCGATATTGATGCCTTTGATCTGAATGAAGCGTGGTTTGCCGTCAGAAAAGACTGTGCCCGCGATGGAACGTTCTTGCGTATCCGTTACAACCGTTACTTTGATGTAGCCGTCAAACGCGCCTGACTTGTCTTGGTTGGTTGTGCTGATCTTGATGCCACGCTCAGCGGCGATCACAGGGGCGGACACCATGTTCACATCTGGGTTCACGCGCTTCATAATTCCCGCGATAGAAGCACAGTTCAGCGCAGCAAGGTTCATCTGCGCAACACTACCATCATAGAGGATGTTGATTGCTTTGATCGGCTCATCCTTCATCTGACCGATGAACGACCCAAGGTGGCCAGCAAGGCTAACCCACGGACCCATGATCTTGGCTTCTTCTGCGGTTACAGATGGCATGTTCAACGCGTTTTCAACGGCCCCTGTCAGCAGGTAGTTCGACATCTGCTCTGCGACTTGCAGCGCTACGTTCTCCTGTGCTTCAGTCGTTGCAGCACCAAGGTGTGGGGTGCAAACGACGTTGGGCAGGTTGAAGAGCGCGTTCTCTTTCGCGGGCTCTTGTGCGAAAACGTCAAAAGCAGCGCCAGCGACATGACCGGATTTGAGCAGATCGGCAAGCGCCTCTTCATCGACCAAACCACCACGTGCACAGTTGATAATGCGAACACCCTTTTTGGTTTTCGCAAGGTTTTCGCGGCTTAGAATATTGGCGGTAGCATCCGTGAACGGCACGTGAAGTGTAATGAAATCAGCGCGCTTAAGCAGTTCGTCGAGTTCGACTTTTTCGACGCCCATCTTGTCGGCCTTTTCTTCGCCAAGGAAGGGATCATAGGCGACGACCTTCATCTTCAGGCCGCGCGCACGGTCGCACACGATGCCACCAATGTTGCCTGCGCCGATGACGCCGAGGGTCTTGTTGGTCAGCTCAACACCCATGAATTTCGACTTTTCCCATTTGCCCGCATGCGTAGATGTGCTGGCCTCTGGAATTTGACGCGCAACGGCGAACATCATCGCGATGGCGTGCTCTGCGGTCGTGATCATGTTGCCAAAGGGCGTGTTCATGACGATCACACCTTTCTTAGAGGCTGCGACCTTGTCGATGTTATCGGTGCCAATACCTGCGCGGGCGATGACCTTGAGGTTGGTCGCAGCGTTCAGGATCTTCTCTGTGACTTTGGTGGCAGAGCGGATCGCAAGACCGTCATAGTCGCCAATTATGGCTGCAAGCTTATCTTTGTCTTTACCGAGGTCGGGTTGGAAATCGACATCAATGCCTGCGTCGCGGAAAATTTGAACGGCTGTTTCGCTGAGTTTATCAGAAACGAGTACTTTGGGAGCCATGATGATGGTCCTTTTATCTAAATGGGGGGCGGTGCGTGGGATATCACGCACCTTACATGTTTTACGCTGTGATCTCGGTCTCGAACGCATAAGCGAGCCATGGGAGCATCGATGCAATGTCCGATGTTTCGACCGTACCACCGCACCAAATGCGAAGACCCGCTGGGGCATCTCGATACCCACCGATGTCTAGTGCGACATCCTCGGCTTCCATGCGCTTGGCGACTGCTTTGGCAAAGGTCGCGCCGTTCGTGATGCGTGGGTCCGTGAACTTGAGGCAGACAGATGTGTTCGAGCGTGTCGCGGGATCAACAGCTAGGAAATCGATCCAATCATTCTGCTCAACAAACTCCGTAATCGCAGCCGTGTTCGCATCTGCGCGACCGATAAGACCCTTGAGACCACCCACAGAACGCGCCCAGTCGAGGGCCTGTAAATAGTCTTCGACAGCCAGCATGGAAGGTGTGTTAATTGTTTCACCCTTGAAAATGCCGTCGATCAGTTTTCCACCTTTTGTAAGGCGGAAAATCTTGGGCAGGGGCCATGCGGGTGTATACGTTTCAAGACGCTCGACCGCGCGTGGGCTGAGGATGATCATGCCATGCGCTGCTTCTCCGCCGAGAACTTTCTGCCAAGAGAAGGTTGTCACATCGAGTTTGTCCCAAGGCAGGTCCATCGCGAAAGCGGCAGAAGTCGCATCGCATAATGTTAGGCCAGCGCGGTCTGCTGCAATCGCATCGCCGTTGGCGAGCCGCACACCAGACGTCGTACCGTTCCATGTGAAACAAACGTCGTTGTCAAAATTCACGGTACCGAAATCAACGATCTCGCCGTACTCGGCGGTCTTCACTGTCGCATCCAGCTTTAGCTGCTTGATCGCGTCTGTGACCCAGCCGGCGCCAAAGCTTTCCCATGCGAGCATTTCAACATGACGCTCGCCCAGAAGGTTCCACATCGCCATTTCGTAAGCGCCTGTGTCGGATGCGGGAACGATGCCGATCTTATAATCGTCAGGAATCCCCAAAATATCAAGGGTTTCTTCGATCGCGGCTTTCAGCTTGGTCTTGCCAACAGCAGCGCGATGCGAACGGCCAAGCGCGGCGTCACTTAGATTTTCGAGTTTAAAAACGGGGGGTTTGGCGCATGGGCCAGAAGAAAAGCGCGGATTCATCGGCCGCGTGGCCGGTTTGGTCATAACCATTGCTGGTATCCTCACAGATATATGCCCTTCGTTGGGGAAGGGTGTCCCGCTGACGCTCATATTGGGGCGAGCGGGGTAGTACAATAGTCAAAACGTCGCTATAGCGCCGCATAATATCTCAAATGCGGCATATTTTACGTCAGGTAGGTTCGATATGACTTTCATTGCGACTTTAATCGGAGCGCCCGGCGCGCAGTCCGCAAGCGCGGCGTTGACCGAGTCCTTGCGCAATGCGTGGGGTGGTGGTGATGCAATTTGGCTTGCGCCAGATGAGGCGGTAGAGTTTGCTTTGATGGCCAAGCCTAGCAATGTTTGGGACGTGTGGGCGGACCTGCAAAAGCTGGGCGTGGACCTTGTTGTTCAACCACTAGATGGGCGTCGCAAGAAGATGCTGCTGGCTGATATGGACAGTACGATGATCCAACAGGAATGCATTGATGAGCTGGCGGATGAGGCGGGCGTTGGGTCGCGCGTTGCAGCGATTACAGCGGCAGCGATGAATGGTGAATTGGATTTTGACGGCGCTTTGCGCGAACGCGTGGGCTTGTTGAAAGGCCTGCCAGAAAGTGTGATTTCGCAGGTTCTTGAGATGCGAATTACCTTGATGCCGGGTGGACCAGCATTGTTAACAACGATGAAGGCAAATGGGGCCTATGCGGTCTTGGTGTCTGGTGGATTCACAGCGTTCACATCTGCGATTGCCGCTATCCTTGGGTTTGATGAGAACCGCGCAAACACATTGCTTGCTGAGGGCGGAGCGCTGACAGGTGAAGTCGGTATGCCGATCTTGGGCAAGCAAGCGAAAGTAGATGCGTTGGAGGAGATCACAGCGCGTCTGGGAATTTCTGAGACGGATGTTTTGGCGGTTGGCGACGGGGCCAATGATCTGGGCATGTTGCTGCGCGCGGGAACGGGTGTTGCACTACATGCGAAACCGTCGGTTGCCGCACAATGTGATGTCAGGATCAATCACGGGGATCTGACCGCATTACTTTATCTTCAGGGATACGCGCAGCACGATTTTGTCTTACCTTAGCGGGTCGCGATAAGTCCGCCAGCGTAGACGTCCTCGCTGTTATTGCCGTGAAAAGCACCGATTGCTTTTTCGTCGCCGGCCCGTCCAAGAAAAGCGCCTGACGTGTCAAAGCGCAGCCCTGTTAGGCGTGACGTGCCGGTCATATCACCACCGCTGAACGTTCCATTAAATGTCAGTTGCCAATCAGCTGAACTGCTTGGTGGGCTTGTGCGTCCTGCAAATGTACCCTCGGCAAGGTCAACACGTACGACAATGGGGGCAGTGAATGGAACGCTTTGGGCAAAGCTAGATTGCGGTGTTAGTCGATCAATAATCCGCATTGAGGCCGTCCCAGCAAACTTCGCTTCTCCATTGAATGTCGGCGCGTCAATTCGTGCGGGATTGTGCAAGCCAGCCAAGCCAGTGTAGTTGCCACGCGCATCAACGCCGATACGATAGGCATATCCAACGTCATCATCATCAGCGACACCAATCGACAAAGGTTGGCGCAAATCGCCTGATAAAATCTCGCCACCTGAGCGAATTCGGAACGCGCAAAATCAGGTGAACTACCGAGCCCGCCGGTATCGTCAGAAACACACCCGCTCAGACCTGAAACAAGAATAAGCGCGATGCAGCTTGCTGACTTTCTCACTATCCGATTGTGCCTTGGTTTTCGCCGATCTGACCGCGATGCAAAAGTAGGTGATCTAGGATCACGCAGGCCATCATCGCTTCACCGACGGGAACGGCGCGGATACCAACGCAAGGGTCGTGGCGTCCTTTGGTGATGATCTCTGTATTTTCGCCCGACTTGGTGATGGTCTTGCGTGTTGTTAGGATCGAACTGGTGGGTTTGACCGCGAAACGGATGACGATGTCTTGGCCAGTGCTGATACCGCCAAGAATGCCGCCAGAATGGTTAGAAGAGTAACGCGGACCGTCGTTGCCCATCGTGATCTCGTCCGCATTTAACTCACCAGTCAGCATCGCTGCCGACATGCCTTCGCCGATTTCGACGCCTTTGACGGCGTTGATGCTCATCATTGCGGCGGCCAGATCAGTGTCGAGCTTACCGTAGACGGGCGCGCCTAGACCTGCGGGAACGCCGCGGGCTGTGACTTCGATGATCGCACCAACAGAGCTGCCAGATTTACGCAGGCCATCAAGGTAGTCCGCCCATGTTTCAGCGGCTTTGGCATCGGGCGTCCAAAAGGGGTTCTGTTCGATCTGGCCCCAATCGAAGTTATCGCGATCAATTTCATGCGCGCCCATGCGGGTCATGTAGCCAGTGATTTCAATTCCAGGCGCAAGTTTCGCCAATGCCGCGCGCGCCAAACCACCTGCTGCAACCCGTGACGCTGTCTCACGTGCGGAAGACCGACCGCCACCGCGATAGTCGCGGTTACCGTATTTCTGATAGTATGTGATGTCTGCATGACCGGGGCGGAATTTTTCGATGATGTCGCCATAGTCTTTTGAACGTTGATCTGTGTTTTCTATCATCAGCTGAACGGGCGTACCCGTGGTCTTTCCCTCAAACGTGCCAGAGAGGATTTTCACTTCGTCTGCCTCACGCCGCTGGGTCGTGTATTTGCTGGTGCCTGGTTTACGCTTGTCGAGCCACTGCTGGATCGTAGCCTCGTCGATGTCCACGTTCGGGGGGCAGCCATCCACTGTCGCGCCCAAAGCAGGCCCGTGGCTTTCGCCCCAAGTGGTGACGCGGAAGATGTGACCGAATGTGTTCAAGCTCATAAGATTGGCTCCTTTGGATGCGTTCCTAGCGGGGGCGGGGTCAGCGCTCAAGGGGATTTCGCTGGACGGCACGCAGGTGTTGCACTATCCCAAACATACCTCGGGGGGCCAACTGGCTGAGATATGCACTCTGCATGACCCGTAGAACCTGAACCGGTTAGGACCGGCGGAGGGAAGGTCTGGAAACACTATATCCAACCCTATCCAACCGTCCGCCTACATTTATGGAGGATGCTATGAAGTATCTTGGATGTATTGCGGGTGTTTTTGCGGCCTCTATGGCAGCAGCTGAAACGCCTGAATTGATAGTGTATACGTACGACAGTTTTGTTTCCGATTGGGGTCCTGGCCCTGCGGTTGAAAAGGCGTTCGAGGCTGAGTGTGCCTGTGACCTGAAATTCGTCGGGGCTGGTGACGGTGCTTCGCTTTTGGCGCGGATCAAGCTGGAAGGTGCGCGCACGGATGCGGACGTTGTACTCGGTTTGGATACGAACCTAACAGCTGCTGCTGCTGCGACAGAATTGTTTGCGCCCCATACGGTTAGCGCAGAGTATAGCCTGCCGATCACTTGGGATGATGCGACGTTTGTGCCCTACGATTGGGGTTACTTTGCTTTCGTTCACAAGGCGGGCTTGGACGCGCCTATAAATTTTAAAGCGCTGGGTGAAAGCGATCTGAAGATCGTCATTCAAGACCCGCGTTCATCAACGCCCGGTCTGGGGTTATTGATGTGGGTTAAGGCAGCTTACGGTGATGACGCGCCTATGCTCTGGGAAAGCCTGTCAGACAATATCGTGACTGTGACCAAAGGCTGGTCAGAAGCATATGGTTTGTTCTTAGAGGGTGAAGCAGACATGGCGCTGTCCTACACAACGTCGCCAGCCTATCATTTGATCGCTGAGGAAGATGCTGGCTTTGCGGCGGCATCGTTCGAGGAAGGTCACTATTTGCAGATCGAAGTTGCTGGCAAATTGGCGACGTCAGACCAACCCGAGCTGGTCGACAAATTCCTCGCATTCATGGTGTCAGATGCGTTTCAAACGATCATCCCAACGACGAACTGGATGTATCCTGCTGTAACACCTGCAAGTGGTCTGCCTGAAGGGTTCGAAACACTCGTGACACCTGCGAAATCCTTGATGGTGCCTGCGGCAGACGCGACCGCGATCCGTGATGCAGCATTGGCCGAATGGCTTACCGCGCTCAGCAACTAAATTTCCCGATCCCTTCGGGGTTTGGGCTTGGGGCAGCAGCGTTGGTTGCTGCCCTGATCCTTGGGACTTTGGGCGTCGTGGCATGGAATGCGCCCGACGCTGGACGTCTGGGACTAAGCGATTGGGTCGCCGTGCGGTTTACGGTTTCCCAGGCTTTTATCTCAGCCGCGCTGAGTGTCGCGTTTGCTGTCCCAGTCGCGCGCGCATTAAGCAGAAGAAATTTCTTCGGTCGTGGGGTGTTAATCACGCTTCTTGGTGCACCCTTTTTATTGCCTGTGATTGTGGCTGTTATGGGCCTGCTTGCGGTGTTCGGTCGCTCTGGTTGGGTCTCGCAAGCATTAGAATTGATCGGCCTGCCGCCCATTCCCATTTATGGATTTCACGGCGTGGTCATCGCGCATGTTTTCTTCAACCTGCCGCTCGCTACACGCATCATTTTGCAAGGCTGGGCCGGTATCCCAGCGGAGCGTTTCCGCCTTGCGGCGCAGCTTGGATTCACCTCGCGTGACATGGTGCGCCACTTGGAATGGCCCATATTGAAACGTACTGCACCAGGTGCGTTTGCAATCATTTTTGCGATTTGTTTGAGTAGCTTTGCGGTCGCGTTAACCCTAGGAGGCGGACCGCGTGCGACGACGGTCGAGCTTGCGATCTATCAAGCGTTTCGATTTGATTTTGATCTAGGAAAAGCGGCACGTCTTGCGACCTTGCAGCTGGCCATGGCGGGTTCGGCAGCGTTCTTGGCGTTTTGGGCAAGCAAAGGGCAGGGTGGCTTTGGCAAAGGGTTGGATCGCGCAACACAACGCTGGGACGGGGCGACGCGCGTTGCACGAATGTCTGACGTTGCATTTATCTTGATAGCGTCGCTATTTTTGCTCGTTCCGCTTTGTGCTGTTGGCGCGCGAGGGTTAGCAGCGTTGCCAGATCTACCGATTTCCGTTTGGATATCTGCTTGGCTTTCCATAAAAGTTGCTGCACTTTCAGCAACCCTTGCGTTCCTTTTTAGCATATCAATTGCGTTGACAGCAGTCAGGTTCGCGTGGGTTGAAAGCGTTGGTTTACTTGCGATCGCTGCGTCCCCATTAGTCATTGGAACGGGCCTGTTCATCGTCATTTTCCCATTCGCATCGCCGCAAGATTGGGCGATGGTTGTGACGGCATGCGTGAATGTGGTTATGGCGTTGCCCTTCGCACTGCGTGTTTTGATCCCAGCAGTGCAGGATGTTTGCGAGGGGTATGGACGGCTATCGCTTAGCCTAGGTTTTTCGCGCTGGGCCATGTTACGGTTGGTGATCCTACCCCGGGTGCGCGGACCTTTGGGTTTTGCAATTGGGCTAGCGGCCGCTTTGTCGATGGGGGATTTGGGTGTTGTGGCCTTGTTTGCGGGAACGTCTGAGGCAACCTTGCCCCTTCAGATTTACCGTTTAATGGGGGCGTATCGAATGGATGCGGCGGCGGGGGCGGCCCTGTTGTTGGCTGTTCTTTCGTTTGGAATTTTCTGGATTTGCGATTCATGGGGGCGGCGGGATGCTTGAATTGAAAGATGTCGAATTACGACAGGGCAGTTTTCAAATGGCGGCTGATATGGCGCTAGACGGAGATACGAAGGTTGCGGTAATCGGCCCCTCTGGCGCTGGAAAATCGACCCTGCTTATGGCGTTGGCAGGATTTTTGCACCCTGCGCAGGGCGCGATTGTTTGGAGCGGTGTCGATATTACGAAAGCTGCTCCGAAAGATCGGCCATTCTCAGTCCTGTTTCAGGATAACAATCTCTTTCCTCACATGAGCATTATGCAAAACGTTGGTTTAGGAATTCGACCATCTTTGCGCCTATCTGCAGCGGAAACTACGCGTATTCATGGCGCGTTGGAGGCAGTTGGTCTTACTGGAATGGGCGCGCGCAAACCTGCTGAGCTATCAGGCGGTCAGCAAAGTCGTGCTGCCCTTGCGCGCGTTTTGGTTCAACGAAAATCCATGCTTTTACTTGACGAACCTTTCGCGGCGCTTGGACCTGCTTTGAAAGTGGAGATGCTGGATTTGGTCGCGAAACTGTGTGCTGAAACAGGTGCTGGAGTCTTAATGGTCAGCCACGATCCTAACGATGCCGAACGCCTTTGCAATCAAGCAATCTTGGTGGCTGGGGGTCGCGCACATGCGCCTGTCACCACAATGCAATTGCTAAATAACCCACCAGCGGCATTGCGGTCCTATCTAGGAAAATAAAAAAGCCCCCGTCAGATTGAACTGACGAGGGCTTTTCTTTTCTAACTTAGGCAAGAAGGATTAATCCTCTTTACGCGCCTTTGCTTTGATGGGTGCCCAAAGCTTTTTGTTCGTGAGGTAGAGCAGAACAGAAAGGATCGACAAGAAGAAGACGGAAACGAAACCGGCTTGCTTGCGTGCCATCATCTTTGGTTCAGCGGTCCACATAAGGAACGCAGAGACGTCTTCTGAAATGTGGTGCAAGTCATTGCTATGACCATCTGCAAAATCCACATCCTCGCCGTAAAGCGGCGGTGCCATTGAAATCCAACCGCCTGGGAAGGCTTTGTTTTCGTAAAGCGTGACGCCTGCTTCTTCTTTTTCTTCACCAGTGTAGCCAGTCAAAAGCGACGCAATGTACTCTGGGCCGCCCATACCTTTGAGGAACTGGTTGATACCAGTGCCGTAAGGACCGTGGAAGCCTGCGCGCGCCTTTGCCATCATGGACAGGTCAGGAGCGTTAGCGCCGTTGTTCTCAGGGAAGTTGTCAACGGGCGTTGCGGGACGCGTGTCTTCAAGCGCTTCGTCGTACACTTCAAAGTTCTCGGCCGCATACGCGCGAACCTGATCTTCTGGCAGGTGTGGGCCGCCCGCATCCGCGAGTGTACGGATGGGAACATATTTTAGCCCGTGGCACGCCGAACATACTTCGGTGTAGACTTGAAGGCCGCGTTGCAGCTGGTTCTGGTCAAATTTACCAAATGGACCCTCGAAGGAGAAATCGAAATCTTCGATGTGCGTGTCATAGCTGCCCGCCGCAAATGCGCCGGAGGTCAGTGTCAGGGCAGCAATTGCTGCGATGCTGAGTTTCTTAAACATAATCCTCAGTCCTTTCTTATTCAGCCGGTTTCGTGTCGGACTTGCCATAGTGAGCGGCGAAGTCTTCTTCGATTGTGGCAGGCTGTGGCAGCGGTTTTTCGATGATACCCAAAAGCGGTAGGATCACCAAGAAGTAAGCGAACCAGTACGCGGACCCGATCAGCGAAAGCGTCGCGTAGGGTTCTTCCGCAGGCATTGCACCCAGCCACATCAAGAAGATGAAGTCTGCAACCAAGATTGCGAACCACCACTTGAACATGGGACGGTAACGGCCCGAACGTACAGACGACGTATCTAGCCAAGGTGCCAGCGCCATCACAAGGATCGCACCGAACATCGCCAGAACACCGAAGAACTTGGCGTCGATGATGCCACCGGTGACAAAGCTTGCAATTTGGACAACCCACACTTCTGACGTGAAGGCACGCAAGATCGCGTAGAATGGCAAGTAGTACCACTCTGGAACGATGTGCGTTGGTGTCACAAGCGCGTTTGCTTCGATGTAGTTATCTGGGTGACCAAGGTAGTTCGGCATAAAGCCAACAACCGCAAAGAAGACGACCATAATGACGCCAAGCGCAAACAGGTCTTTCATCACGAAATATGGCCAGAATGGAAGCGTGTCTTTCTTGGCATCCGCTTTGGATGTGCGACGAACTTCAACGCCCGTTGGGTTGTTGTTACCTGTCGTGTGGAATGCCCAGATGTGGACAATAACCAAACCAGTAATAACGAATGGCAGCAAATAGTGCAGCGAGAAGAAGCGTGTCAAAGTCGCGTTATCAACCGCAGGACCGCCAAGCAGCCATGTTTGCAGGCCTTCACCAATGAACGGGATCGCACCGAACAGACCCGTGATAACAGTCGCACCCCAGAAGGACATTTGACCCCAAGGCAAAACGTAACCAAGGAAACCAGTCGCCATCATCAAAAGATAGATGAGCATGCCGATGATCCACGTGACTTCGCGTGGCGCCTTGTAAGAGCCGTAATAAAGACCGCGGAAAATGTGAGCGTAGACTGCGATAAAGAACAGTGAAGCGCCGTTCATGTGCAGATAACGGATCATGTGACCGCCATTCACGTTACGCATGATGTGTTCGATCGACGCGAAGGCCATATCTACATGCGGCGTGTAGTGCATAACAAGAACGACACCTGTGATGATCTGCAAAGCAAGACAGAACGTCAAAACGATGCCCCAGATCCACATCCAGTTCAGGTTCTTTGGTGTCGGCATCATGATCGTGTCATAGAGCAAGCCAACGATAGGCAGGCGTGAGTGCAGCCACTTCTCGCCGTTTGACTTCGGCTCGTAATGGTCGTGAGGAATTCCAGACATTGGTATCTCTCCGTTAACCGAGTTGAATTGTTGAAGCGTCGACAAATTCCGCGGGCGGAATTGGCAGGTTCGTTGGGGCTGGGCCTTTGCGAATCCGACCGGACGTATCGTAATGCGAACCGTGGCATGGGCAGAACCAACCGTGGTAATCGCCAGCGCCATCACCGAGCGGCACACAGCCAAGGTGCGTACAAACACCCATCATGACTAACCATTCGCCGTCCAGTTCGCCTTCTGGCGGAACAAGGAAACGATTGACGTCAGAGCCGTCACCGCCATCTTTCAGATTGGCGTTTCGTGCATCGTTGTCGATAAGAACTGTGAGATCGACAGCATTCGCTTCTTCGATCTCTTTCTCAGTACGGCGACGGATGAAAACTGGCTTACCTAGCCATTTTACCGTCAACTGAGTGCCTGGCTCGATACCAGATGTATCAACCCGGATCGACGAAAGTGCTTTCACGTCTGCCGATGGGTTCATCTGATTTACGAGGGGCCAAATCGCTGCACCTGCTGTTACTGCGCCAGCACCTGCTGTCGAGTAGTAGAGGAAATCCCTCCGAGTGCCTTCGTGAGTGCCTTCGTGGTCGTCTGCTTGGGACACGAGGTTTTCTCCATATCTGGGCCGCCACCAAAATTGGGCAGCAAATACGCGTCAGGCCGCAGGACTCCCTACAGCCGGTTCAAAGATGGTTTTAGCGCCACGAAACGCCTCCGTCCAGCAAGCAAAGCGCTGGAATGAAATTAGTGCCGATGTGTCGCGGTTGAGAAGACATTTTATGTGTCCTATAAGCTTGTTTACGAATCGTTTGTTACCAATTCGATAAATTACACACCGCTGGAGTGGAATTTCTGTGCATCGTCTTCTTACATTGTTAGCGAGCCTTTCATTCGCCTTTTCGGCGCAAACAGGTGCGGCAGAGCTTGAACTTAGCTTTTATGGTGGGACGCAATCGTCGCCACACAGCCGCGTTTCGGGTACGTATCCCGGCACCGGCACAAATTATAACGCACTGATTGGATGGGAGGGCAAAAGCCTTGCACCGCCTCCATACTACGGTGCGCGCGCAACGTGGTGGAAGCGTCCTGACTTGGGGTTTGGTATCGAATTGACCCATGCCAAAGTTTACGCGCCGGTCGCGGAGCGAAATGCCATTGGCTTCAATCGTCTAGAATTCACAGATGGTCACAATATTCTAACGTTTAACGTGACCAAGCGCTGGAATGATCGGTTTGGACCGCTGACGCCTTATGCAGGTGTGGGTGTTGGTTTTGCGATGCCTCATGTTGATGTGACATCTGCCAACGGGCATCGCGCTTTTGGATACCAAATTACTGGGCCTGCCGCGCGTTTGACGGCAGGCATGAAGTACGACCTGACGGATCGTTGGGCTTTGTTTGGAGAATACCAATTTACGTATTCCTCAAACAAAGCCAAGTTACCCGCTGGCGGCACTTTGAATACCGGTATCATCACAAACGCGATTAATTTCGGTATCAGCTACAGCTTTTGATCAGGTTTTAACCCTCCGGTGGGCGCGTGTCTTTCATGGACGTGCGCTCACTGAACGTTTCATACCACGTCGCCAAACCATCATGACCTGAGCGCCAATTGCGGTGACCGTGGCGGAAATTAACATATCCGAGCGCGCAAGCCACAGCGACTTGCCCCATGTCCAAGGGTCCAGCCAAATGGCTCATCCAGCGAGTATTGAGCGCGGAGCAGGCTTGTGTAACCTTGTTCCACTGAGCATCTACAAACGCCTCCATGCGCAATTCTTCGGGGCGTAAACGGCCCTCATAGGTCATAAGCAGGGCTGCATCCATGATACCGTCGCCTGTGGCCTCTAGCGTCAGAGTTTCCCAACGACGTGGACCGCTAGGGTAAAGTTTCCCACCCGCACGATCATCCAAAAAAGCGCAGATTACACGACTGTCATACAACGTTGCGCCGTCTGGACGCTCCAGCGCGGGGATCTTGCCGATCGGATTCTTTTGAACCGTCTCAAGGTTAGGCGCGAGCGGAGAGCCGGATCCTTCAACCAATTCAACAGCGTCCAATTGGGCTGTCTCTTGCAGCAAAACCATGATTTTGCGCACGTAGGGCGATGCGGGGCTATAGGCGAGTTTCATTGGCGTTAACCTTCCTGATGTTTCTGTAAGGCTAAGATGTCGCGGGCGGTTTGGCCATCCATTTGCCTAAGGTTTCAGTCTGGACACCGAGGCCATGTTCGAGAACTTGAGTTGTGGCGTTGGTGCGCACTTGCTCAGGCTTGTTCTGGCCCAGCTTCCACGTGCTTTGCATGTCTTCAATGTGTAGGCGCACAGGAACGATCATGCGCATCATCTTTTCCATGATCTCAGGCGTCATTTTGTCGGTTGTCCAAGGTGGCTTGGGCAAAAGCTGATTCTCGAAATGCGCGGACTGGCGATCTAACAAAGCGTGCAACGTATGCATTGGCTGCAATTCTAGCGAACCAATGAAATGCACAGCGACGTAGTTCCATGTTGGCACCTGATCTTCGATTTCATACCAATCGGGCGAGATATAGCTATCAGGCCCAGTGACTGCGAGGCGTGCACCAAGCGTTTCGGATTTCAAAGCGCGCGTAATTGGGTTGGACCGCACAAGATGCAAATCGGCGTGGCTGGCGTCTTCGTTCAACAAGAATGGGATGTGCGTAAAAAAGGGTGCCGGGTCCGCATTGGTGGCCAAAACACCAAAACTGCGTTCACGCGCCAGCGATAGGCTTTGCGCAGCATTCGTATCGCGAAAAATTGGATTTGGGTGCATGGTCTTGCCTCAAGTTATTGAGGGAAGAGAAGGCTGTTGCACCAAATTTTGCAATGCTTTTCACAAAAAGAATTATACCCGTTATGCGGTCAATTGTGTGCCACGTTGCCCTGTGATCGGCGTCGTCACGATCTGACCCTCAGCCTGATCCATATCAAAGCTGACTTCGGTAAATTGCTCTGTCCGACCCATGCGCGCATTCTCCATCAATACGTGATGTATCTTGCCCATTTGTGCGGCCAGATGTGCGCTGACTTTGCTTTCACCTGCTGCGCGCAATTTGGCAGCACGTGCTTTGATGATCTTGCCATTCACTGCGGGCATCCGCGCGGCTGGTGTTCCGTTTCTGGGCGAATATGGGAAGACGTGCAGCCATGTGAGATCGCAGTCCTCAACCAACTTAAGCGAGTTTTCAAACATCGCATCCGTCTCTGTTGGAAAGCCTGCGATGATGTCAGCGCCGTATGTCATATCAGGACGCAAGCGCTTGGCCTCCTCACAGAACGCAATCGCGTCATAACGCAAATGACGCCGCTTCATACGTTTGAGGATCATATCATCGCCTGCTTGCAGGCTAAGGTGCAGGTGCGGCATTAAACGTGGCTCTGTCGCAATGGCTTGCATCAAGTTCTCATCAACCTCGATGGAATCAATCGAGCTGATCCGCAGACGTGGCAAATCGGGCACCAATTTCAGGATGCGCATTACCAAGTCACCCAGCTTTGGTTCCGCAGGCAAATCCGCACCCCAAGAGGTCAGATCGACTCCTGTTAGCACGACTTCGTTATACCCTTTGCCAACAAGGCGTTTGATTTGCTCCACAACAACCCCTGCAGGAACCGAACGCGAATTGCCGCGACCAAAGGGAATGATGCAAAACGTGCAACGATGATCGCATCCGTTCTGGACCTGCACATACGCGCGGCTGCGTGTTCCAAACCCGTCGATCAAATGACCAGCGGTTTCCGTGACTGACATGATGTCATCAACCTGCACCGCTTCGGTTTCACCGATGAAATCCGCAGCCAAACCTTGCCACGTGCTGCCTTGCATCTTTTCGGTATTGCCAATGACCGCGTCGACTTCGTCCATTGCTGTGAACGTCTCAGGCTCTGTCTGCGCGGCGCATCCCGTCACGATCAAACGTGCGTCTGGGTTTTCACGGCGCAGCTTGCGAATTTCCTGACGTGCCTTGCGCACCGCCTCTGCGGTCACAGCGCACGTGTTTACAATCACCGCGTTCTGTAGACCGGCTTCGGCAGACAACTCTTTCATCGCTTCGGTCTCGTATGCGTTCAAGCGACAACCGAGCGTGGTGAACATTGGCGCGTTCATGCCTGGCTCTTAAGGAATTGTTCGGTTAATACACCGCTGAATGTATGCATCGTGGCACCCGTCATCCATACGCCGTCTTCGCGCCAATCAATTTCCAGCGTGCCGCCGTCCAAATCAATACGCACTTTGCGCCCCGTCAAACCCTTGCGCGCAGCAGCAACAGCCGTTGCACAGGACGAAGACCCAGAGGCCAGCGTAATCCCCACACCCCGTTCCCAAACGCGCATGCGTATGTGATCGGCGCCGATGATTTGCGCGACCTGCACATTGGTTTTTTCAGGATAAAGGGGATGCAGTTCGTAACGTGGGCCAAACTGCTCTAATGGAATTGCTTCGGCGTCCTCTACGAAAAAGGTGCAATGTGGATTGCCCATGCCTGTCGCGGTTGGTGTGCCTTCAATAGGCAATTCCAGCGTATCCATGTCTTCAAGCAGCGGAATGTCCTGCCAGTCCAATTGTGGATGACCCATGTTGATTGAAGTGAGTCCATTGCCAGCATCGCGCGCTAGCAAAATGCCACGCTCGGTCGTCAGCGAGAGCGCTTTTTGCCCCGTTTCATCCATAAGATAACGCGCAATACAGCGCGTCGCGTTTCCGCATGCGCCTGCCGTCGATCCGTCTGCGTTGTAAAACATCAGGTGCGCGTCGCTTGTGCCGCTTTCGATAACTGCTAGCTGATCGAATCCCACACCGCGATGCCGATCCGCGAGCGCAATAGCCAACGCAGGCGTCACTGTCGCCCCGCCTGCGCGTGCGTCGAGCACAACAAAGTCGTTGCCCAGCCCGTGCATCTTCATGAACGGTATGGATTTCTCAGCTACATTCATCATATTGGGGCATATAGAGGTGCGCACGAAATGAATCCAGACATTGTGCGCATTTACATGATTTTCGGGGTTGACCCGATGCGCTTCACTTTCTAAATACCCGCCTAGTGGGCCGTTAGCTCAGTTGGTAGAGCAACTGACTTTTAATCAGTAGGTCGATGGTTCGAACCCATCACGGCTCACCATTAAATCAAGGGCTTAGCATTTTTAGTGCTGAGCTTTTTGTTTTGGGGCTACGCGGGGGCTTCATTTCTCTGCTTAAACTGATGTCAAATCATATAGCCCGCTATTAAATTTTTTGTGCGTTGTTTGTTTGACCGCTGTGTGTGAATCTAAAGTCACATAAAGCTGTAGAGGTGAGCCACAAATGAAGTCTGCACTTGAAAATGCAGAGGTCTGGGGTGGCGTAAATAGCTCAGCCGAGAAGGGATAGTCGTTAAGTCCCACGAGTAGGCTCTACCTAGCGGTAACCTACAAAGCAGCGGGAGTTGGCAATGATGCGACCGATTTCTTGCGTTAAGATAGCGGCGTTATAAAGGGGAGACCGTTCAACCGCCCCCCACCATCTTGGTGACGCTTTCATTGCCTGGGTTTCCCGATGGGCTCGCTCGACAGGGAAAGACAGCACTTGGCTCGGAGGCTAAGTGCTGTCCAAAATTCAGTAGGCTAGGCTGGATTTCCCTCAAGGCTTCTCTCTAGAGAAAGATAGATAGGTAGCGATTCTAAAGTCACGAAGCAGGTAACTGGTGAAGTCAGGTGAGACAGCAAGGATATCAGAGGCATATTCCTCTACAAAAGCTAATTGCTATAAAGCTACGATGGTTATGACTACTAATCCCAAATAAAGAAGCGTCAGTTAAGACAACACCATAGCCCTAGAAAACTAACTAGCCGCTGCCAGTACTGCAGTGGGGGGGGCAAAAATATGAGTGCATATACGTGCTAGTGGTGGCGCGCTCACATTTTTTGCTCAAGAGGTCCGCTACAAATTTCACTACATGTTATCTGGTCGACTGATTAGCACTTGCATTTGCTAATTGTATGAATACCCAAAATCCACTGGTAATCTCTTACTGCACTGTGTGAAGTTACCATCCGTTCGCCGCAGCAAAATGATCGCTAGTTAATTTTTTGCATCAATGCAGCCCAAGGAGGCATCAATATAAGAATGGCTAACCTTTACGTGACACTAATATTTTTATTTTTTAGCTCAGTGAGTGGCGCGGTCGCTGCCCCCTACGCTGCAATCGTTATAGATGCGAATAACAACGCAGTCCTCCATGAGCAAAATTCTGATATGCGCCTGCATCCTGCCGGATTAACCAAGCTTATCACACTCTATGCGGCGTTTGATGCGATCCGACTCAATGAATTTTCTCTAGATGATATGGTTACAATCTCTAAAAAGAGTGCGGCTGAACCAGCTGTCAAACTTGGTCTACGCGCTGGTTTGGAAATTAAGGTGCGGTACTTGATAAGAGCTGTCGGGGTGAAGGGCGCGAACGATGCAGCCACAGCACTAGCAGAAGGAATTTCAGGCTCGGAGGCTGAATTTGTAGACGAGTTAAATCGTACTTCAAAGCGCTTGGGCCTTACAGGGAGCGCTTGGAGCAACGCACATGGCTTGACTGAGCAAGGACATTTTTCGACGGCTCGAGATATCTCGACTCTAATGCTCAGTCATAAAAGAGAATTTCCAGATTTCTTTACTTTATTTGGCAGATTATCCACAGATGCAGGCATGAAGACTGCGTCGAGTAGTTCAAAGCGAATACTTACTTCAATAGAAGGAGTTGAAGCTTCGCGGTATGGCTATACACGGGCTGCAGGCTTTTGCGCTGCAGTCTATGTGATGCGCGGTAGTCGAAGCATCGTCGTCGTAGTACACGGGGCAAATTCAACAAAAGATTTAGTGGATC
>NZ_JABBAM010000114.1 GCF_018607965.1 Planktotalea sp.
TCCGTCTGGGGGACGGAAGGTCGCAGGTTCGAGTCCTGCTAGCCCGACCATTTATATTTCGCCTGCCGTTTCGGTCAGTTTATGCCCTGCCCTGATCCCGCATGGCCCACCGGAGACGCAATGATGACAGGTGTTTTACCAAGCCAGCGACTAGAGCAGATGATCGTCTCAGGGCAGATCGTCGGATCACCTGCGGTGACGGATGCACAAGTCCAACCTGCCAGTCTTGATCTACGTCTTGGAAACATCGCCTACCGCGTGCGCGCGTCCTTCCTTGCAGGACATGGGCGTCGCGTTGAGGATCGCCTTAAAAAATTCGAAATGCACCGGATCGACCTGACGGACGGGGCTGTTCTAGAAAAAGGCTGCGTTTATGTCGTGCCTTTGATGGAAAGCCTTGCGCTGCCCGAAGGACTACAGGCCGTCGCGAATGCCAAAAGCTCAACAGGTCGTCTTGATCTACTGACGCGCACGATAACCGATGGCGGTGCTGAATTCGACCGGATCGCGCCGGGCTACACAGGCCCGCTTTACGCTGAAATCTGCCCACGTTCGTTTTCCGTCCTCGTACGTCCTGGGATGCGGTTGAACCAAATCCGTTTCCGCGAAGGTCAGGCTGTGCTGGATGATGCCGAAATGCACGCGCTGCATGCGAGTGATGTGTTGGTGAGTGGCGAAGCACTAATTGACGACGGATTGGGCTTTTCGGTTGATCTAAAACTCGACGGTAGCGATCTGGTTGGCTACCGCGCCAAACCCCATACGGGCGTCATCGACCTAGACAAAATTGGTCACTACGATTCTGCAGAATACTGGGAAGACGTACGCTGCAAAGACGGTCAAATCATTCTTGATCCCGGTGCCTTCTACATCCTCGTTAGCCGCGAAGCCGTGCACATCCCCCCTGCCTATGCTGCTGAAATGGCACCGTATTTGGCGATGGTCGGTGAGTTTCGCGTTCACTACGCAGGCTTCTTTGATCCTGGCTTTGGCCACTCTGCCGCAGGTGGCACAGGGTCACGCGGTGTCCTAGAAGTGCGCTGCCACGAAGCACCGTTCGTTTTGGAACACGGCCAAGTCGTAGGCCGTTTGGTTTACGAACATATGTCCGAAATCCCGAAGCAGCTTTATGGCTCAGGGATTGCATCCAACTATCAGGGACAAGGCTTGAAGCTCTCCAAACATTTCGCGGCACCTGCGACGTAGCACAGTTTTTACAAAGAGATTTTTGCCTCCGGCGGGGATATTTTTGGAGAGAGGAACTCTACTGGTTGATGAGCCAAGCGTTAGATTCATTAGATTTAGGTCTGAAATACGCGATCATACGCCCTTCTGGTGGGACGGTATCCGTTTTTTTCCAAGGGGCGACACCGTGCAAAAGGTGGCGATGCAAAAGCATCGATTGCCCTATGTACGCGTGTACCTCAATTGGTTCAATCTGTTCAAACACCTGCGCGCGCGCTGTCTTATAGGCGTCCGTCAGATCAACCATGTTTGGATCTTTATCACTGATCGCCGCGCGCAAAGCATTGCCCATTGCAATGTGACTTCCCGGCCAAACCACCAAAGGCGACGCCCTCGAGCACCCAAGTGGCATGCCAAGTACAAAGCTATGGGGTTCACGCAGGTAGCGACGCCCGTCCTCTAATAAAATGCCATCTACATGGGCCGCGCAGCGTTTGATACGGAACTTATGATTTGCATCACTTTCGCTGATATCTTGTTTGGGATAGCCTTTATACACAACAGACACTTGGGCCTTGTGCCAACGCTCTGGCGGCGTCACCAAGCTATGCCATGGTCCAGCAAAAGGTACGCCTGCAATAGATCCATCCCATTCGTTTGGCAAAACATCGATGCCGACAAACCACGTATTCTGATGTCTTAGCCAACGCTCGCGCAAGTGTTCATCGTTAACAACCGCGCGAGCGTAATTTTTAGCAGCCTTTGCCCATTTCAAAACCCGCGGATCTGCATCAAAGACGCAAAACCCGTCTCGTTCATACGATGTCACCAGCCCATTGCCTTGCGCAGCATGTTCAGTGCGACCAGCGTTAGAAACACGCCAAACGCTTTCTTCAACGGCCCTGCATCCATCGCATGGGCCAGCCTTACACCCCATGGAGCACTCAGCAATGTCATCGCAATCACGACCACAAAAGCAACCAAATTGACCGCACCTAATGTGTAGGGCGGACGCATCGCGGGGTCGATTGGCACGAACAAAAAGCCGATGACCGCAGGCACCGCGATCAGCACACCAAAGCCAGCCGCCGTCGCCACGGCGCGATGAATCGCGACGCCGTGAAGCGACATGAACGGCACACCGAAACTACCGCCGCCGATGCCCATAAGAACCGACATAAAACCTAGCAAGAGCGACGCTGTTATGCGTTTCGTGCCTGTCGGCATCGCATCGGCCAATCGCCATGAACTACGCCCAAAGGCCATGTAAAGTCCGACAATCAGGGCCAAAACACCGAAAATCAATTGTAAGGTGCCAGATCGCAAGCTTGCCGCTGTCACCATGCCCCACGCGGCCCCAATCACAATACCCGGTGCCCATGTACGCAACACATCCCAGTCCACCGCACCCTTTTTATTGTGGCTATGAACCGAGCGCACAGAGGTCACAATGATAGTTGCGAGCGACGTCGCAAGACACATTTGCATCAATTGCGGACCCTCAAATCCAAGCGCACCGAAGACGTAGAAAAAGGCTGGCACCAGAACGATACCACCGCCCACACCAAGCAACCCCGCAAGAACGCCCGCAACCGCCCCTGTCACCAACAACAGGACAAGCATTTGAACCAGCAACATCGGATCCGTCATATTCAGGCCTTTCTGAAAGTTGTCCCACTAAAAGCCAGAAAGCCTGCGTTCTCGCAAGGCACAATTACTCAAACGCAGGGCGCGCGGCCTGCATCAGCTCAATCGCAGTCACAACCGTATGCGATCCCGCGTCTGATTTATGGGCGTTCTCTGACAAATGCCGTTTCCAGTGCCGCGCTCCGGGTTTGCCCGCGAATATCCCAAGCATGTGGCGCGTTACCTGCCCCAACTTGCCACCTTTGGCCATGTGTTCATCAATATAGGGCAACATTTTCAGAACGATATCTTCGCGCGACTGCCCGTGTGGCGCGTCCCCAAAAATACGATGATCCGCCTCTAGCAATATGTCCGCGGATTGATGATAGGCCGCACGCCCGATCATGACACCGTCCATGCCACGCTCTAGCGCAGCCTCAGCCACGTCCAATGTCGCAACACCGCCATTCAGGCTAAGGTGCAGCGCGGGAAACAGCCCCTTCATCTGCTGAACCAAATCGTAATCAAGCGGCGGAATATCGCGATTTTCCTTTGGGCTTAGACCCTGCAACCACGCTTTGCGCGCGTGAATGCTAAACCGTGCAACCCCTGCCCCCGCAACGCGCGCGATGAATTCGGGCAACACGTCGCTTGGCTCCTGATCGTCTACACCAATGCGGCATTTCACTGTAATTTCAACGTCAGTGGCCGCTCTCATCGCAGCGCAGCACGCGGCGACCAGCTTGGGATCACGCATCAAAATCGCGCCGAACGCCCCGTTCTGAACACGATCCGACGGACATCCGACATTCAAATTGATCTCGTCATAGCCAGCCTCGGCCCCTAAGCGCGCCGCCTCAGCCAATTCCGCAGGATCAGACCCGCCCAGCTGCAAGGCGACGGGGTGTTCTTCGGGCGAATACTCCAACAAATGCAACGCCCCGCCCCGCACGAGTGCTGGGGATGTCACCATTTCCGTGTAAAGCAACGCACGCTGTGACAGTAGACGATGGAAATAACGGCAATGACGATCCGTCCAGTCCATCATGGGTGCCACGCTCAGACGCGCAGCCGTTGAAACAGTAGTAAAACCCTTTTTTTGCTGGGAAATACTATTTCCTAAATGTTGTCTGTTATCAGACATTTCAAGCACTTTCTCGCACATTTGGCAATTGCATCCCCCACGTGGGGGACTAAATCTATGACATGGGGGACATCCAGAAACCCAGAACCACATATAGAAGGATATTAACTATGGCATCTATCGAAGAACGTAAACGTGCGAACGGAACGACTGCATACAAAGCAGAAGTCGTTGTGCGCATCGACGGCAAGCGGAAGATTAGGTGCCCCTAGTTTCCTAGACGCTTGCTTCGTTCATTTTCTCCTGTTTCATTTCATAGTCAACTGGTGACAGCATGCCGTTATTCGTGTGCTTGCGTGTCGGGTTGTAGAACATCTCGATATATTCGAACACTTCCCGCCTTGCAGCGTCGCGTGTGAGGTAAGTCCGCCGTCTGATGCGCTCCCGTTTCAGGAGTTGAAAGAAGCTCTCTGCGACAGCGTTGTCATGACAATTACCACGCCGGCTCATGCTGCGATCAAACTGTGTTTGCCGAGGAACGATTGCCACACCCCACCGGTAAATTGGGAACCCTGTTCGGAATGAATCATGACCTTGTTCTTTGGCTTTCGCCGCCAAACCGCAGCAAGCAAAGCTTGCAAAGCGAGATCTGTGGTCATTCGGGATTGCATTGACCATCAAACGACCCGTCTAGAGAACAAATCAATGACGACAGCTAAATACGACCAACCTTCATGGGTTCTGATGTAGGTAATGTCAGTCATCCAAACCGTATTCGGCGCACTTACTTGGAACTGTCGGTTCAATGTGTTGTCCGCGACCACAGCAGGCTTGCCGCCGCAACGACCAGGGCGATGCTTGTATCCGATCTGCACGGCAATACCCGCAAGGCTGGCCAGACGTGCCACACGGTTCTCCGAACAGGTCTCGCCAGCATCGCGCAAGTCATCCGTTAATTTGCGATAGCCATAGACCTTGCCGCTGTCAGTCCACGCCTGTTGGATCAGCTCCGTCTGGCGCGCATCCTGGCTTAACGGTTCTTTAAGCCATGCATAGAAACCGCTGAATGAACCATCAGCACGCGACACATGGACCGCACTGAAAACTCTGTGCGGTGAACCTCGATAAACGCGTACCTCACTGAGACTCTCGCGCGAAGTACGCGGTCGCCTTTTTTAGGATGGTCCGCTCCTCGGTCACGCGGGCCAACTCGCGCTTCAGCCGTCTGATCTAGCCTTATCCGCAACCTCTAATTTGACACGTGGTGCCTTCGAAAACTGCGCCTTCCACGTGTACAATGACTTAGTGCTGATCCCTAGGCGCTCAGCTACTTCGCTGACAGCATATCCACGCTCAACAACCTGCGCCAAAGCGTCCCGTTTAAACTCGCCCGTAAAACGTATTCCCTTGTTCATATCCGTCTCACCTTGGTTCCAAAATTACCAAGCAAAGCGTCTACAAATCTAGGGGCACCTCAGTCAAACACCTAAGCATGGATGCAACATCGCAGGACAATTTCGTAAGCCAAAGCTATTCTTTCTCTATGTCACGCCGCCATGCGGCTAATGCATCGCGCGTACGCACCCCAACGATGCCGTCGATTTGAGCTGTGTAATAACCTTCGATTTGCAACCGTCTCTGGATTTCAAACCGAGTGTCGATATCTAGGCTGCGCCCGCGCTCTTCAATTAATTTAACTTCTGCAATTGGATCACGTGCAAGCCACAGTCGTAAGATTTCCAAAGGTTCAAACGCATCGCGAGCAGGATCATCTGGGAAAGCACGATTAAAGAGCGACTGTGGCAAAGCAACTTCGGAAAAGAACCCCGGTCCAAATGGATTGAACCGCACAGTTGCTTCAAGTTGCAATGTAACGCCGCCGGATTCGCTGGAAAACCTAGTTTCCGCTACACCCAACGATGGGTTTAGCGAGGCTGTGCCATCTTCGACCAAACGGAACCAAGACCAAGGCCCTTTGTAAGTTTCATTGATCAGTGCGCGTGAACGTTGGAAAATACGGAGTGTCAAATCGCTATCTTTGATACCCGCAACGGGCCATTTTTGCTTTGTCCAGAGCACAGGCCCATGGCTGAATTGCAAAAGCGTGATGCCAGAGGTCAGTGAAAGATTGCTAAGCTCAGCTGCAATAAATCCGGCGCGCAGTTCGAAATCCAAATGTGGTTTACCATCAACAAACATAACTTCGGAGATCTGATCAAACCGGTTGAACACTGTCTTTGTCTGTTCGGACACATCTGTGCGACCAGTCAGCAAGAACGTATTGCGCGGCATGTAGACCCCACTTTGGGTTTTGAACCGTGAAAGATAAGTAGCTTCAAACGTTTTTAGCTTGCCCTCGGGACTAAACAGATCCGCGAATTCATCAAGCGGCATATCGCTGTTTGAAAACTGATCGAATGGGAACGTCTGTGACAAGGTCGCTCCGTGCGGCTGTAAGATTTGATCCTGCCACTGGCCGTCGATGTAATCAAAAACAAATTCCATCGCGCTGTCATCAAGCGTATTGGTGATACTGCGTCCAAAATCACGAATGATGTCTATTTCCGAACGGATCACTAAAGAATTCAAGATCGCCAGAGGGTTAGTGCTTTCAGTATCTTGAAATTGCTCGAACAAGAATGAACCCGCGCCATTAGGGGCTTTTGCTGCTTCTTCCAACCAACGGTTCACATCACGTGCGTAGGACAAAAATAAATCAAACTGGCTAAGTTGGTCGCCTTCTGCCCGAAGCGCCACCAAATATGGTCGAAACGCAGAGCGAATATTAAAGGCAGCTGCCGCTTCCAAACTAGAAGACGCGGGTGCTAATAATGGTGCGGCCGCCGCTGCTGCGGGTTTCGGCGCATCACCACCTTTTGCGGCTGCGGGCGATCCTGGGACCGGTAGAAAAATTTTGATGTCAGTGTTTTGCGTAAGCGCTGACGTTAGACGATTTACAGGGTTCTCAGACGGGTTGGTCAGCGCTTTCATCAAGATCTGCGCATCGCTCCAGTCTGCGGCCTCTCGCAGCTTGAGCGACGAAAGAAAAGCACTCCAGCTGGCGATATAGTCTGCGTTGTAGCGTTGACTGACACCGCGAGTGATTGCATTTTCTTTGCCGCTGTCGAGCGTGCCGATGACGTCAGAAAAATTGTTAATCATCGAAGACAGATGTGCAATCTTGCCGTCTTCAAAGAATTGATCAAAGCCCGCCCGCGTATAGGCGCGCGGCACCAAATAGGACTGCGCATCATCAATTGGTACAAAGACTTCAGCAAACCGCGGCCCGATCACTTGCCGTAGATCTACCCGTTCAGCGTTAGTGCTACGCCGCATAAGTGAGCGGTACAGCAATTCGTCTGAATCCAAGGCCGAAAGGGTCTTATTTACCACCGTTCGAAGCGATTGATTGCGTGTCTCAGGCGGCTCGTTAAGCGCAAACAGGTCTTCTAAAGTTTCTTTCAATTGTGCCTGAAAGACCCCAGACACCTGCCCTTCATCACTTAATCCATCCGCAAAGTAAGCGGTCAACTCATCTTCATGCTTACTTTGATCAGAATGCATCTGCGTCTCTAACACTGCGAGCCTTATCAACTCGACGCCGTCTTGAAGACTGTTATAGGCGAATGTTTCTTTCTCTATGAAGCTAATCAAAGACGCTTGTAAACCGTTTGTGAGTTCGTTTTCATAGAGATCAGAATACATGCGCTCCATTGACCAATTGGGAAGATATGCTCTGCGCGGTATTTCGTCCAAAACGTCGTAGCTTTCAAGTTCCTCACGGATAGGCTGCAAACTTAAGACACGCTGCACCAGAAAATCGGAGTCTGTCGTCAGCTTTGAAACTTCTTCAAAGTAGCGATCAAAAGAGTTCTCTAACCTATCGTTGATTGCCGTATATGATCTGTAATTGTCCCAAACTAGGTATCCAAACAAAGCAACGATCCCCAAAAGCACAAGAGACCAAGCTGTCGCGTTTAAGCTTCTTTGCGCGCTTTGGCTCCTGTTTGGCTTTATCGCAAAACCTTCGCGATGATAGGCGGACGCCAAAAGCCCTGCATTTTCGATTGTGACGCTATCGGTCGCTTCGCCAAGCGAACTCGCAAGCGGAACAGAGCTGAAAAACCGTGATCCGGCCACTTGACTTAACGGATCGACGGCCTCCATTTCAACGCGCCCACCTACAAATGCGATGCTATGCAGATTTAGCGGATCTTGGCGCGGTGGCCTTGCCTGCACCAAAGTAGACATGCGCGATTTTAACTGGGCCTGAACAAGCGATAGCTGGAACGGCGCGTTTAGCAAAGCCGCACAGAATTCAGGCGAGATTTGCTTTTGCAAGGCCGTCAACTGATCCGCGTTCAAAGCATTGACCATATTATCAAACAGATGATCAATCCGCTCTCCCAAATTGGCTCTATCGCGCGTAAGGAACCCACCAAAGATAGCTTCTTCGCCCATCTGTCCAGTAAGCATCGCCGCGCGTGCAAGATCAGGCAAGTGTTCCAGACCGGTCAGCGTGACATGAACAGGAACGTCAATTCCAAATTGATCCGATACGACATTAAGGATCCGGTTGGTCGTTGTTATGTTGCCAACTTCCGTAGCTGCAGATTGCATAAGATCGGCGAGTTCATATTCGACATATGCGGCATTGATCGCCATGCTGGGTCTGTTTTTGAACAGCAACTTCAAAATAACGTCTAGCAGATCGAAAGACAGCTCTTCGCCAGCATCTATCTCAACGCGGTACGCAACAGCGGTTGGCGAGGTCCAAGTGCTAAACACCAACCCCTTATAGCTGACAGGATCACCAAAAGAGACATAGCCCAATTCAGCCATTAAGGTTGATCGGCTTTCCTTGCGCATTGCGAGGAACAAGTTCCACGGCACATAGTCGTTTCGCTTATCAATCGCGCGTGCGCGTGACGCAGCTTGGCGAAACTGTTTCTTCGCAGCCTGCCGTAGCTCGCGCAGTTTGACCATAACGGGATCAACAACCCAAATGCGGGTTCGATAGATCAATGTAACGATCAAGACGATCAACGACACTGCAATAAGGACGCCAAGCCAAATATAGCGCCCCGAGCCAAACGGTGTTCCCATCAGCCACGTCACAATGATCCAGCCAAGCTGAAACAGCACAACAATAAGAAAGATCAACAATGCGATCTTGATGATTTTTGTCTTGCTCATTTGCCCGACACCACTGTGACTGTGCCGGTTTCGCTTGAAAATACGAAGCTATTGTCGCTAGCTCCTTCAGCAATCTCGCGCTTTTCCAGAAAATCCGCGCGCAGTGAATTTTGCCACTGACGGTGCAAACCCAGCGAGACCAGTGTGATAGCCACAATCGCCAGACCTGCCACGATCAATTTATAGCGTGTAGGAATGATATGCGACGGCGGCGTGCTATCGTTTACGTCACGCCCAATTGGTTCTACGGTTGTCTTTTGAGCAAACAGATTTAACGCGGATTCCAAACGATCAATAAGGCGATCGCGTTCGTGTTCATTGCTGCGACTGTATTTCCCACGAAACCCGAGCTTGAGCAAAATGTAGATGATTTCGATAAATTCACGCAGCGCACGGGGCTGCATCAAAGCGCGATCTGCAATGCTGTAAAACCGATCACCACCATCGCGAAAACCGAACAGATCTGCAGCAAGCGTACGGTTCTCCCAACCACTTTCCGGACCCCAAGGGCTAACCAGAATAAGTTCATCCAGTGCGATCGCAAACAACAGGCACAGGTTCTCAGCAACTGATGGCGGGTAATCCATGCGCACAATTTTGTATTTCAGATCAATGATCGCGCGCGACATTTCTAAACGGGTCGCATTCAGTTGTTCGCCAGCTTGCATCCGAGAGATCGTTCCGCAGACGGCCAGTAATTCCGCCGACGCATTGATCAATGTGTTTTTGGAACCCGCATAATGCGCGAGCGTGCGATCAAACGTCTGTAAATCACTGGCAGAAACAGGTGCCAAGGGCACACCTTTGACATCGGCCACACCTTCAGGCGTGATCGTAATCGTGGCCGTTACTAGTGGTTGCTCGACCATACCTAATCTAACATATATAAAATCGCATCCACTGTTCGGATACGATCATCGATGTGAAGTGCAAGAGCTTCGCGCTTTTCTAAGAACCGTTGCCAAAATTCGCTACTTGTATTGACTGCAAAGAACGCAGCATCAGCTCGACTGCGTAATTCTGGCGGCGCAACGCTCATTGCTTGAAGTTCGATCCCCGGAAGTCCGCGTGCGACAAGTTCGGGCATCGCCGACAATCCTGCAAGTTTGCATGCTAACGGCCCGAGTTCAGACAAAGCTTTCGCATTGTCTGGACCACTTAGCGCAAGGATCGGACGGCGTCCTTCGCTGAGGACCGGTGCTGGGATGATCAAGCGCAGCACACGTCGCGTTTCGAACAATTCTGTATTCCACGACAAAGCCATGACGCTTGCGGATTTCACCAGTGTGAGTTTTCTACGCAAGCTTGCGAAAATAGTCTCGAAGGCGGCGGGCATTTTGTCGGAATTGTAGATCAAGTCTGGATCAGTCGCCTGCCCCAAGATCGCATCAAGTTCTACGGACATGCTCGCCAAGTCTTGAAACAATCGACGCGGCCCAATAGCACCTGCAACGACTTCGTTCTGTAATTTCAAAAGCCAGCGATTAAGCGTCTGCAACTCTTGCCGTTCCGTCATCAAGCTGGACTCACTTCGCGTCCCAGTGTCCGCAGCAACGCGACCTGCCGCGTTAGAAGCGCGCGCACGCGCCAGTGCGATGGTTTCTTCCAGACGCTCTGTCAGCACTTTGGCGGCTTGTATACGCAAAACATGTGGCACGAATGAACGATCGAGGACAATACTGCCTTCCGCCGTCTTTTCCAGAATACGCGCAATTGGGATCGAGGCAAAACCAGAGAAATCTTCGCTACCTAAACGCAGGCAAACACCCGCATGCGCAAGTTCAGTGTCGATCGCTTCATTGGACGGATCGTTGAGATCACGCAGTTCTGTGCGCAATTTTATCATGCGTACCTTTTCGCCCTGTTCGCCAAATTGAACATTGCCCATGATCGCAAGTGGTATCGCAAGATGAACTGTTTCTTCGACAACACCATCTGGAATATCAGCGACCAACTCTTTGGACAAACGAAAGAACAAACGATCAGGGAAAACACCCGCAGCATCGCGAATTGCAATCTTACCGATTTTAAGCATATCAAGATTGATGTCTAAAAGACTGACGCCATAGTCGCCGTAGCGCAGATCTAACTGTGCCACTTCATTAACGTAGTTCTGAAGTGTCACATCCAGATGCTGGAAATGCTGAGGAGCAATGAACATGCCCTCGCTCCAAACTACTGATCCGTTCGTCATTTGCCACCCCCCAGGAGACCTTGAAACAGCTTAGCCAATAGGCCAGGTTTCTTTTCCGAATCCTCTTTTTCATCTTCAATCTTGCGGAACTGTATGGATACGCCAGAAGACGTCACTGAGATAGTGACACCGTTATCAAGTCGCTTGAAACTCATTGGGACCACGGCTTTGAATTGCTGGTTTTCAAAATCAGAAAATTCCGCAAAAGCGGCGAAATAAAATACATCTGGTTGCAAATCAAAGGCGACCAAGCGTTTCTCACCCGGGTAAAGCGGTGAAAGCGAGCGTTTGTCTAGAATTGCCCCTGCAAGATCAGGCGCATCATTGTTAAAAATGCCCCAAAACTCAGCTGCTTCAAATTCGGTGCGCGAACTGAGTTGGTACAGACGTATCACAATCGGATTAGCTGAATCGTTATATTGGTTCGCGTTCGGACCCGCCTCGATACCAATTGTTTTGTTTTTCGGAGCCTTTTTGTCATTGTTGACACAGGCACCTAACACTACGAGCGAAATGCACAAAAGTGTGGCAATTTGAACAAAGCGACGCGTCATAGCTTGCGCATCTCTTCCGCAAAGAGCGACATGAATGTGCGGCGGAATTCGCCATTGGCGCGTTTTTTGCCAAATTGGCGGCGGTGAATTGTCCAATAACGCTTTTTACGACTAGCAAGCATTGGGATATATTCATCGTAATCTGCTTGCAGCTCGCTCGGATCTAACTCGTTCAGAAATTTCTCTAGTGCGCGCTCCATCGCTTCGATGACATTTTCGCGGCGCATACCAGCGCGTGCGTAGATATCTTGCAGGCTATTCGCCCCCATGTGTTGCGCCATCTTGGTGACCTGAGGCTCGTCGCCAAATTCTACATCCATATCCATATCTGCGCGATTGTTCATTGCGACTTGACTTTCATCGCTTTCCAAAATTGTCGGCCCTTCCGCGAATGGGTCAAACAACAGATCAGAATCCAAATCGACTTCGCTTTGTGAAAACCCATTATCAGGTTCAACGGGAAGTTCTTCTATCTCTTGGTCTGCCAAAATCGGCTCACTGCTTGAAATGTCAGTTTGACGATCAAACGTGCGCTCTAAAACTAATTCAATTGAATCGTCCACAACCACATTTTCAACGATCCCCAGCAACAAACGGTATCCCGCAAAACTTAGGACATCGCCGTCATCTAGCGATTGCGCTTCTTTTTTCGCCAAAGGTTCATTATTAAGTTTGGCGCCATTCGTGCTTGTGTCCGTGACCGTGTAACCGCCGTTGTCTAGGCGGAACACCATAAGATGCACCCGTGACATCTTTTCGGAAATGTCCGGCAAACAAATGTCTGCCGAGTAATCCCGACCGATCTTGATTGTTGAGCTATTAATGTAGAACTCACGTTTGGGCACGGTTTCGGCCGACGGAATCTGAATGAGTTGAACGCTTAAAGTCATTGAATAGACAACACACATTGAGTGAGACGCGCATTAAAGCTGCCCAAGAATAGCGGGTTCGCATCAACAAATCGCTGCGCAAAATGCACACCCATTTTCTGGCGGCGGAAGGGAATTTTCTGAAACTGTTTCTCGCTCAAACCGCGTTCCACCATGAAATGTGAAAAAATAAGCTCATACTCTAAAGCAACATCCACGTCACCCACTAACAACATATTCAACAGAGAATCTGCATCGCGAGGTCGCATCACAACATTATAGCCGTTTCGGTGCAGGTAACGCCATTTGGATGTTGCGAATTTTGCACTATACCTTGCACGCAGCGCGTCAACTGCATTGTCTGGATTTATGTCCGAATTAAACGGCAAATACCACGCAAGGCTTTCTGACACGACCGGCTCAGTTGGCACAGAATAGCGTGCGCGCGAAGAGTTTGAAGAGCCCACAAAGAAGCCATCAAACTTGCCCGTTTCCGTCCCCAATTGCGCGTCCGACCATGACGTCATGTGAAACTCGTATGGGATATTCATTCCGTCGAGCACGCATTTCACACGTTCCACAGCAATGCCGACCATCTGATCGCCTTTGATCATTTGATAGGGTGGCAAATCTTGGGTCGCGAGACGCAATGGTTGCGCACCCTGCGCGATTGATGCGCTTGGCAAGAAAGAGAGCACCGCCGCGAATATCGCGGCGACTACATTGGAACATAAACGGTTAAGGCGCATGGCATTACTCCATAGTGAGTACGACTTCTTCTCCATCATGAGCGACTGTGATGGTTTCCAGTTGTGTACCCTCAATGACCTTGCTGATACAATACTCGGCCAATTTGGGTAGGAAGTTTTTGTTAATAATCGCTTCCAACGCGCGACCACCCGAAAGCGGGTCGGAATTGGAGTTTACAACGTAATCCACAAAGCTCTGTTCCCACGCAAACGCTGCACCATATTGCGCATGAATACGCTTTTTGATGCGGTTCAAGTGAATTTCCGTCAACATGCCACCCACTTCAGGCGTTAGCGGACGATACGCGATCAGCTCGGTGCGGCCAATGAAAGCAGGGCTAAAGAAATCAAGCAGCAACGGTCGCAAATGCGCGTTTAACTCGTCAGAGTCAGGATCGTGATCCACACTATCTATATAGTCGCGAATCTCTTCGCCACCCGCATTCGATGTCATGATGATAATCGTGTTGCGGAAATCGACCTCATTGCCTTCGCTATCGCTGATGTGACCTTTGTCGAAAATCTGGAAGAAGATGTCGTGAATTTCACGGTGCGCCTTTTCCATTTCATCCAGCAAAAGCACGCAATATGGCCGACGTCGCACGGCCTCTGTTAAAACACCGCCTTTGCCGTAGCCGACGTATCCAGCCGCCGCACCCAGCAACATCGAGACTTTGTGTGCCTCTTTGAATTCGGTCATGTTGATCGTCGTAACAGCGTCTTCACCGCCAAAAAACTGATCGGCAATCGCAAGTGCTGTTTCGGTTTTACCAACGCCCGACGGACCACACATCATGAACACGCCAATCGGTTTGCGTGTATCCGTCAGCCCTGCCCGCGAAATCTTCAAAGACCGTGCAATCGCGTTGATCGCCGCATCCTGACCAATCACGCGCTCTTTGAGCGTATCTTCGAGTGCGAGCAAACGTTCCGCTTCACTCGCACCAAGATTAGAAACGGGGACGCCAGTCCAATCCGACACGATTTCAGCAACTGTGGCTTGGGTCACCCAAGGATGCACAATCACGTCCTCGTCTTCCACAGAGGCTTCCGACATTGGCGTCGTCGCGTTTTCGTCTTCCATCGACGCGCGCGCAACTTCTAAACGATGCGCAACTTTTTCCTTTTGATCTTCCCAAAGTGAAATGCGGTCTGCAACCGTTGTGCGAAGATCCTCGATGCTTGAATTCAACTCTGTTGGATCAAATTCCGGTTCACCAAAGACGCGTGCGTCAGACATAGACTTGGCAAGCTCCGCTTCGATAAAGCGCAACTCTTCCTCAAGCCCTTCGATCTGAGCTGGGCGCGCGTGTTGTGACAAAGCAACCCGAGCACAGGCCGTGTCCATCAAGCTAATCGCTTTGTCAGGCAAACGGCGCGAAGGCATGAAGCGAACCGATAGATCCACCGCAGCTTTGATCGCTTCTTCGCGCACAAAGACGTCGTGGTGTTTGCTAAGACCTTCAGCAACCGCGCGCAGAATGTTGATCGCGGCGTCACGGCTGGGTTCTTCAATGGTGATAGGTTGGAAACGACGCGACAAGGCCGGGTCTTTTTCAAAGTATTTCTTATATTCTGCGAAGGTCGTCGCACCAACTGTGCGAAACTCACCGCGCGCCAAAGCAGGTTTCAGCAAGTTGGCCGCATCGTTCTGCCCTTCTGTGCCGCCTGCCCCGATCATCGTATGCGCTTCGTCGATGAACACGATAATAGGAGTCTCGGACGCCTGAACTTCGTTGATCACATTCTTCAGGCGCTCTTCAAATTCGCCTTTTACGCTGGCGCCTGCTTGCAGCAGTCCCATGTCCAGACTGACCAAATCTGCACCCTGCAATTGCTCTGGCACTTCACCAGACGCAATCTTTTGCGCCAGTCCTTCGACAACAGCTGTTTTACCGACACCCGGAGCACCCAGCAAAATTGGGTTGTTCTGGCGTTTGCGCAAAAGCACGTCGATTGCTTTCGCGACTTCTGTGGTGCGCCCTAGCACCGTATCTAATTCACCATTTCGCGCACGTTCCGTGAGGTTGATTGTGTATTTCTCTAATGCCGTACCATCTCCGGTAATACCCGCTGGTGCGCCGCTACCGCCACCAGGACCAGACGCTGCGACGGCTTTGCCGCGATCCGTGCAAAACGCTTGCAACGCATCTGTCGACATCGGCTTCAATGCTTCTAGTGGTTCAGCACGCACACCAAGGGAATTGGGCAGTTGTGTCGCCAAGAAGAACACTTCTGGGGTAATCTGGCCCAAATTCATTTCAACTGACGCATGAAGCCAAGCTTGTTCAATCAATTTCGTAACCGAGCCAGAAATCGTTGGCTGACGCCCACCGTCGCCAGATCCGATTGGCATTGCACGCTCTAACTCTGCTTGCAGCGTGCTCATATTGACGCCCTGCGCTTCTAGGAACGCCTGAAGCTCTGCGTCTTTGCCAAATAGGATATGATAAAGCCAATGTCCGGTCTCGACAGCCGCAGCTTTGCGTTTGATGGCTTCGCCAACCCCATTCTCCAAAGAGACTTTTAGAGTCGGAGATAGTCTTGCAACAAGTTTTGTTAGGCTAGCCATTGCGTGTTCCTTAAATTGAAATTTCGGTAAGTTTAATTGATGCGCGTTGGTTAGGCGCACGCTCAGGGTTAAGAAGATTATAGGCACCAAGGCGATCGCCGATTTGCTTTTTGGCAGATAATCGCGGTGCGTTTAGCATGTGCCGCATAACATCGGCGTAAATCGTAACAGGTACTGGATCGCGCAAGAAATGCGTGATGACTTGCTTGAGCTCGTTTGACCAATCCGAGCTGGATGCAAGCCGATCTAGGTCTTGTCTGTCAGTGCAAGCGATGGAAATCGCGATCCGCCCCAAAGGTGCGCGGCCAAATCGTCCGAGTAATGTGCCATGTCCCAAACCAGCATTACCGCTTGGTTTGGCTGATAATGTCGTACGGCTTGAGGCATCAATCGAATGAACCGTGTCAAAATTCACTGACACTTTGACGTCCCTGTCAGTGAGCCAACTAACCACGTCTCGCAAGCCATCCAAACTGCGGATTCGGGACAGCAAAGGAAACAACAGCTTTAGATATCGCTGATCGTCTTTGACTTTCGTGACCATGCGCATCAGTCGATCAATGACATTTGCATCTTCTTTGGCACCATCGTCCTGTGTTGCCACTAAAACGGACGCTTTTCGCGCGCGGATATCCAATTGCATCAGGCGGCGATCAAATATTGCCAGAAAGTCTTTCAGACTTTCATCGTTCTCATGCAGGCCGCGTTGAAGCGCTTCTTGAATATGCTCGGGCAAAGCGCCGTCAAATCCCGAAAGTGCGCCGCCGGACAAGCCAAATTCGGTAATGCCACTGTTTTTCGCTAATGCGCCACTGTTGTGATCAGGCCCTGCGGTGTGGGTTCCGTCAGGAAATGGATCAAACGCGCCGCGCGCCAACGCTGATTTATAACTTCGATCTTGCAATCTATCCGCTTGCAGGACTTCGACATCAACCAAACGACGTGAGGATTTATCCGCTAACCGCATAATTGCCCCCCATGCTGTCTGGGAAAGACTCTGAACGGCTTTTCAATGCCGCGCTCGCGGACCTCTAGCAAAAAGAAGCGATCATAGCTGACCATTGCGGCAAAGAAGAAATGCAGCGCGGTTGCGAAAACATTCTTGGCGAATGGCAACGCATCTGCATCAAGGACAACTTCAATCTGACTACCAGCAGACAAAAGCATCTTCTTCCCAACGCGAATGGGTGCGATGGATTGGCTCACTTTAACGTCCCAAATGGCGCCTGCGGCATCTGCAAATCCTGAGGGCGAAGACAGATGCAACGCCTCCCTTAAGGCTTCGGCAGGTTCGGACGAATTGAAGACCGTGGAATAGTTGCCGTTGATCATCGACAAAACATCCCAAAGCCGCTCCACCTTAACGTCAGGCGGGATTGGCGCTGTGGGTTCGTCGATCAGTCTGAACGGACATTCTGCGAGCGCTTCGTCAGAAAATAAGACCTCTGTCCCCGGACGCGTCGCAAACGCAGCCCGTCCGTTTGAGCAAAACATCTCTGCGACAAAATCCAATGGCGCCGGGTCGCTCCCATGATCCGCAAGCGTTGAAAAGCTGATCTCGCGCCGTGCGGCATCAAATTCGCCAGTTTGATAGCGTTCTTGCCAAACCGGCAGATTGCTTATCGCACGTCTTTGCGACGAGGTGATACCGGTTAATTCTTTTTCACCATCTGGGGTCAGCTTGCGAACGTTCTTGATTTGCAGGCAGTCCACTTCCATCGCGTCGCTGGTTTCAGGTTTGATCGGCATCTGAAGGCGCGCGTAGTCATAGCGCGCAGGTCTTGAATAATCAGAATAGATGTTAACCGTTGGTACAACATTTGTTGAAAAGTCACCCGTCGAAATTTCGCTAAGCTGTTTAGCCCCCTGATTAGACAGGAAAAACCGAATTTCAATAGCACTGCATTCGTGGCTAGAAAAGCTGCGGTCCGTGTCAGACAATCTAAAAAACGCGGCTTTGTCAGGATAGGCCAGAAAATCACGCAGCCGAGACAAGGCCGCCATTTGGGTCTTCTCACGAGGAAGAAACGTCTTGGTTTCCGCCAACATGCTTAGATTGAACTGTGCAGCGTCTAATGGAAATGTCTCTTTGCTGGATGCGCCGCCCTTGCGCACAATCCCGTAACCAATGCCAACAACATCGCCGCTTAGAACATCGATAATGCGTTGTTTTCGCGCACCTTCCGCGCTGACATAAAGCTCAAGCGCATCAATCGAAAGATCTGCCAGCGTTTGACTTGCATCCATGGTCTGCAAAGTAAGGCAAATCGCAGCTTCACTGCCCCGAAATTCCGCAGGTGGATCAAACCGAAAAGGTGCGCGTTCAAAACTGGCGGATGTCACCTTGACGGGGACAAGTTTCACATCGCGCGCCACAGTAAAGCGGCACTTTTCCAACCCATTTTCTGATGCAACTGGCATCTCGCACCCCGATGCGAGCTGGATCGTCTCTGCCAAAGCTTCCGTGGTTTCATCCAGTTTAACGGCCGCATAGCTTGGCGCGCCAAGCAAGAACGTTGGCGCTAGAACACGGATCAAATCAAGCGCAGTTTCAGGCAACGTATCATCCATACGCTTCGTCAGTCGCGCCGCATGTAGCGCAAGTGAATCGCCCAAACGTTGAACATCAGGATCGGTGCTGCGTCCGGCAGAAATTCCTAACGCTTTTGCTTTTTGCGGATGGCTCTTTTCAAATTCTTGAAAAGAACGTCGCATATAGTCTAATTCGGTTTCGTAATACTGAAGAATTTGTTCCATGATCTAGGACGCCTCCTCCACATATTGATCCATGCGCGAAAGCGTGGTTTCTATCTCGACGGCTTCGGTGCCGGAGTTATTCTTCATGCCACCCGCAATGAAAAACGTCACCGTGTTGAGGTCTGTGTCTTCGTGAAGTTCGATCTCAGAAAGTACCGACAAGCGCGGTTCAAAGCGGTTCAGCCTTTCACGCAACATGCCTCGCATCTGCCCACTGCTTTCGCCGTCACCGAGCGCCCAAGTCATTGGCACACCGTAACAAAGATTTGACGCATGCACGTTATGCAAGGCCCGTTCCACTTCGAATTCAGGTGAAATTGATTGCAAAAGCGTTTGCACGTTCGTTGCGATTTTGGCTTCGGGGGTTTCTTGCGCGCGGGCGCCTAAAAATGCAGTTGCAAAGCCCATGTTATGCTGGCTCCGCTAGATTTGTCGGGCCGAAGTCAGTTTTCAGCGTGATATCCCCAAGAACATTGTCGATCTGATATTGGGGCCGAACAATCACTTCGCACTGGAACCGTGCAGCATCTGAACTGGAATCCGACACGCTAACGCGCGCGCCTCTTAGTGGATACTTGGCCTGTAATTCGGTCGAAGAACTTGACGGTGAAACATAGGCGTCAAACCAGTTGTTCAAAGTCAGTTCGCATTCTGCCGCTGTTTTCACTTGGCCAATCAAAGATCTAATTCTGACTTTGACATAGTGAACGATCCGGCAAGCAACCATTACAGACTGTAATTGCGTCACAATTTCCTTTTGACTGGAACCGTTGCAATTGGTCACCGTGCGGTTGCCAACAAAATAGAGCAGATTGTTCTTGGTGCTTTCGGCAATCGCGATCAGGCCGTTTTCGGAATAAGCATGTGCTAGGTTTCGCGTCATACGAATGTTCGCACGTTCACTTCGCGCACAGCCGTCTGGCAATGGGTGCAAGCTTGGACTAAGAACTGCGCCCAAACCGGGTTGATTGGTTACGAGCTTCAAAAAGCCGAACCAAGCACATCTGTTGTATTCGGCAATGACAGTGCGCAGAAAATCGTAACACCCAGTCGCCCACAGACCATCACTTTGGCTGGGCCATTGATGATAGAGAAAGCCCATTTCGCGATCTTGATACCGACCACGCAATTGGGTCTTAGACAAAACTATACCCAAGAAACGCGCGTTATCGAGTTCGCGCAAAGCTTGCCAATCTCGGTAGTCCCCACCATTCAAAACTTTGCTGACACGTTCAAGATCCGTGAACCACGCGGCATCGGTCTCACCGAAGAAATCATCCGAAAAGCTCATGATGATCGGGCACATGCAGGCTTCGCCCATGCTACAGATCAATTGGGCCGTGTAGAGATCGTCAAATTCAGTGTCCAAACTTGTAGACAAGCCGTGATCAATCATCGCGATCCCAAAAGGCTCGCCGCCCAAGGTATCCAGCTCGTTCTGACCCAAAAGGCGATACAGGATCGAACGACGGATTTCATTGTTATAGTGCAAATCGCGCGACAGATCTTCCCAGCTCAGATCAAGCATTTTAATCTTCAACATAGGAGCCATGTTGGCGGCCCAGACAACACTGGCCAAACCACTCCAACGGCTTTCCAATTCCTGAAAAGGACGGGCTTCAATAATTTCTGTTAACTGAGCATTCAGCACAGCATCGATTTCAAGAACGGTTCGTCGCAATACCGATGTAAGCTGAGAGATCGTTTGAAAACGGGTCTTTAACCGGTTCAAACGATTGTCATCTGTATCCATCCCCCCCACGGCAAAGTCGCCAAGGGGGAATGGATCTTGATTTGAAGCGTCAATGATCAATGGATCACTCTAGCCTGGAATCTTTGCAACCATGCGAACTGATGTGGACAGTTCTTCAAGCTGCAACCAAGGTCGCAAATAAGCCACCGCAGAATAAGCGCCAGGCTTACCCGGCTGCTCGATCACATCAATTGTGCTCTCTGCAAGTGGTGTCTTGGAACGCTCAGAGTTACCCATCGCACCAGCATTGGTGTATTGGTTAATCCAAGACTGAAGATCTGCCTTGATATCATTTGCTTCCAAGTTGGAACCAAGCATATCACGACCCATCACCTTAAGATAATGAGCGATCCGGCTCGCCGCCATGATGTAGGGCAAACGTGCAGAAATCGCAGCGTTTGACGTCGCATCATTGTCGACAAAGGTTTTCGGACGCTGCGCAGTTTGGCTACCGATAAACACCGCGTGCGCAGTGTTTTTATAGTGAACCAATGGCAAAAATCCGAGATCAGACAGCTCTTTTTCACGCTCGTCCGTCAGATTGACTTCTGTAGGACAGGCTTGCTTCACATCACCTGCATCGCTCTTGTAGGTCAGATTAGGAAGCTGATCGACTTTGCCACCATTATCCAGACCACGAATAGCAGTACACCAACCAAATGCCGTGAAGGCTTGGTTCATCTTAAGCGCCATTTCATAGCAAGCGTTTGACCACACCAATTCGCTATTGTCTTGCGGGCGCTGATTGCCGTCCGCATCTGTCGCGAGTTCGTGGAAATCAAAGGTTTTCGCTTTTCCACCTGACGCACCATAAGGAAGACGCGCAAGTGTGGCTGGCAAGGTTAACGTGACATAGCGGCTTTCGTCGCTATCGCGGAACCCGTTCCAAGCTGCATAAGACGGTGAATCAAAACCAGCGGCAACAGGGCGGCCTTCAGCAAATGATTCAAAGCTCTTGTACTCGAACATGTCAGAGCCAGCCGCCGCCACGAATGGTGCGTGACACGCAGCCGCCGTTTCAGCAATATAAGTCAGCAAAGCAACATCTTCGTCGCCCGCGCCGAAATAATAGTCACCAATGAGCGCGCCGTAAGGCTCACCACCGGCTGTACCAAACTCGTCTTGATAAAGCGCTTCAAAGAGCGGGCTGCGATCGACCGCAGGCGCATCTTCGAACTGCTCTAGCAACTCTTCTTTGTTGTAATCGACCAGCTTGATCTTCTGAGCAGTGCCAACTTCAGTTTCGCGCACAACTTTTTGCACGCCGCGCCAAGACCCTTCAAGCGCTTGAAACTTGTCATTCTGCATGATCGCCGACATCTGCTTTGACATCAGTTTGTCGATCTCAGCGACAGCTTTGCGGATTGTAACACCCACATTTTGATCCCAAACCAAAGATCCTTCCATCGCTTGCGATGTCAGAACAGACAATAGTTCTTTGGTAGTATCTTCTGGAGTCTGAACCGTGGCTTGTAGCGCACGATCCAGCAGGCTTACTTCAACTTCTTCCGCGGCGGCAGCGCCGCCTCCAGCTGCTTCATTTTCTGACATATCAGGCCTCCCTATTCTTCGTTACCAGTGCCAAGCTCGTCGCCGAGTGCTTTGACCAAATCACCGTCCTGAAGGATTTCCTTCAGAACCTTTTCCAAGTCACGCGAACGATCTGCTTTGGCGACCAATGTCATAAGCTTTTCACGTGTTTCAGCCAGCTTGCGCAGTGGCTCAACCTTGTCGACAATCGCATCAGGTTCGAAATCTTTCATAGATTTGAAATCGAGATCGACTTCAAACTCGGATCCGTCGTCCTGAACTTTATTCTCGACAGTAAACGTGAGTTGTGGACCAACGCGCGTCATAACGTCGTTAAAGTTGTCTTTATCCACATTGTAGAACGTACGCTCTTCGAGCGGCTCTTTGTCGGTGCGATCACCGGAATAACCACCGATCATTCCAGTGACAAAAGCCAGCTCTTTCTTTTGAACAGAACCACCATCTTCAACATCGTACGTGATGCTGACGCGGTTCTTACTGACGCGTTTTTGTTGCGCATTAAGTGCCATATTAAATCCTCCTGAATTTTTTACTTCTTAGCGTCTTGATTGCCAGAAACCAGCTTGCCCGTTTTCAGGTCAAACTTAACAACATCGCCTTTTTCAACTTTACCAGCTTCATCTTGGAAGTAATGCGTGATGGAAATTGTTGTGTAAGCAATGCTCATTGCGCAGCCGCCAGCATCGGTTGAATAGCTGGAAAGACGTGCTTCTTCCAATGAAACGACACGACGTGGCTGAATGCCGTCGCCAGAACTGTTGGTGCGCGTTTCAACGATTTCGATTGTTTTACCTTTTTCGCCCGGAGCAAAGAAAAGCGTCTCCAAAATGGCAGAAGCTGCATCTGGTTCACGAGAAATGCTAACATCACTTAACGCTGGAATTCCACTCTCTGCATCGCCTGCGGCACCAACCTGAACATAGATCGAACGCGAGTAACCAACATTGAATTGTCCAATTGGGAAAAAGCCCTTTTTACCAGCAATATCAGGTACGCTCGCCATACCTTTGAAGCTGTCAATTCCGTCGATACGCATATATAAGCCAGACATTTTGTGATCCTTTCACTTGGGTTTATTGATCGTTTCTTACTACCATTCAAAGTCTGCGACTGGTAAATTCTCGGGTGGTGTTTCGGTCGTTTCTGGAACTGCTGCCGATTCTACAGTGTCAGACGATTGCACATTCGTCTGTGCATTAGCAACTAATGGCTGAGCAACCGGCGATTGTTGCACCTGAACGTTGTTTTCGACTGGTGTTGCTGGTTTCGGAATCGCGGCGGCGTAATTGGATAGTTCAGGATGCTCGACCCCACCAGCTGCCCCTGCGCCTTTGTGTCCGAAATTGTCCGCGAACCCTTGGCTTTCAAGCCCCGTCATCAATGCCATTTGCGACATTCCAACGCTGCCGTCGCTAAGTATTTCACGGTAAAGCTCTGCGGCGTTCAGATTGCCCCAACGCACAGCGCGGTCCAATAACAAACAAATCGGTGAATGCGGTTCGGATTTGCGGAAATACTTTGCAAGCTTCGCGATCGCGACCAGCGCGTCATGGCGGTTTGATACATTTGCGTTGATGTTGAAACCCGTCCCGCCGCCGCCACTGCCGCCGCTTTGACCAGCACTGGGAGCCGCTTGAACAGCAACAGTTTCGCCGTCACTTTCGCTTTGACCTTGTGGAGCCTCTTCTTCTGCTTCGCCGCTGTCTCCGGGCCATGGAAAACCTAGACCTTCAACCAATGTTAGAATGGCAGCTAGCACATCATTCACCAAACGCGCGCCATATCCGATAAGCGGAGGCACCTGCCCGTGTTTTTGAGCAAAATTTTTGACATTGGTTTCTAGCGCAACAATCGTCAACGCCATCTGTTGCAGGGCTTCAATCTTGATAGTCAGCGCGTCTGACTCAGCCGAAATATGTGCTCCAACTTCAGCAGCTAAATCGCTAATCGTTCCGTCTTTGTTGGCAAGAATAAATTTGCCAAACGTGACTTCACCGATCAGCGGCAAATTGGTGAGGGGTCCGTTAAGCAAACCGGTTCCTTCGACCTCACCAAACAATTGCACGAATGGACGCATCTTAAGCTCTGCAATTTCGCTTGCACGAGCATCATCAGTTTCGCCTTTTAGTTTTTCAACAGGCGGGACCGGTTGCAAAGTATCGATGCTCGACGCAACAAGGCCTTCCATAAGCTGCAAAGCATCACGGCACTGCTCTAATGGCTTAGCTGCATGAATTTGCGACGCGACATACCAAGACAGCACTTCCAAATCTTTGGAAGTTTCGTTCAAACAAGTCTCGCATAGTTCTGCAAGCGCTGCCCAAGCTACTGAATTGTTTGCGGCTTTTTCACGATCCTCTAAGGATTCTGGCGTCTCTGATAGGCTACGCCAATTGGCCTGACCCGAATTGAACGCGGAACGCAACGCGCGGTAGGTGGTTTTTTCACCTTTGAGGAATACGCCAAACGGTGCGTCTTCTGATATATTATCTGCCAAGCTACTCATGTTACGCATCCCCCCTAAATTAACCCAGCTTCATCGTACAATTTCTGCCACTGTTAACAAGGACAAAGGCGGATACAGCGACAATGCTCTGGCCGTCGACATGTTGAGAATGACCGAATACCGGTTTAGCGATTTGATAGGCAGCTCGCCCGGGATTGCGCCATTCAGAACAACTTGTTCGGCTTGAACCGCGGCCAGACGTCCAACGTTGGCGTAGCTTGTGCCAATCGCCATCAAAGCGCCTGCATCCTTCACCATCTGCGTATAAGCGCTGAAAACGGGAAGGCTCAGCGAGTTAGCAGCTTCAACAAAAGCTTCACGGTTTTCAAGGTTAAACGAACTGGAGCCGACATAGATTGCCTCTGCACCGCGTTCTTTTAGATGCGCCAACGCCGAGGGAATTTGATCAACCGAAATTTCGCCAGCATCGTCAAGTTCATAGACGTGCTCGACCAGCTCAAACGACAGTTCATCAGATATCGCGCGCAAACTATTGGTATTTAGCGTCGAATTCAGCTCGCTTGGGTCATTCACAACACCCATTTTCTCTGGGCGAAAATACTCAAACAACAAACGAAGTTGCACATCTTCTGGCACGCGATTGCGCACGCCTGTAATGAAGGGCCGTCCGCTAGCTTTATAGCTATCCACAAGTTTCGAGCCAACTGGATCAGCAACGATCATGAAGATCGCTGGGATATCACCCAGTGCAGAGGCAGTTTGATGATCCTCGATCGTCCCAAGGATACCGCGCGACACGCTTGTACCCCACGTAATGACAAGGTCAGGGTCTTCGGCAATCAATTGCTGTTGAACCTCTGGCAACCTGCTTTTGTCGCGTTCAACATCTGTGACGGTGACATTTACGGGCAATGCGCGGTCTTCAAAATAGCGCACGAAACCACGACACGCTTCTTCACATCCACGCCATACGACCATGTGGATTTGTTGAACGCGCTGGGGTGCTTCGGACGCTCTGCCTTGTGCGGCCCCCTGCTCTGTCGCTGCAAAAAGGTAAAAGAGAACAGCGATCAAAGGGCTAAATGAAACCTTACGCATGAGCGGTCGGTCCTCTTCTGTTGAAGGACAAGATGGCCATGATAATTCCAAGAACGGCGACGGTAATTCCCAAGATCGCAGCAACTTCGCCGAAATCGAGAACCACCAACATCGCAGCAACGACGACTGGTCCGATGACGGATCCGATACGTTCACTGGTGCGCAAAAGGCTAAGCGCGCCTGTCCGCGTTATGTCCGGGCTTTTCTCTGCCGCTTCCATCGCCGCAACAATCAGCGGTGCTTTCAAGAAAGAATGCACGATACCAAGGGCGACAACCACAGTCAGCACCATCGCAACGCTCGCGCTTTGATATAGGCCAAGCAGCACGATGCCAGATGCAATTGTTGCACCGATGACCATCCACAAGTTCTTGCCAAGGCGATCCGCAAAACCGGATGCCAACGGGCTGATTGGAATGATGATCAAGGAATACAACATCATCACGCGGCCAATCTCAGACTGGGTCGCATCCAAGCTGGCCAGATAGATCGGAACGAAGAGATACAGAAATCCTGTCAGAATGACTTTCGCAGGGATCGCGCAAAACAGAACGATCAACACAAATTGCGAGTTGCGCAAAAGCGTAGCGATTGGACTTTTGCTGACGCCCACAGGTTTCTTCTTTTGCTCTGGCTCTGGCAAATCAATGCTCAGCATGCTGTAGCCCAAAATACCAGCCATTACCGCAAATCCAGTCGCGACCAAGAAGACCGGTTTGTAGCCAAGCCAATCAGCTAAAATCGCACCAATTGCAGTTCCGCACATCGTTGCGGTCATCAAAACGCCCACAAAGACAGCCATGCCGCGTGCTCGGTTTTCTGCAACGACGACAGCTGCGATGTAGCTTTGGCAACTGATAGTGATAACCGCGTAACCAACAGCCGTCATAGAGCGGCCAATCAAAATATCATTCCCGCTTTGCGCCATGTAGCAGAATAAATATCCTGCAATGGCTGGCAAGAGACCTGCTAGAAACAAAGGTCTGTTCCCAAACTTATCTACCAGTTTGCCCGCGAATGGCGTGAAGACTGCGATGACAAACATGAAGGCCGAAATCGGCAGACCCATCATGATGTCGCGTGAGAACAAATCACTATCGGAATAGAATTCCGCCACGAACAAAGGCAAAAACGACTTTTGCAGCTCTTCGGCGAAACAGAAAACAAACAACGGTATGCGGGCATCCATGATCGACGCTTGTTGGCGCTTGTCAGTGATGAAAAGACTTGTGCGCTCTGCTAATGTGATAAGCATCGCTTTGCGACCCGCATCTGCAACGCTCACGATTGCGACGTTGACGCGATCTTTTAGGGTGGCGTTGTAGACGTTAAGCGTTTTGACAAAACTCGTCAGACGGCCACGACCTAGCCCGCCCTCATATTGACGCAAATCACCACTTGCGCGTCTGTTCAAAGCGCGCTCCACGACGCGGAAAGGTTCCGCAAGTTGCGAGGCTGATAAAACAACGACAACTTCCAAAGCGACCAGTGAAACGGCGATCAAAATAACCAGCGTGTCGAAGAAAACTGACGTCATTTTGCCGTTCATGTAGGTCTCATCGACGACGGACACAATGCTGGCAACGACCGTATCATTCTCAACGATATCAACTGAAATGACTTCGGACGCATTGCCGCTTCTAAACAGGATCGATCCAATTTCGCTGATCGATGTGATAACGCGGTAGCCTAAACCCTCTTCAGTTTCAGCGTCCTTATCGATCACCACCTCTGCAACGCCCGCTTCTGACATTTCCAATTGCTCAGACACAGAAACAACGCGCATTTCGCTGACTTCAGGATGTTCCTCGACCAGTGTAGTTATGTGCTGCTCTAACCCGCGAATTTCCTCAAAAGGAATGCCAACACTAATCGCGTATTGAACGTCTTGTTGCACTGACTCAGCAACCGCACGTGCTTTGTCCACAAGGTAGGGGCGCAGACCAGCGTTGAAATAGACAACTGTGACAATCAAGCTGATGATGGCCGCAATGATCATCGCTAATGAAGTGCTTAAGAAAAGTCGGCGTGAAAAACCAGAAATCAGCGAAACGCTTGCTGTAGCTTTCTCGTTACTCATGACGGTTCACCCGCCTTGTCCGATTTATGTTCATCCGTGTGTGGTTCCAAATATTGATCCAACTCTGCGGAGGCGATTGAAAACGCGCTTTGACCTGCTTCAATCGTTGAAACAATGTCTTGAGCAGCTTCGGGTAAGTCGCTGATTTTAGTGACTGTCCCAATCAAATCAGGATCAAGCGCGCGATAAGCGTGTCGCACGCCAGAGAATTGGAAGATGATGAACGGCACCAACAAAACGGCAACCAAAGCAAAAATCGCGAGATACGCATTCGTCATATTTTTCAGCGACCGGTTTGCACGGCTTAGATATTGTCGCGTCGGTGTCGTGAGAACGATAGCCCCCATCACAGCATCGCTTGAATCGTATAAAATGCGCCCCGTATAAAGATGCGGTCCGGCATCAAAAAGCGTGACTTTATCGCGCGCGCCAAGAACTCGGCGAAATGCTTGTTCGCGCTCACTGGCCAAACGTTCAACTTGCTTTGGATCGTTGGCGTCGGTGGCAATGGTACCGGAAACAACAATTGGTGCGCCAATCGGAGAAACAACCTCGATCCGCACAATGCTCGCGTCACGGGCGCGTTCACGATCTAGCAAATCTTGCAGACCCGCCATTTCATCCATCGCCAAACCAAGACCTTCAGCGCGCACAATCGCGGATTCAATTGTCGATGCAGTAATCTGTAGTTTCGACGATGTCGCTTCAGCAACAAGCGAGCGCAACTTCAGATTGTTGAGGGAACTTTGCAAAAGCAGCATAGATGCAATGACGGCGAGTATTGAGATGACAATCTTGAAATACACTTCGCGGAAAACGAACCAATTAACGGATACCATAGATCTAGAACGCCTCAAAAATTGATAAAACAATAAGTTAGACTTAAGCGTAACCAGATGATCATTTTTTAGCAAGGCAAATGTCTCGAAATCCCGACATGCTTTTCGCTTGAAATCTGAGTTTCTTCAATGCCACTGCCACTGAAAGCGGCGTTTATCCACCGGCAAGAACGGTTGGACAACCCAGCACTATCGTCCCACCATGCGCGCAACTGTCACCAAGGCGCGCTAGCGGGCGCTTTCCGACCAACACAGTCGCACTGCCTTTGATGATTGTATCGGGGGGGCCAACGCATACGACCATGCTTCCCATTCCGGCCGACGGAAGCATGCCAATCAATACTGTAGGTGTCGCAGGTGAAACGATTGGTCCACCAACATGCGGAACAAGGACCGTGACCATCGGACAGACATGCATATCAGTTATTCGTGATGCGGGCATTCCGGGCATAGTTTCAAACTTTCCGTTTCAATTGTCACTCTATCAACAAAGGCCAGCCGCCTTGTGCGACTTCAAGTCCGTATCGATAAGCGCTGCTGTGAACCGCTGCCATACCGTCTTGTGACTTTCCAACCAACAGCGACACCGCACCCAAAAGGGCCGAAGCATGCAAGCCAGTCGCGGGTAGAACCACAGGTCCATTTTTGGGGCCAATGCTGCCTGATCCATTCCAAGCAATCGCGCAACAGAGCCATCTGAACGGATCTTCGTTCTCTAGGGTCTCGCCTTCATCCATCAGTCGAATGCGCACGCTTTCTTGCGGATCTTTCACCCATTTCTCAGCAAGCGTCAGGATCTCGTCATCCTTCTCACCAAGCGCTCCAAACCTATCACGCATCGTCGCAACAGCCCAACAGACACCTTCACGCGGCGGCATTCCATGTGCGAAATAATTCATCATATCAACCATATGATTGCCCTCAAACAACGCCCGCAATGCGACTTCGGGCGGCGTTTCAGCTTCGACAATCTGCGCCCCCTCCTCGCTTAGTTCAAAACGCTCGAGGATAGGTTCGCTGGTCTCAAAGGGTAGCTTACGTAGCATTCAAAATCCTAGTTGATCATAGTCATCCCGCCCTTCAGCGTTAATACGCCAGAGCCTTTTACAGTCGTGAGCGGCGATTCAAATGTCGCCATTGCTTTGCCTTTCACTGAAATATTGAGGCCTTTTATATCAAGCTTAGTTTTTGCTTCAAATGTGCTCGACATACCCTCTAAAGACAGCGTGCCTTTGCTAGCGACATCCACTTTTGACTTGCCCGCGATCTCGACTTTTGGTGCATCAATCAAGATCCCACTCGTGCTAAGTTCAATCTTAGAAGATCCGACTTTCAGCGTTATCTTTTTTTTGCCAGTCAGCGTTATTTCGTTAGCATCATTGGTATGAGAGTTTTTGACGGTGACTGTCCAATCTTTACCAATATCAAGTTCGCTTGTCTCGCCGATCGTAGTCGTGTCCAACATTTCGATTTCGCGCACGACGTTTTCGGCAACGATCAATTCGAAATTCTTGGCAGCGCGAATTGCAATCAATTCGCTGCCTTCCTTGTCATCAAATTCCAACTCGTTCGGATCACTATGCAATTGCGTGCGAAAACCGGACTTGCTTGTATTCTTTTCGGCAAACGGCGGTTTGTTCGTTTCGGTGTAAACTTGGCCCGTAACAACAGGTGCATCAGGGTCGCCATGCAGAAATGAAACAAGAACTTCATGGCCGACACGCGGTGTGAACTGGCCACCGTATCCTTTGCCTGCAAATGGTTCAGAGACGCGAATGTAGCCACTGTTGCTTGCAGCTTTGTCCCAAAAGAACTCAACCTGAACCCGACCTTGCTCGTCACACGCAATATCGCCCACTTTTGAGCCCCTCGCCCCCACAACAATAGCGTTGTGAACGCCCGCAATTAGCGGCTTGGGTAAGCGCTCGGGCGCAGGAATATGACTGACTGGCACTGCTTGAAACTTGCAAGTCAAATTCGTCTCGTTTAGTGGCGTGTAGGCAATGTTGGAAATAATATAGCGCCCTTCAATATCTTCACTATTGTTGCTCGCAATATCGATCTCTTGACCAAGATGCATCGCGGGATGAGCACATTGTCCAGAAATCGCCAATTCCGGCCGCTGACTGGCCTGAATAAGCGTCACCAGTTCATTTTTCTTAAGATCACCGACCTTAACATGACGATATTCCAAAACGCTGGGCGTTGCGGGCGATTTTGTTTCGCTTGATTTCTTTTCACCAGAGGCAACGGCGCTGGCCTTATCCACGTCATAATGGGTCACCTCGACCTTATCAGGTACAAGCGCACGTTTCAGGTGAAGCTGCGTCGCTTCCATACGAGAGACATCGCTGAACTCCGCGTCAGTCAGTTCAATCGCATCAAAATCATTTGGGAATGGCTTACTAACATCATGAAGCATCAAGGTTTCAGCAGATTTTCCGTCATGATAGTAAAACGTTAGCCCCTCTTCCGCAAGGATGCGGCGGCAGAATGCCAAGTCGTTCTCATTGTATTGAATGACTGTGTCGCGTTTCGCTTTGGGAATAGTTCCAGCGACTGTGACCCTTGCGAGCCCATTGCGAGAAAGAACGTCTTTCAAAATATCAAGTGACGTCGATTTTTGATAGATTGCGCTGTGAACGCTCAAGCCAAGTATTGCCAATGCAGGTTGGATCACAAACCGCAAACTTGCAGAGCCAGACGCATCCAAGGTGCGCTCGACAGACATGATAATCCCTTTGAAAACGCGCGGTTCAGTATCCGAATAAACAGCCTTAACAAAGGTTATTTCGCAGTTTTTACCCACAAAACTATCTAACTTAGACTCTTGATCCAAAGCCGTAACCGCATAGCTCGGAACCTCAGATAGGCTTTCCTCGATCTTGTAGCCTACAACATCCAAGTCGATTTTCTTATCAATCGATAATCTGACAAGTACTTGTTCTGCCTCAGGCATGTCGAATCCCATCACTAGATGCCGCAACTATGCCGCACATACTCAAAAAACCAATACAATACCTGCGTAATCCGATATTTTGGGCACCTCAATGGCAAAAGCAGGAAATTATTCTTACTAAGGGCAAGTGGCCCAACAGTCGCGTGCCAAATTCAAAAAAGTAGAGCGAGAAATGGCACAATAACTATTAACCTTTTATGGTTGGTTCGATCAAGTGTTTTAGCTGCCAGCAACGCTAAGTTAGACGCATGTTATCTTTGCTAAACACCGCGATACTTTCAAAAGTCCTCATGGTCTTCTTGAATTTGCTCGTCCATCTCCCCAAAACTCAATCGATCGACCTGTAAAATTGATCAGGACAAATATCCTTGGAGGCGTCAATGTCATTGCTCAGCAAGCTGCTCTACCCATTCGTTAGGAACGTACAGAATTCTGCCACAAATTTCGGCGGCCGTTGTGCGTGGCAGTTCTCTCAGATGCGCGATCCTGTTGCGAGCATAATCGCGACCAACCCAGGGGCAGCTGATGGAATATGTGAAATGTTGTCAGCAAAGTGGCTCGAAGGTCATGCCAATGACAATCATATCGCAAATTGGATCATGTCTGGTGATAGTATTGACGCGAGCAAGGTTCGCTACCTTATGCAATTGTTCCTTATCGGAACGACTATGAACCGCTCGGCCATCATTAGGCATGCGGTGCCAGGTGGGAAAGTCGATCAGGATGAGGCGAGCCGACTTTGGCTTGATGCTAAGGGCATCATCCGGCGTAACGGCGTTATTCCAAAGAACTTTAAGGATGGCAGCAAGCAGTCCGTCAAGCTCGGGACGGTGAAAGGTAATACCGGTCGCGCGGGTGGGAACCGTGGCGTTCCCGCGGGCAATCTCGCGAATCGATTGCTCGGGATTTATACAACGGCAACGGCCATTACGTCATGATTGGGATTTATGGTCCGGGCGGTGGGCGTGCTATGGCAGCTTGGATCGCAAATGATGTGGCCTTTTTCGACCCCAATTTTGGCGAATTCTATTTCGTGGACAAAGCCAACTTTCTTCAATGGTTACCGACTTACTTCAAAAAAAGCCTGTATAGCCTACCCAAGGTCGGGTTGTGCGAAAGATATGAGACTTTCGTTTATGCTAAACGGGTCTGACACCTGCCTCAGACCCCGATTTTCAAAAGAAATTTGCTAAAAAAAATTGCGCGCCCACGCCTAATCCGCTATCGT
>NZ_JABBAM010000159.1 GCF_018607965.1 Planktotalea sp.
GCAAGGTGAGAGTGACGACAATGTGAGGCTTGAACAAGACGCGCGCGCTTTGTTGATCTCGACGCAATTGTATTTGGAGCCTGACCTGTCGGTGCAGCGTTTGTCACGGCGTTTGCATGTGACCGTGCGCGCGCTGTCGGTGGCGATCAATCGCACGCAAGATATGAATGTATCGCAGTACGTGAACTATTTTCGGATGGAACATGCCGCTGATTTGTTGCTTGGGACGGATCAAAGCGTCGCAAAAGTGATGGCGCAGTCAGGGTTTTTGACGCGATCCAGTTTCTACCGTGAATTCCAAAGGGTCTATGGGTGTTCGCCAGCGGCATATCGCACGCGCGAATAGGGCAGGTCGCGAAACCTGCCCTTCGCTGTTTGCTTAGTTGATTAGACCTGCGTGGCGCATGCCCGCGTCGATCATTGCTTTTGTCTCGTCCGTCAAGCCAGTCAGGGGTGAGCGCACTTCTTCGCTGCACAGACCCAGTTTGGACATACCGTATTTTGCGCCCACAAGACCTGGCTCTGTGAAGATGGCCTTATGGAGTGGCATCAACTTGTCTGTGATTTCCAACGCGGTTGCAAAATCGCCGCGAAGCGTAGCCGCCTGCATTTGCGCGCAAAGCTTGGGCGCAACGTTTGCGGTGACCGAGATCATGCCAACCCCGCCATGTGCGTTGTACCCCAGTGCAGTCGCATCTTCGCCAGATAGCTGAACGAAGTCTGTGCCGCAGGTCAGGCGTGTCAGAGGTACACGCGCGAGATCGCCAGTCGCGTCTTTCACGCCGGTGATGCGTGGCAGCTTGGCCAATTCGCCCATCGTTTCGGGTGTCATGTCGACGACAGAACGACCGGGGATGTTGTAGATGATGACCGGGATGTTCGTGCTGTCGTGAATTGCCGTGTAGTGCGCAATCAGACCGCGTTGCGTTGGCTTGTTGTAATAGGGCGTCACGACCAGAACCGCGTCCGCGCCGACCTTTTCAGCGTGCTGCGCCAAGCGGATGGATTCCAGTGTGTTGTTGCTGCCCGCACCCGCGATCACAGGAAGACGGCCCGCAGAGGCGCGCACGACTTCTTCGACGACTGTTTCGTGTTCTTCGTGGGTCAGCGTCGGGCTTTCGCCAGTGGTGCCAACGGGAACAAAACCATTGCTACCTTCGCCAACATGCCACTCGACAAGTTTTTTCAATGTATCCAGATCCAGCTCGCCGTTCTTGAACGGCGTAATCAATGCAGGTAGAGACCCTTTAAACATGACACACTCCTCTTCGTTGTGGCGGGCGAAAGGCCCGAATGAAATCGTCACCTAGCGCCGTTTGGGCGAGATGGTGCAAATGTGAATTGCAGCCAGCGCCCCAGAGGCTAGGTTGTGCGGTGTCTATCCTTTGTCATTGAATGAATTGCAAGCCATGATGCGTTTCGCCCTTTTGCTTTTTCTAACCTGCTTCGCACCGATTTTGACGCGTGCGGATAGTCATGTCCCCCTTTCACGTGCGTTCGAGGCAATGCGCGCAGGCGATTGGGCCGGTGCGCGCACGATTGCGAGCGACGTCAGTCCGATCGCGTATGACTTGATCGAATGGCATCGTTTGCGTGCAGGGGGTGGCACTGCAGAAGAGGTGATGCTGTTCCTAGATCTTAACCCCGATTGGCCAGGTTTGGGATTGTTGCGCCAAAAGGGTGAACCAACGATGTTGGACGCAAGCAACGCAGATATCTTGACGTTCTTTAAGGATGAATTGCCCCAGACCGCACAGGGTGCTTTGGCGCATGCGCGGGCTTTGAAGGCGAGCGGTCAAACAGGCAGCGCAGAGGCGGGTTTGGTTCTGGCGTGGCGCAGTATGGCGATAGGGCCGCAAACCCATTCGCGCATGTTGTCAGAACATGGCGATTTGTTGAAAGACCATCATGTTGCGCGCCTTGATATGGTTCTGTGGAAGAACTGGGCCAGCAACACAAAACGTATGTTGCCATTGGTGTCCGAGAATTGTCGTAAATTGGCCGAGACGCGGATGAAAGTGCGTGCTGGTGCAAAAGGTGTTGATGCGTTGGTGGCAAGTTTGCCGGTCAAATTGCAGGATGATCCGGGTCTGAGCTATGAACGGTTTTTCCAGCTAGCGCGTAAAGCTTCCAAGGATGACGCCGTTGCATTTGCGTTGGAGAAAAGCAAAAGCGCCAAAACATTGGGTGAGCCTGAACAATGGGCGAACCGGCGTCGCGCGCTGGCGCGTCAATTGATGCGCGATAAGAATTATGAGCGCGCCTATGCGTTGGCCAGTCAGCACCATATAGTTGAAGGATCGTCTTTTGCGGATCTGGAATGGCTTAGTGGGTACATCGCATTGCAGTTTCTGAATGATCCCGCAAAAGCACTGCCGCATTTCGAGGCGCATCAAGACGCGGTTGTCACACCAATTTCACGTGGTCGTGCGGGTTATTGGGTTGGGCGCACATATGAGGCGTTGGGCAACAGTAAGGCTGCGCAAACGTCCTACAAAGACGGGGCACAGTATCAGTCGAGTTTTTATGGATTACTCGCCGCTGAGCGTGGTGGTGTTCCGTTTGATCAAAGTCTTGGTGGACGTGCTGCTTTGCCAGATTGGCGCGAAGCGGCTTTCATGGGCTCGACTGTTTTTCAAGCGGCGGTGCTTGCATTGCAAGCGGGTGAATTAGAGGTATCTGAACGCTTCTTCACACATTTGACTGAAGGACTTAGCCCGATTGAAGCGGCACAGCTTGGGCAGGTTGCGATTAATCTGAACGAACCCCATATCGCAGTGATGATAGGCAAGCGTGCTGCGAGCGGTGGTATTACAATCTCTGCACCCTACTATGCGATCCACGACATGGCGAAATCGGCACATCCGATTGCGACCGAGTTTGCGCTGGCGATTGCGCGGCGCGAAAGTGAATTTGATCCTGTTGTTGTTTCGGGTGCTGGCGCACGTGGCTTGATGCAAGTGATGCCTGCGACTGCCAAGAGCGTTGCAAGCGAACTTGGGGTTGATTACGCCCGCGAGAAACTAACGACAGATTGGCGGTATAATGCACAGCTGGGCACGGCGTATCTTGCACGGCTTTACACGCAATTTGGCGGTAACCCTGTGATGATCGCAGCTGGCTATAACGCGGGTCCAGGACGGCCTGTGCGTTGGATGGATGTGTATGGCGATCCGCGCAAAGGCGAGGTTGATATCGTCGATTGGATTGAACACATTCCGTTCCGTGAGACCCGCAATTATGCGATGCGCGTCACCGAAAGCCTGCCGATTTATCGGGCGCGTTTGGGGTTAGATCCGTTGCCTTTGTCATTTTCCAAAGAGCTTATTCAAATGCGTTGAGGTCTGGGAATAACGTATGGCTTCACCATTTTGATCAAATGTGCGACACTTCATTAAGCGTATTTCGCGAATGTTGTTTCGAATGAGTCACAAAATATAGAGTTAGACGTTTTTGCAGTGGTTCTTCTGCATAGGCATATTAAGTAAATCGTAATTGTTAAGAATTCTCCGCTTGGTGGGCATTTTGATTAGAATTTCAGCAAAAGTCGCGCGACGTGCGTTTTTTCCATTCATTGCTGCGCTCGCGTTGTTTGTCGCGGGCTGCACAACGCCGGGCCCAAACCATCCGAGCGATGTCCCTTTCGATCCATATGAGGCGGAAAACCGCCAGACCCACGAACTTAACCGGGCGTTGGACAAAGCTTTGCTGCGGCCAGTTGGTGTGGGCTATACTAAAATCATTCCAGATGAGTTTGAAGCGAGCATCGGCAATTTTGCATCCAACCTTAGTGAACCTAGTACAATTGTTAACAATGTTTTGCAGGGTAATATCGAAGGTGCATTCCGTAATTCTATGCGGTTCCTATTTAATTCAACCTTGGGATTTGCAGGGCTCTTTGATGTTGCTGCCGATTTTGGAATAGATCCAATTGAAGGTGATTTTGGTCAAACGCTTTATGTCTGGGGCGTGCCAGAGGGTGCGTATCTCGAACTTCCTGGACTTGGTCCGTCTAGTGAACGCGCGGCGTTTGGAAAAGTAGTGGATCTGTTCACCAACCCGCTAAGCCAAGTTTTGCCTAGTCCCGAAAAATATATTGGAACAGGGGCTGGAGTTGCGTCAAAGGTAGGGGATCGCGGTCGCTATGCGGATGCTGTCGATTCTATTCTGTATGATAGTGCTGACAGTTATTCACAGGCCCGCGGGATATATTTGCAGAACCGTCGCTTTAAACTGGGTGATGGTGATGCTGCTGAAGAGATTGATCCATTTGATCTTAACACTGAGGGATTTTAATCATGATCGAGTTTACTAGGCGAAAAGCTGCAGGGTTTATTAGTGCCGTCATAGCTGCGGTTTCGATTGCACCGACAGAGGCCCTTGCGTTGGACAATGCAAGTGCGAAGAAACTGGTGGATGCCTTGGTTGGTGAGATCAATAAAATTATCGCGTCTGGTAAATCCGAAAATGCGATGTATGCAGATTTCAAACGGATATTTGCGAAGTATGGCGACACGTCCTACATCGCAGCTTACGCGATGGGGAATGATGGTCGCCGCGCGAGCGCGTTGCAAAAGAAGAATTTCTCTAATGCGTTTGAGACTTATGTCGCGCGCAAGTACGGATCGCGGTTTCGCGAATTCATTGGGGGTCGCTTAGAGGTGAAAAGCGTCCGTCCGGTTAAAAGCTGGTTTGCAGTTAAAACCACAGCCTTCTTGCGTGGTGAATCTCCGTTTACGGTGACTTTCCTCGTGTCCAATCGCACAGGCCGCGACAAGTTTTTCAACATGTCTATTGAAGGTATTAACCTGCTTTTGACCGAGCGCTCTGAAATTGGCGCGATGATTGATAAGCGCGGCGGAAACATCGACGCTATGATCACGGATTTGAAAAAAGCGGGCTAATTTGCCCACCTTGGCTGTTGCTTTAACGGTCAATCACATAGTCATTCCGCTTGGGTTTGCCTAATGTTGGGCCATTGCTTGGTCCCAATCTTCTAAGAACACGCTGTAGAATTGTATCGGCGACATCGTCTGAGAGAATGGGTTCGAAATCACCGTTCTGACGAGGCGCTTGGCTTTGTGGTACTTGGGCTGGCTGGGAAGGCGCTATCATAGGGAGTGGTCTTGCGGGCAGGCCCGCGTGCACACGTACCATGACTTCGTGCCAGATTTCTGCAGGAAGTCCGCCGCCAGTGACACCCGTAAGTGGTGTGTTATCGTCGTATCCCATCCAAACGCCCGCAACATAATCAGCGGTAAATCCGATGAACCATGCATCGCGTGCGGCTTGGGTTGTACCAGTTTTTCCGGCCGCTTCTCGATCTGATAGCGCTGCGCGACGGCCCGTGCCCTGGCTGACGACGCGCTCCATCATGTAGATCAATTGACCCGCTGCAGCATCTTGGATGACGCGCTCGCCAATGCCCCCCCCACTACCCATGAGGGGTTCGCTATCGCCCAAAAGGCTAAGCTCAACCAAGCCATACGGCGTTACGGAAGATCCGCCGTTCAGGATGCTCGCGTATGCGCCCGTCATTTCGATCAGCGTGCTTTCAGAAGCCCCAAGCGCGAGGGCGGGGCCTGCTGCAAGATCGCTATCAATGCCAAATTCACTAGCTACTTTGCGTACGTTTTCACGGCCAACCAGTTCAGAAAGCTTGACTGCCGGAATGTTGAGCGAGTCTTTGAGAGCATCAGTAAGCGTAACTGAGCCCTTGAAATCCTTGGTGTAGTTTTTTGGTGTCCACGGGCCAGAGCCAGGAATGTTGATCGTGATTGATTCATCTACAATGCGTTCATTCGGGCTGTGCCCTAGTTCCAACGCGGTCGCATAAACGAAAGGTTTGAAGGCTGATCCAGTTTGGCGCATTGCTTGGGTCGCGCGGTTAAAACCGCCTGAAACCTTGGTGTTTCGACCGCCGACCATTGCACGTACCGCACCATCTGCGCTCATCACGATGATAGCAGCTTGGGCCTTGGATCCTTGGCGTACTTTCTCTGCGAAGATGTATTGCATGGCATCTTCAGCAGCGGATTGGAGGCGACGATCAAGCGTTGTTTTTATGATCACATCTTCAGTTGTGTCGCGCGTGAAAAATTCGGGTCCACTGTCCATGACCCAGTCGGCGAAATAGCCACCTGCTTTTGCTTCTGCGGCCTCCGAGAGCTCTGCAGGTGCAATCCGTGCGATGTCCGCCTCTTTTTTGCTGATGTAGCCTTGATCGTGCATCAAGCCGATGATGACGGACGCGCGGTCTTGGGATCGTGCGAGATTATTGGTGGGTGCGTAGCGCGTTGGCGCCTTGAGCAAGCCTGCAAGCATTGCGGCTTCTGCGGCGTTCACTTCTGCGGCGGATTTTGCGAAATAACGCTGACTTGCGGCCTCAAATCCGCGTGCACCTGCGCCAAGGAACGCGCGATTCATATAGATGTTGAGAATGTCGGCTTTGGTGTATTTTGCCTCCATGCCCATCGCGAACAATGCTTCTTTGATCTTGCGCCACATGGTCGTGCGACGGCAATCTGCTTCGTATTCCCGTTCACTTTTCCAAATGGATGGATCGAAGGGGCGGCCAAGACAGAGCAGTTTCGCTGTTTGTTGGGTGATCGTTGAACCACCGTTTCCTGATAGCGGTCCACGACCGGCGCGCAGGTTGATACGCACAGCACTGGCGACGCCGCGTGGACTAACGCCGAAGTGCCAGAAGAAACGTTTGTCTTCGGTCGCGACGATTGCATTCGTGAGGTTGGGCGAGGCGGTGTCGGTCGTAATCGCGCCGCCAAATTGATCACCGCGCCACGCGAAAACTTCGCCGGTTCGATCCATCAAGGTCACTGATCCGCGCGCGCGGCCATCAAGGAGTGCGTCAGGATCAGGTAATTGTAGTGCAAAGTATGCAACGCCAAGGCCAACAATCACGGTGGACACGAAACCGATGCGCCACGTAAATCCCCAAACCAGACGGATGATCCATCTGAACAGGCGAATAATCCAACCCACAGGTCCGCGGGGTAGCTTGTAGGCTGCGCGCGTTTTGCAAGCTTTGGGTTTTGGGTGTGCTTTCGGGCCGCCATTGCGCTTGTCAGCGACAAGCTTGGAAGGCGCGCGTTTCTTTTGAACCATGTTTGAACCTGCTCGGAACTTATTATGAGTCGTTTATACTCTGTTGTGGAGCAGATGTTGAGGGGGATTGGGTCATCGAAGAGACATCATTTCGCACAATTATTATGCAAAAAGTAAATATAGACTAAAATTTAATCAAGTTGATTTAAAACATGACTACTTTTCGCTCGTTCTACCTTCCAACCCAGCCTTCTTAACGTTTTGCTGCGCGTGCAAACAGGGACTCGCGTCCAACTCTTTTTAGAAAGGCTCATCAGGTGAAACTCATCATAGCAACGATCAAACCCTTCAAATTGGAGGACGTCCGCGAAGCCCTAACCGCCATCGGTGTGCGCGGTATGATGGTGACGGAAATAAAAGGTTTTGGTGCCCAATCAGGTCACACAGAAATCTACCGCGGTGCGGAATACGCTGTGAATTTCGTTCCAAAAGTAAAGCTTGAGATCGTCGTTGGCGCATCAATGGCAGATCAAGTGGTCGAGACGATCACTGAAACAGCCCGCACTGGAAAAATCGGTGACGGCAAGATTTTCGTGATGGACGTTGCACAAGCGGTACGCGTTCGCACAGGTGAAACAAATAACGACGCACTCTAAGCGCGCGACTTGAAGGATACGGATATGACACTCAAGACATTACTCGGTGCCTCCGCTATGCTGGCACTTTTGCCCAGTCTCGGTTTGGCGCAAGAGGCGGACACAACGCCAACCAACGCCGAAATCGGCTTTATCTTCACAACCTTTATGTTCCTTGTTGCGGGCTTCTTGGTCTTCTTCATGGCGGCTGGTTTCGCGATGTTAGAGGCGGGCCTTGTGCGCGGCAAAAACGTGACGATGCAGTTGACCAAGAACATGGGTCTCTTCTCGATCGCGACGATCGTTTACTATTTGATCGGTTACAATCTGATGTACCCGGGCGATGGTTGGTCCATCGAGGGTGTGCTTGGCGCATTCGCAACAACATCGCTTGAGCCTGTTGGCCTAGAGGGCGCAGAGCCTGATTTGACGTATGCATCTGTCGGCTCTGATTTTTTCTTTCAGTTGATGTTCTGTGCGGCGACCGCCTCCATCGTGTCGGGTGCCTTGGCTGAGCGTATCAAGCTTTGGCCTTTCCTCGTGTTCACGATCATCCTTGTTGGCTTGATCTACCCAATTCAGGCAAGCTGGAAATGGGGCGGTGGTTTCCTTGATGGCATGGGCTTTCAGGACTTCGCGGGCTCTACAGTTGTTCACTCTGTTGGTGGTTGGGCTGCTTTGGCTGGTGCGCTTATTCTTGGACCCCGTATCGGTAAGTACAAAGACGGCCGCACGATCCCAATGCCGGGTTCTAACCTGACACTCGCGACACTGGGCACGTTCATTCTGTGGCTTGGCTGGTTCGGATTTAACGGTGGTTCACAGCTGTACATGGACAGCGCGGCCAACGTTTCTGACATCTCGCGCATCTTCTCAAACACCAATGCTGCGGCTGCTGGTGGTGCGATTACTGCGATGATCCTGACGCAGCTTTTGTACAAAAAGCCTGACCTAACAATGATCCTGAACGGTGCACTTGCGGGCCTTGTGTCCATCACGGCTGAGCCTTTGACACCGTCCCTTGGTGTGGCGACGTTGATCGGTGCAGTTGGTGGTGTGATCGTGGTCTTTGCGGTCCCCTTCTTGGACAAGCTGAAGATCGACGATGTTGTTGGTGCGATCCCAGTTCACTTGTTTGCAGGTATCTGGGGCACAATCGCGGTGACATTCACCAATGATGCGGCGTCCCTCGGTGTGCAGCTATATTCCATCATGGTTGTCGGCGTCTTCGCCTTTGGTGTGTCGGCAGTGGTCTGGTTCATCCTGAAAGCAACAGTGGGCATCCGTGTCAGCGAAGAAGCTGAGATCATGGGTCTGGACACAACTGAGCTGGGCATGGAAGCCTACCCTGAATTCTCAAAAGGCTGACCTCCCTTAGCTAATTAGAGAGACTCTACCCCGGGCATTCGTGCCTGGGTTTTTTGTTATCTGACGCGTGGCAGAATCGCGCACGGTTATGCTAAGTGTGGCGGCATGAATAATCGTGACCCCAACATAAGCGACACACAGCCCGTTATTCGGCAATTGGATGATGCTGCGATCAATCGGATTGCTGCGGGTGAAGTTGTTGAGCGCCCCGCGTCCGCCGTTAAAGAGCTGGTTGAAAACGCGATTGATGCTGGCGCGCTTAGGATCGAAATCGCTTACGCCGATGGTGGCAAAACGCTGATCCGCGTTGTGGATGATGGCTGTGGAATTGTGCCGGATGCGTTGCCTTTGGCGCTGTCGCGGCACGCAACATCCAAGATTGATGGTAGTGATTTACTAGACATTCACACGTTCGGATTTCGCGGCGAGGCTTTGCCATCCCTTGGCGCAGTTGGCCGTTTGACGATCACATCCCGTGCGGCTGGGTATGACGCCCATCAGATTGCCGTCGCGGGTGGTGCGATGAGCGCTGTGAAACCTGCGGCCTTGTCCAAAGGGTCGGTCGTAGAATTGCGCGATCTGTTCTATGCGACACCTGCGCGATTGAAATTCATGCGCACGGATCGTGCGGAGTCCCAAGCGATCACAGATGTGATCAAGCGTTTGGCAATGGCGGAACCGTTCGTCGGATTTATCTTGCGTGATGTTACAGGAGGCGGCGAGGGACGTGTTACGTTCCGTGCAGATGCGGAAAGCGGTGATCTGTTCGACGCGTTGCACGGCCGTTTACGTGGTATCTTAGGCGCTGAATTTTCGGACAATTCTTTGCGCATTGAAGCCGAGCGAGACGGTTTGCATTTGACAGGTTTTGCAGCGTTGCCAACGTATTCGCGTGGCTCTGCAGTGACGCAGTACTTGTTCGTGAATGGACGCCCTGTGCGCGACAAGCTGCTTTATGGTGCATTGCGTGGCGCCTATTTCGATTTCCTGTCGCGCGACCGCCATCCCGCGGCGGCGTTGTTTCTAGATTGTGAACCGCAGTTGGTGGACGTGAACGTGCACCCTGCAAAATCAGAGGTGCGGTTTCGTGATCCCAGTTTAGCGCGTGGTTTGATTGTTTCTGCGCTGCGTCATGCGTTGGCAGAAGCGGGGCATCGCGCGTCGTCTACAGTTGCGGACGCAACGTTAGGTGCAATGCGGCCTGAGCAAACAGGGCCTGCGCGCGTTTATCAAATGGATCGCCCATCGCAGGGTGCGATGCGCGCGAGTTATCAAGCGCAAGCGCCTTGGTTTGAAGAGACGGCGAGTGTGTTTTCGCGGGTTGAGCCTGTTGAGCACGTCCAAGACCAAACGCCGCCGGAGCAATTTCCTTTGGGCGCTGCACGCGGGCAGGTTCACGAGAATTACATCATCGCGCAGACCGCTGATGGGATGGTGATTGTTGATCAACACGCGGCGCACGAGCGCTTGTTGTATGAAAAACTGAAAACGCAGATGGCCGTGAATGGCGTTGCGGCACAGGCGCTGTTGATTCCTGAAATTGTCGAAATGTCTGATGGCGATTGCGCGCGTTTGATGGAGATTGCTGAGGATTTATCGCGTCTCGGACTTGGCATCGAACCCTTTGGTGGTGGTGCAATCGCTGTGCGTGAAACCCCTGCGATTTTGGGCGAAGTGAACGCCAGAGCGATGCTTCTTGATATCCTAGATGAACTGGCCGATCAGGGTGAAAGCATTGCGGTACAAGCCAAGATTGAAGCGATCCTGAGTCGTGTCGCCTGTCACGGTTCCATCCGGTCTGGTCGTTGGATGCGCGGTGAAGAAATGAACGCGCTTTTGCGCGAAATGGAGGCGACGCCGCATTCAGGGCAGTGCAACCATGGGCGCCCGACCTACGTGGAATTGAAGCTTGCTGACATTGAACGTTTGTTCGGGCGGACCTGATGACGATTGATTTAGAAGACCCGTTAGTTCTGGCCGCGATTGCGGGAATCTTAGCGTTTTTGCTGATCGTCATTTTGTTGATTGTGACTGTGCGTTCTGTTGGCCGAAGCGCACGGTTGACGGCACCTTTGGCCCAACAAATCGGGATGCTTGGCCAGCGGGTCCAGTTGCTATCGGATGGGCAACAGCAATTGGCAGGCGGTTTGAACCATGTGTCCGAGGCCGCGGCTGCATCGCAAGCGAACATGCTGCACTTGATGGAACAACGTCTCACGCAGGTGAGTGGTTCGATGAATGAGAATTTACAGGGGTCCGCGCGCCGCACTGCGCAAAGTCTTGGGGAGTTGCAGCAGCGTCTTCAAGCGATTGATAAGGCACAGGATAATATCACCAAACTTTCGGGCGACGTGCTGAGCCTTCAAGATATTCTAAGTAACAAACAAACACGTGGCGCGTTTGGTGAAATCCAGCTGAAGGACATCGTGTCCAAGGCGCTGCCGTCTGATAGCTACACTTGGCAAGCGACCCTTTCCAATGGCAAGCTTGCGGATTGCTTAATCCACTTGCCCAACCCCCCTGGGCCGATTGTGGTGGATAGCAAATTCCCGTTGGAAGCCTATGAGGCGTTGCGAAATGCAAAGACGCAACAGCACTTGAACGAGGCCGCGCGGATGATGCGAACGGCTGTGAGAGTGCATATCAAGGCGATTTCAGAGAAGTATATTCTGGACGGTGAAACGGCGGATGGTGCGTTGATGTTTCTACCCTCTGAAGCGGTGTATGCAGAGCTGCATTCCAATTTTCCCGAACTTGTGCGCGAAGGGTTTGCTGCGCGTGTCTGGATCGTTTCACCAACAACGTGCATGGCAACGTTGAACACAATGCGCGCCATTTTGAAGGACGCGCGCATGCAGGAACAAGCGGGCGCGATCCGTCGTGAACTAGGTTTGTTGTTTGGAGATATCGAACGTCTTGGCGCGCGTGTTGAAAACCTTGATCGCCACTTTGGTCAAGCGGCCAAAGATATTGCTGAAATTAAAATCAGTTCAGACAAAGCCGGACGACGCGCGCGCCGTCTGGACAACTTTGATTTTGAGGAATTGGCACCTGATCCCAGTAGTACAGTCGTGCCGATCACAGGGCCGAAAACTTAGATCTGCAAGAAACGTTGTGCGAGACGCGGCAGGAACGCGTTGAATTTTAGGGGCGCGTCTGTGACCGCAAGACAGATACAATCTTCGCCAATGTCCGCGACGGGTGTGTGATCCAAGTCTTCATTCGCGACCTCGATATCGCCACGTGCGAACCGGTCAACGTCATCACTGAATGCGCCCTGCAAAACCAGCGTCAATTCCATACCGTTGTGACCGTGATCAGGGATCGCGCAGCCCGCTGGAATGTAGAGAAGGCGTGCAGATGCATCTTTGGACGTGGGCAAGATCGCCTGCTTTGCACCCATACCGATGGAACGCCATTTGATCGCTGCAAGATCGCCGCCGACATAACCCTGCAAGGGGAATGGCAAGGTGCATGCAGACCGTTGCTGTACCGTTTTCGCGCTGCCAGTGTCCGCTTGGATCAGGCGCATCGTTGCGATCAGGCTATCGTCTGAAAGTTCGGCCGTATCCGCGCCCTCGACAAGGCAACCGCCCACTGCATCATAGCTATCGAGCTCTGCGCGGCATGTATCGCACATTGAAATATGCGTCGCGACTGCAAGGTTGAAAGCCTCTGGCAAGGTACCAGCGGAATATCCGATTACCAATTCGGGCGTCAGGTGATGTTTTATCATATCTGTCATCTCGTTCACTTCATTGCATGGCGCAGGCGTTCTAGTCCCGATCTAATGCGGGATTTGATCGTGCCCAGTGGTAGACCTGAAATTTCTGCAATTTCACTGTGCGACAGGTCTCCGAAATAAGCTTGTTCAATCAAACTCCTCTGTTTTTCTGGCAACGCTTTGATCGCCTCTGCCAATTGATCTGTTTCTTGCTTCAGTCCGATAACGTCGGTCTGATCGGGTTCCGGTTCTGGGCCCCATGGTAAATCTTCCGGCTCTGGCCTGCGTTGCTTGCGCAGCGCGTCAATCTTGCGGTTCCGCGCAATCGTAAAAATCCAAGTCGCCGCATTTGCGCGCGTGGGATCAAACATATGCGCTTTGCGCCAAACGGCTGCCATCGCCTCTTGGGTGCACTCTTCTGCAAGCGACGCGTCTGCCCCGCACTTTATTAGGAAACCTTTTACACGCGGCGCGAAGTGGGCGAACAGTTCGGCAAAAGCTGCCTGATCCTGATCGTCCCTTATAGCAAACATGTGCGCGGTCCAGTCTTTCTGTTTACTGCTCACGTTTCGTGTCCTGGCCTGTCTTTTTATCCTGTTGCCCAGATCGCCGAATGCGAAGTGGGGAGCGGGAGTCATGTGGTGATCCAAGGGGTCAACGCTTATCAACATATTAGAGTTACGCGGGTGTTGACCATCTGGATCATATCATTTGCTAATTTTTCTTCATTTTCATCCAGCAACGCCGTAGGTGCGTATCTTTAATGCTGCAATTTAAATTCGGAGCCGAATGAATGACACTTAAGCCCTCAGGTAATGCCCCCAAGAAAATCGCCGTTATAGGGGCTGGAATTTCTGGGCTTGGGGCTGCGCACATGCTGGGCGACGACAATCGCGTGACTTTGTTTGAGGCAGAGCGACGTCTTGGCGGTCACGCGCGCACTATTATGGCAGGGGCCGCTGGTAATCAGCCTGTTGATACGGGATTTATCGTTTTCAACTACGCAAATTACCCACATTTGGCGGCGTTGTTTGCAGAACTCGATGTGCCGGTCGTTGAATCTAGCATGAGCTTTGGTGCTTCGATTGATGGCGGTCGTTTAGAATATGGTCTTGCCTCTGTGCGGGCCGTGTTCGCGCAAAGTAAGAACGCGCTCGATCCCCGGTTCTTGCGCATGTTACGCGACATCACGCGGTTTAACACCAAGGGCTACGATCTGGCCGCCGCGAATCCCGAGATGACCATTGGCGATTTTTTGGACGCATTGGGTGTTGGGCGATATTTTCGCGACTACTACCTTGCGCCTTTGTCAGGTGCGATCTGGTCAACTCCGACCGATAAAATCATGGATTTTCCAGCGTACGCGATGATGGAATTCTTTAAGAACCACGCCTTGCTTGGCATAACGGGTCAGCACCAGTGGTACACTGTGAATGGTGGTTCAACCGAATATGTTCGCCGTGTCGAAAGTTCTTTGATCGCCAAGGGTGTTGAGATGCGATTGGGCACGCCGATTGATGCGTTTCGGCGCACTGGCGGGGGTGTCGAAATCAAAGCCCATGGCGGTGAATGGGAAAGCTTTGATGAGGTGATCTTTGCCACGCATTCTGATGACAGTTTGCGTTTGTTAAGCGATGCGAGTGCTGCAGAGACGGCTGCGTTATCTAAGATCAGCTATCAACCAAATGATATTATTTTGCACGCAGATGCGACGATCATGCCGAAACGTAAAGTGTGCTGGTCGTCGTGGAACTACACTGAAGATAGGGCGAAAAAGAACGAGCGCATTGATCTGACTTATTGGATGAACTCGCTGCAACCGATTCCCGCGAACGACCCGCATTTCGTGACGCTAAATACGCAGCGCACGATCCGCGAAGACTTGATCTATGATCAAGTCACGTTGCGCCATCCTGTTTTCGATATGGATGCTTTGGACGGACAGCGAGAGGTCGGTGCGATGAACGGGACGAACAACACATGGTTCTGCGGTGCTTGGATGAAAAACGGATTTCATGAGGACGGATTGTCGAGCGCTGTGAACGTGGTCCAAGCGCTGCGCGCGCGCTCTGCCATTGGGATCGCAGCACAGTGAGCAAGGTCGAGCATATCGCAGGTCACACGTACCATGGGCGCAAGGGCGATACGGCCAATGCGTTTCGGTATGGAGTGGATTACGTGTTGCTCGATATGCAAGCACCTGTTGCGGGGCCATCGCTATTTTCGCGCAATGCACGGAATTTGACGGGGCTTTATGATGTAGATCATGGGGGTGTCCCCAAATCCGGTGCAGGTGCCAATTGGGTGCGGGCCGTTTTGCGCGCCAACGGTGCAGAGTGCGCAGGCAAAGCGCTTTTATTGACACAGCCACGCGTGCTTGGTCATGTGTTCAATCCTGTTAGTTTCTGGCTGTGCCACGATGCGGACGATCAACTTTGCGCCGTGATTGCAGAGGTGACCAATACCTACGGGGATCGCCATAGTTATTTGTGTCACCACGAAGATATGCGTCCGATTTTGCCCACGGATCGGTTGAAATCAAAAAAGCTGCTTCATGTATCACCGTTCCAACCCGTTGAAGGGGGATATGAATTTCGATTTGATATCACGGCTGATCGTATTGGTATTTTTATCGACTACACCAGCCAAGCGGGTGGTTTGATTGCGACACTTGTTGGTCCCCGGGCCGCACTGACGAACGCTTCGATCCTACGCTTTTGCCTACGACGCCCGTTCGGGTCGCGCCGCGTGCTAAGCTTGATCCATTGGCAAGCGCTTAAACTTTGGTGGAAGGGCGCTACGTTTCGCACGCCGCCTAAGCCACCGAAATGCGAAGTGTCTTGATGGGCATGTCACCAACCCCACGCGCAACCGCTTTAGGTGGATATGCAGTTTTTGCCGCGCTCTTGTCTGCGGCAGGTTTGCCGATTTATATCCACGCGCCAAAGTTCTACGTGGACGAGTTTGGGGTGTCCTTGAGCGCGCTTGGGGCGGTGCTGTTTATTCTGCGTTTGCTAGACGTTGTGCAGGATCCGTTGCTAGGTAAACTGTCTTCGATGACCGCATCGAAACGTGGCTTTGCGGTTGGGATCGGTGTCGTGGTTCTGTGCGCGGGCATGATTGGTTTGTTCGCCGTGTCGCCGCTTTTTGCACCCGTTGCATGGTTCGCCCTTATGCTGACCTTGGTCTTTTCGGCGTTCAGTTTCCTGACGATCTCATTTTATGCACAAGGCGTTGGCAAGGGCGGCACCATGCAAGAAGGTGGCCATCTTCGCCTTGCACGCTGGCGCGAAACGGGGGCGCTGCTTGGGGTTTGTGTTGCGTCAATTGCGCCGTTCGTTTTGATCTCTGTAATCGATGCGCCCTTCGCAGGTTTTGCGTTTGGGTTCGCTGTTCTGGGCGTGTGCGCTTTGGTTTTGATGCGCGATGAGTGGCGCAATGATGTGCCGCGGAAAGGGTCGGATTTTCGCGTTATTCTGCAAGATGTACAAGCGCGTCGATTGCTGCTGATCGCCTTTGTGAACGCGGCACCTGTAGCTGTCAGCTCTACGTTGTTCTTGTTTTTTGTCAAAAGCCGTTTGGACGCGCCAGGGCAGGAGGGCGTTCTGCTCTTGCTCTTCTTCATCAGTGCCGCTGTTGCTGCGCCGCTTTGGGGTATGTTGGCGCAGAGATATGGGATCAAACTGATCTTATTGGTGGCGATGTTTTTGGCCGTTATCGCGTTTGGCTTGGCCCTTAACCTTGGTGCTGGCGACACAGTTTCATTCGCACTGATTTGCGTGGCAACAGGTGCGGCGATGGGTGCAGATCTGACGCTTTTACCGGCGGCATTTGCCACACGCATGGCCAAAATCGCGCCAAATGCTGCTGAGGGTTTTGGGCTTTGGGCGTTTGTGTCTAAACTTTCACTGGCCTTCGCGGCGGTTCTGCTCTTGCCGATGTTGGAGCGTAATGGATTTACCTCTAGTGGACAGAACGATGAGGACGCGCTTTGGTTGTTGAGCCTTCTTTATGCAGGCGTTCCCTGCGCATTGAAATTGCTCGCGATCGCGCTCCTGTGCTCAACGAAATTGGAAGAAGGATAAGATAATGGTGTCAGTTGCTTACGTTCTTGTTGGTGTATTTTTGATGATCGGTTTGGGGTATCTCAAGAACCGGTATTTTGACTTCACTGCTCAAAGCCCGCTGGATTATGCCAAGAATGATCCCCAATTTGATATACGCGAACACTTGAATGGACCCATTGAATGCGAAGGCGTGATCTATGGTCCAACAGGTCGCGTGACATCGCGGTTCGTTGGATATTTCGAAGCGGAATGGAACGGCAACAAAGGTTATATGCGGGAAGAATTTCGCTATGACAGCGGCACCGTGCAGAACCGAGAGTGGCATCTAACCCTAGGAAATAACGGTAAAATCAAGGCCGAAGCACCCGACTTGATCGGAACGGGAACAGGAACGCAAATTGGGTCGGCTGTGCAGTTGAAATATCGGATAAAACTCCCAGATGAAGCGGGTGGGTATGTTCTAGATACCATTGATTGGATGTATCTGACGCCCAATGGTTCAATCGTGAATCGTAGTCAGTTTCGGAAATTTGGTTTCAAAGTGGCCGAGTTGGTCGCAACAATGCGTAAGGTGGATTTGGCGTGAGAGAATGGCAGGGAAAGCGGTACTGGCTTGTTGGTGCGAGTGAAGGTTTGGGTGCAGCTTTGGCCCATAAACTTAGCAGTGTGGGTGTGGAGGTCATCGTCTCCGCGCGCTCTCAGGACAAGTTGGATGCTTTGGTTGCAGAATTGCCGGGCAACGCCAGTGCGCAGATCGTTGATGTAAGTGATTGTGATAGCGTCAAGGCCGCTGCGAAGGCGGTTGGTGATGTCGACGGTGTTGTGTTCTTGGCGGGTGTTTACTGGCCCATAAAAGCGCAAGACTGGAATGCGGATCACGCCGAGGCGATGGCTGACATTAACTTCACGGGCGCGATGCGTGTGATGGGGTCTGTTATGCCGATGATGCAAGAACGCGGTACGGGGCATTTGGTGATCACCGGATCTCTGTCAGGCTTTCGGGGTTTGCCGGGGGCGATTGGATATTCTGCGTCAAAGGCCGGCGTAATGGCGCTGGCGGAAAGCATGTACGCTGATCTACGCGGCAGTGGGATTGATGTGCAACTGGCCAACCCCGGTTTCATCAAAACGCGTCTTACGGAGAAGAACGAATTCAAGATGCCCTTCATCATGGAGCCCGAAGACGCGGCGCAAGAGATGTTTGAATTGATAAATTCGGATCACTTCAAGAAAAGCTTTCCACGTGTGTTTTCTTGGGTCTTCCGTCTAAGCCAATTCATGCCCGATTGGATGTATTACCGTCTGTTTGCATGACGGTTTGAGACATAAAAAAAGCTCGGCGTGCTATGTTTAAGTGGCCGAGCTTTTCTGTGTTTGATGTTCGGATTTTATGTGTGATCAACGATCGTCAGATGTTGTGCGAGTTTGTCGATTCCTGCAATCCAAAGGGGCAGAAGTTCAGCGTCATGTGTGGCTGCGCTGACGCCTGCATCGATCTTGCCCGCAAGAACTGCTTCGATGCCAAGCGACAATGGAATGGATACCAAGCGCGCCATTGCTGTGCCGTTCTCGTCACCCCACGCGTCCATCACGTAGGTCTGGCCCCACGTTGCTTTGCCGTCTTTTTCGGCGGTCAATTCTACGAACATCACAACGCGATCTGGCTCGCCTTCGTCATAGGCGTTTTCGGCCCAGAACTGATCGGACATTTCTTTCAGGCGCGTTTCGCCGCTGGGTCCTTCGAGCGTTTCAATCTCTTTGAACACATCTGCCCACGCGTCGGTCCAACCGTTCAAACGCAACGTACCACGTACGAATTCTTTGACGTTCCACGCGGGATCAAATTGATACTGGCCCATGAAGGGAATTGAATCGCGGTTTGGATAGACCTCAAAACTTTCTGGTGTTGGAAGCGGGGCCATGTAGTGGCTGATCGCATCCCAAGGGCGTGCAACGTCTAATTCCTTGAAATCACGGATTGATTTGGAGGGCGAGCGTAACGCTTTCAGCACGCCCAGAGGCGACCAACTGAATTTGTAACGGAAGGGGTTAGGGTGTTTCAGGATGCCGCCACAGTAAGATTTAAACGTGAGGTTGGCGTCTTTGTCGAACGCGTCGCTTGCGCGGTAGGTGTCTACGAGTTGATGCGCGAACAAGTGGTCGATGCCGGGGTCTAGGCCGATTTCGTTCAGTAGAACAACACCAGCAGCGCGCGCTTTCGCATCAAGGACGCGCATTTCGGGTGCGATATAGGACGAGCTGACGAAATGTGCGCCCTTACCAATTGCCATTTCTGCCAAAGCCACGTGCCAGTCGCCGGGCAGCATGGAAACGACCACGTCGCCAGCTTGCAGTTCTGCGCCAAGAGCATCCACATCGAATACGTGAATGCGCTGCGTGATGTCGCCAACAGCGTCTTGGGCTTTTTCGAGCGTTCGGTTCCAAACGGTAACCTCGTGACCCGCGTCGATCAAACGTCGCAAACCGGGGATGGCCGAAAGGCCGGTGCCGCACCAATGAATTGTCATGTTCGCGTTCCTCTAGATGTGTTGTTGGAAGGTTGCCTCGGCTCGCGCCCAGACGCCAGCGTCCAAATTGGCGAGCGTGAGCAAGGAAGGCAAGAGTTGGGAGGCGTAGTCGTCAGAGCTTTCGACAGGTAGCATAGACGGCAGATTGTCGATCGCTGTCACATCCAAGGGCGGAGTTTCGTGAACGCGCAGCGCGGGTTTGTCCCATGTCGTGGTCCGGTCGTAGACCTTGATAGGAGAGAAATCGCTATCAGGATCGCATGCGATGTCGCCGATCACTGTCAGGTTGCGCGCAGTTTCTTTTGCGCTTGCGGGGACGAACACAGGTGTTCCCGGGCGCGCGAGTATGCAGTTTAGGAACAGATCATGCTCTAACACTTGGGGGAACGGTCCACCGCTTGCGGTTTCGGCCATATCCCATTTGGTGACAGACACGTCCATGGCTCTCAGCAGATCAGCAGCCCCCGTGCCAACGCGGCCAAGTGCCCCGATGATAAGGGCCGTTGCGGGAGTTGCGTTGACACCGTTCATCGCAGATTTTAGATCTGAGACAAGCGCATCAGAGCTTTGGAACACACCCACTGGGCCTGCGATTTCCCCGTGTTGCTGCGCCATCCAACACCGCAAAGCGACTGCAGCGCCCGCGTATCCTGCCCAATAGCCAAAGGCAGCAACGCGACGGCCTGCTTCATCGACGAGATATTCAAGATCATAGAGCGTGCCATCGCCGGCCTTGAAGCGATCCAAAAGGATGCGCCCTGTCGGCTGACCCTTGAACGCATGGCCAAACATGATGTGGCGATGGGTGAGCGGCGTGCCGTCTTCTGGCAGTTCTTTAAGACCAAAGATGATCGCGTCAGCGGGCGCATCGGGCCAGCTGTTTTCTGGTGCGATCTCACATCCCGCGTCCTTGTATCCGTCGATCCTAATGGCGCGAACTGAACTTTCCTCAACTGTGACGCGCAGGCCCGCCTTGAGAAGGTCTGCTGCGCCCTCAGGTGTAATCCCAACGCGTTCTTCGTTTTCGCGTTGCTCTGCACGAACCCATAAATGTGTCATTGCGATGCTCCTTAGATATGGGTTTGCGCGTGGTGACGGCCAGTCTGTTCCAGATGCGCAATGTTGTTGAATTGGGTCAGTGCAAGGGATGATCCGACGCGTGTCACGCGATGGGTTGATGTGTTCATAATCGCCAGACACATGCGCGCATAGCCATGGATATCAAGCCCAAGAACCTGCCGCGTGACCATGCCGATCAAACCACCAGAGGTGACGACCAAAGCACGATCAGAGCGCGCTGCAATGTCTTCAAGCGCTGCACTTACGCGATCCTCAAACGCGGCGAAACTTTCGGGGATATCCTGCAAATGGCCCGCTTTCCAAGCGTCTAGAAGGCGGGGCATGTGAATAGCGAAGGCTTCGCTTGAAGTTGGCATTAGTTCACTGCTGTAGACTTCGTAGGCTTTGGATAGGTCGAAATATGCAAGCTCGTTCAAACGCGCGTCTTGCGTAACGGGTGCATATTCCTCGGCCTTCATGCTTTGCGCGGTTTCGATGTGACGACGCAAGGTTCCGCAGTAAACGCTATCAAACGTCTGGTGTGTTTCGCGCATGTGATCACCCAGCCACGCTGCTTGCTCAAACCCAAGGGGGCTTAACTTGTCATATCCGTGCTCGTCCGTGCTGGCTGAATTCGCCTGACCGTGCCGTACCAAAGTGATCTGCGCCATATGAGCCCCCGTTTGTTACAGAAAAGGCCGATCAAGAAGACCGGCCCTTTGAATGTCCTTGATGACGCGTGGATTAGAAGTCGAGGTTTTCCACGTTCAGCGCGTTCTGTTGGATGAATTCGCGGCGTGGTTCGACGACATCGCCCATCAGTTTGGTAAACAGATCATCGGCCTCTGCTACATCATCAATCTTTACTTGCAAAAGCGTACGTGCATCTGGGTCCAATGTTGTTTCCCAAAGCTGATCAGGGTTCATTTCGCCCAGACCCTTGTAGCGCTGCAAGCTCAGACCTTTTTCGCCCTCTTGAAGGATAGCAGACAACAGATCGAGTGGGCCAAAGATCATCTGGTTGCGATCTTTGCGCACAAGCGTGGCCGGTAGTTCGTAAACGTCCTGCAAGCTTTTCGTGAAGCTACCTGTTTTGCGAGCCTCGCCAGAACGCATCATAGGACCGTCCAGCGTGCGCACTTCTTCAACGCCGCGTAAAATACGAGCCAAGCGAATGCCGTGATCTTGGGTGATGCGACCTTGCCAACCCTGTTCGTATTCCAGTGCGATCAGGTTCAAACGTTCAGCAACGCGATCTGCGGTACCCTGCAGATCTTGGTCTACAACGCCGGGAACAAAGGCCCCCGCGATAGCGGCCTGTTCCAAAATGTGGCGTGGGTAATGCGTTGGAAAGGCGTCCAGAACGCGCTTAAGCTGGCGGGCTTCGTCGACAATGCGGCACAGGTCTTGGCCTGTGATTTCTTCGCCGTTGCCTTGACGTAGAACTGCGCCGTCGATGCCCTGTTCAGTGAGGTAATCATCCATCGCAGCTTGGTCCTTGAGATAGACCTCGGACTTTCCACGCGACACTTTGTACAGCGGCGGCTGAGCGATGTAAATAAACCCACCCTCAATCAGCGCAGGCATTTGGCGATAGAAGAACGTCAGCAAGAGCGTACGAATATGCGCACCGTCGACGTCCGCGTCGGTCATGATGACGATCTTATGGTAACGCAGCTTGTCGATATTGAATTCATCGCGCCCGATACCAGTTCCAAGCGCCATGACCAAGTTGCCGATCTCTTGCGAGTTCAGCATTTTATCAAAACGCGCGCGTTCGACGTTCAGGATTTTACCTTTAAGGGGCAAAATAGCTTGGGTTTGACGATCACGACCTGTCTGAGCAGAGCCACCAGCGGAATCACCCTCGACGAGGAAGACTTCGGTTTTGGATGGGTCTTTTTCAGAGCAATCTTTGAGCTTACCCGCAAGGAAGTTCACGTCCATCGCCGTTTTGCGACGTGTGAGATCGCGGGCTTTGCGTGCGGCTTCGCGTGCGTGGGCTGCTTCGATGATCTTGCCAACGATTATTTTCGCTTGGGCGGGATTTTCTTCGAACCATTCAGAGAGTTTTTCGTTCACCAAGCCCTCAACTGCTGGTCTTACTTCTGAGCTGACCAGCTTGTCTTTCGTTTGCGAGCTAAACTTGGGGTCAGGGACTTTGACGGAAAGGACGCAAGTCAAACCCTCGCGCGCGTCGTCGCCTGTGAAGGTCACCTTTTCACGCTTAGCGATGCCGCTGGATTGGGCGTAGTTGTTGATCGTACGCGTCAGCGCACCACGGAAACCGGCCAAGTGCGCACCGCCGTCGCGCTGGGGGATGTTGTTTGTAAATGGCAGGACGTTCTCATGGTAGCTATCGTTCCACCAAAGCGCGACCTCGACGCCGATGTCGTCCTTTTCGCCGATCATGTAGACGGGTTCTTCCATGATGGAAGATTTGGAACGGTCGAGGTATTTTACGAATTCTTTAACGCCGCCATCGTAGTAAAGTTCTGTGCGCAGCGGCTCAACCGGACGTTCGTCGGTCAGGATGATACGCACGCCAGAGTTTAGAAACGCAAGTTCGCGTAGGCGCTTCTCGAGCGTTTCGAAAACGTACTCGAGATTTGAAAACGTATCGAGCGACGCAAGGAAGCGAACTTCGGTTCCTGTGTGGCCATTCGCATCGCCAACGACTTTCAGGTGCTCTGCCGTATCGCCGTGTTCAAAACGTGCAACGTGCTCTTTGCCATCGCGCCAAATGCGCAATTCCAGCCAATTAGAGAGCGCATTCACTACGGAAACGCCAACGCCGTGTAGTCCGCCGGACACTTTGTAAGAATTGCTGTCGAATTTACCACCAGCGTGGAGCTGGGTCATAATGACCTCGGCTGCTGACACGCCTTCTTCTTCGTGGATACCAACAGGAATGCCGCGACCGTTGTCGCTAACCGAAACGGAGGAATCCGCGTGGATTTTGACGTTCACGGCGTCGGCATGACCGGCCAACGCTTCGTCAATTCCGTTGTCCACGACTTCGTAAACCATGTGGTGCAAACCAGAGCCGTCATCGGTGTCACCGATATACATGCCCGGACGTTTGCGAACCGCTTCTAAGCCCCTGAGAACCTTGATAGAATCTGCGCCATATTCTTCGTTCTTCTGATCGGTTTCGGACATCCGAAACTCCCCTCTTTATTTGCCCTGTTTATACTAATCTTTGGGGGGGATGTCACGCGTTACACCTATATTTTGTGTGCTGGGCGAGAGTTAGTCAGGCTGGATGATGTTCGTCTCACTTAGGCCGCCTGTTTCGGTCACTTCGATGTGTACCGATTGGGTGGAAAGGCTGTCAAAAAGGCCCGCATCAGTGCCTGTCATCCATGCTTGGGCACCCAACGCGCTAATCTCTGCATAAAGCGCGGCGCGGCGGGTCGCATCAAGATGGGCGGCGACTTCATCGAGCAGCAATATAGGCGGTGCGCCGATTTGTACCTTTAGCGCACGCGCGTTAGCCAGGATCAGCGAGATGAGCAGTGCCTTTTGTTCGCCTGTGGAGCAATCCTTGGCGGGCACGCCTTTAGTGGTGAACACGCCGTACAGATCAGCACGGTGTGGGCCGACTAAAGTACGCCCCGCAGCAAGATCGCGGAAACGGCTGGCTTCAAACGCGTCTTTTAAGTCGGCGCTGTCTGCGGGCATCGCGTCTTCACCGTGGATGAGCTCAAGATCAGCCGTAGGAAAGGCGGTTTCTGCCTGCGCTTGTGCGGTACTTAGGAATTCCAGTGTCTTTACGCGGTTCTCGTGGATCACAGCGCCGTTCTGAGCAAGACGCGTCTCAAGCACGCCGTACCACATCGGATCGCGTACGTTTTCTTTGAGCAACTTGTTACGTTCGCGCATAGTCTTTTCGTAGGTCAGCGAGGCCTCGGCATGGTTCGGGAAAAAGCTAAGCGCCATACGATCAAGGAAGCGCCTGCGGCCTTCAGCGCCCTCAATCCAAAGGCGGTCCATCGCAGGGATCAGCCAAAGTACGCGGCTTAGTTCCGCGAGGCGGTTTTGGGGTACGGATTTTGAATTGACCTTGGTGCTGCGCGCCCCACCCTTTTCAGACCAGAATTCGATTTCATGGGTTTGCTCTTGTGCCTGTAGCAGGCCTGATACTTTCCACCCCAATGCTTCGGGTCGGCGTGTCATGTCCTCGGCGCTTGCGCGACGCATTCCGCGACCGGGGGAGAAGAGGGAAACCGCCTCTAAGATATTGGTCTTGCCTGCACCATTCGGGCCATAGATCGCGACGGGTAAAGGCCCGCAGGAAATGCGGGCCAGCTTGTGCGAGCGAAAATGGGATAGCGTCAGCTCGGTGATTGCGAGCGTGGTCATTTAGGCCGCGTCAAACACGCATTGGCATGACGACGTAGACAGCGCTTGTGTCATTGCCTTCGCGCATCAGGGTCGGATCGCCAGATGAGTTGAAGAGGAACACAGCATTTTCGCGGTCCACTTGGCTTGCGATTTCTAGCAAGTACTTCGCGTTGAAACCGATTTCGAGACGTTCGTCGCCGTAGGCAACGGCGAGTTCTTCTTCTGCAGCACCACTATCAGGGGCGTTCACAGAGAGGATCAGACGATCTTCGTCGAGTGAGAGTTTCACCGCGCGTGAACGTTCGGAGGAAACAGTGGCAACGCGATCAACGGCTTTGGCGAAATCAGCGGCGTCAACTTCCATTTTGCGTGTGTTTCCTTGCGGAATAACGCGTGTGTAGTCGGGGAAGGTGCCGTCAATGACCTTTGAGGTCAGTGTAATTTCAGGCGTCGCAAAGCGGACTTTGGTTTCTGAGACGGACACAGCGATCTGCATGTCGTCTTCGTCCAGCAACTTGCGCAATTCACCAACGGTCTTACGCGGAACGATAACGCCGGGCATATCGGAGGCATTCTCTGGCAAGTCAGCGTCGATGCGTGCGAGGCGGTGGCCGTCGGTGGCCACACAGCGAAGGATCTTGCCGCCCTCGGAATCGGACACGTGCATGTAGACGCCGTTCAAATAATAGCGGGTTTCCTCGGTGGAAATCGCAAACTTGGATTTGTCGAACAGACGGCGCAGAACGCTGGCTAAGACAGAGAAGTTCGCGGTGTATTCAGATGTCGCCATGACAGGAAAGTCTTCTTTGGGCAAAGTTGCCAAAGAGAAGTTCGAACGACCCGCCTCGATAGTAAGACGACCAGACGTGCCGTCATCTGCGAGAGTGACCTGTGCACCGTCGGGAAGTTTGCGCACGATTTCGTTCAACGTGGTTGCGGACACTGTGGTTGCGCCTGCACGTTCGACCATTGCTTCGACCTTGTCGACGACTTCGATGTCGAGGTCTGTCGCGCGAAAGCGGACCTCCGAGCCTTCGGCCTCGATCAAGACGTTTGCGAGTATTGGAATTGTGTTGCGGCGTTCGACCACTGATTGGGCGTGCGAGACCGCTTTAAGCAACGTTGCGCGTTCGATGCTGATTTTCATGTGTCTCGCTCCTTGAAGACCTACTGGAGCGCCAAGTTACCTGAAAAACAGCGCCCCTCAAGTCCTTTTACGTATTATCGCGCGGGAATAGGGGAGTGTGTTGTGCTGGCCCTATTCTTCGAGGGCGCGGCGCAGCATTTCGAGGTCTTCGGCGATTTGGCCGTCCTGGATTTTCAGCTCTTCGATGCGCTTCACTCCGTGCATGACGGTGGTGTGATCCCGACCACCGAAACGGCGGCCAATTTCGGGCAAAGAGCGACTGGTTAGTTGCTTGCAAAGATACATTGCAACCTGACGTGGACGCGCAAAATTGCGCACGCGCTTGGGGCCGATCAGTTCGGAGAGGCGAATATTGTAATGCTCGGACACGCGGCGCTGGATTTCTTCAACAGAGATCTTACGCTCTGATGCGCGCAGCACGTCGGATAGGCAATCAACGGTCAGATCCATCGTAATGTCGCGACCCACAAGGGAGGCGAATGCGAAGAGACGTGTCAAAGCACCCTCAAGCACACGAACATTGGTGCTGATGCGATGTGCTAGAAATTCAAGAATTCCATCATCAATTTGCAGGCCCGGATATTGAGCGCGCTGAACTTCGACTTTGGATTGGAGGATCCCTAGACGCAATTCATAGTCTGTTGGGTGCAGGTCAACGACAAGGCCACATTGGAGACGCGACTTGATGCGGTCCTCAAGGTCTTTGATTTCACCCGGTGCACGATCTGCGGAGATGATGATCTGCTTATTCTGGTCAACCAACGCGTTGAATGTGTGAAAGAACTCTTCCTGCGTGCTGTCTTTGCCGCCGATGAATTGAACATCGTCAACCATCAGGACATCAACCGCACGGAACAGGCTTTTGAAATCCATCATCTTACGTTTACGCAGGGCCTGCACGAAACGGTACATGAATTGTTCAGCGGACAAATACAGTACTTTAAGATCTGGACGCGTGGCCTGCAGTTCATGCGCGATTGCATGCATCAAGTGGGTCTTGCCTAGACCAACGCCACCATACAGGAACAGCGGATTGAAGGTCACGGGACCACCTTCAGCGACACGGCGCGCGGCTGCATGGGCCAATTCGTTTGGCTTGCCGACGACAAAGCTGTCGAAGGTAAAGCGCTTGTCGAGGGGGGCACCAGCGAGAACGTCGTTTTTAGAGGGCTTTTCGATTGGGGCGCTGGACTGAACAGGTTTCGGTGCGCTGGGTGCTGTTGCCTTGCTGAGGTCAGACACAGAGGGTTTCAAAACCGCAAAGTGGACGCGCTGGATTTCGTGGCCGGCCTGTTGTGCCTGATACACGATCATGTCGCCAAAATTCTGTAACACGTAATTGCCGAGGAAATTGGTAGGTACACTAAAGCTGGCGACGCCATTCTTTGCGCCAACAAAGGACAAAGGGCCAATCCAGTTTGTGTAATTATTCTTACCTACGGAGGCCCGTAAGATGTCTTGCAGCTGTCCCCAGTCGTCACTCGTCATGCGTATTCTTTCTTATCCCAACCTTCACTTCACAATCTCTTGGCGGGAGAGCAGTTCCCCCATTGCCCAATCAAATCGGTTTAAGCTACTAGACTTTGCCGACAAGAAACTGCCCATCTCATTCGGCTGGTCCCCACCAACTTGAACAGGATGTGCATATTCTTCCTTAAGAGTGCGTGAGGACCTGACAGACACAATTTCTCAATTCGCCAAACGAATGGCGGTAGATGTGGCAGCAAATTTTTCAAACTTTCCTAAGGCGATGTGAATCGCTCCACATATCTAACAAGTCGACCAGCGTGGTGGCAACTTATCAATGCGCTTGACTCAATGAATATCTGAAAAGAATCTCTTCGCGCTACAAAATGCAACGCTGTCTCACCAAATTCAACTTTGGGGACTTTGAAATGTTGACTGGGGTTCTTAACGCTCCGACGTGTGAGAATCGAAGGAATCACCGGCCTAAAAAGACAAAAGCGCCAACCCGTTACAGGTGGCGCTTAGATCAAATCTTAAAAACTAGCGGAAAGGCTAGGTTTATCCGATCGCTTTTACACGAGCGGAAAGGCGGGACATACGGCGCGCCACTGTATTCTTATGGAAAACACCTTTGGTCACGCCACGCATCATTTCAGGTTGCGCGTCACGAAGAGCAGTCGTCGCTGCGTCTTTGTCACCAGATGTAATCGCTTCTTCTACTTTCTTGAGGAAAGTACGGATGCGCGAACGGCGCGCTTTGTTAATTGCAAAGCGTGCTTCGTTTTGACGGGCGCGCTTTTTTGCTTGAGGCGTATTGGCCATAATCATCGTCCCGCTTGTTTGGGTATGCTATCTTGAAGCAGCGTCTTTAGGGCCGACTCACGTCGCTGTCAACAGGCCCCAAAGCCGTGGTGGTTTATTTGTCTCTGAATTGAGCTTGGCGTTTTTCTAGGAAGGCGGACATGCCTTCTTTCTGATCTTCTGTTGCAAAGAGCGAATGAAAGAGACGGCGTTCAAACAGAATACCTTCGCTCAAAGTCGTCTCATAGCTGCGATTTACAGCTTCTTTGACCGCCATAGAGGTCAAAACAGACTTTTCAGCGATCTTTGCCGCCGCACCCAGTGCTTCTTCTTTCAGCTTTTTGGCGGGAACAACGCGGCTAACAAGACCGCTGCGTTCGGCTTCTTCGGCGTCCATAAAGCGACCTGTTAGGTGCATATCCATGGATTTCGATTTTCCAACAAATCGTGTCAAACGTTGCGTTCCACCGATTCCTGCGACCACACCGAGGTTGATTTCGGGTTGGCCGAATTTGGCTGTGTCGGCACAGATAATGAAATCACACATCATCGCGAGTTCACATCCGCCGCCAAGCGCATAGCCGCCAACGGCTGCGATAATAGGCTTGCGGGTGGAACGCACTGCATCGGCTTCGGCTGCGAAGAAGTCCGACATGAACATTTCGACGAACGTTTTTTGCGACATCTCTGCGATATCAGCACCAGCGGCGAAGGCTTTGTCAGAGCCCATCAACACGATGCAGCGCACTTTGTCGTTCTGGTCTGCGTCCCGAAGCGCGGTGCTGAGTTCGCTTAAAACTTGTGAATTGAGCGCATTCATCGCCTCGGGGCGGTTGATGCGAATAAGTGCGACGTGATCTTCTATTTCGACGATCAGCGTTTCATATGCCATGTGGTTAGCTCTTTGTTGTTGCGCTCAGGCCTAAATGCTTACCATGTGCGCCACCTGTTTCAAGCTATCTTTGACAGGTTGGACAATAGAAACTGGAACGCCCTGATTGTACTGCACGCATGATCGTGTTTGCGCAATCATCCGTGCGGCAAGGTTCGCCTTCGCGTCCGTAGACATCAAAGCTATGCTGGAAGTAACCGAGATCGCCGTCGGCTTGCCGAAAGTCCTTTAGTGACGATCCGCCAGCCTCGATTGCCTCAGTTAGAACCTGTCGAATGATTGGAACAAGGGATTTGACACGCAGTTTTGAGAGCTGCCCAGCCTTTCGCAAAGGCGAGATGCGCGCGCGGTAAAGTGTTTCACAGACATAGATATTTCCCAGACCAGCAACAATTCTCTGATCCAATAGGGCAGACTTGACCGGACTTCCTTTGTTTTGCAGCGCGTCGGCAAGGTACGCTTCATCGAAACTGTTCCCCAGCGGTTCTGGGCCAATGGTTGCGAGCAATTTGTGCGAGTCTGCAGTTTTCGTGTCGAGCAGGTCCATGGCCCCAAAACGACGAGGATCATTAAAGGTGACACGCGCACCATTCTCCAAATGAAACACCACATGGTCGTGTTTTTCCGCTGGAGGGTGATCATGCGTAAACGTGCCGAGTTTCGCGCCTGAAATAAGCATGCGGCCCGACATACCAAGGTGAATCATAAGCGATTCGCCTGTGTCGAGGTCCGCGAGAATGTATTTGGAGCGGCGTCTAAGACGTTCAATCTTGGCACCCGTCAAACGATTGCTCATATTTTCAGGAAAGGGCCAGCGCAAATCGGGGCGATTCACATCGGCTTGTACGATGCGCACGCCTTCCATGACGGGGGCAAGTCCGCGACGGACAGTTTCGATCTCTGGTAACTCTGGCATGTTGGTCCTCGGCGTTGTGATTTCAACGGGCCAAATGGGCGCATTGTGTCGGGTGTGCAGCGGTTTATAAGAGGGGTGAAACAGAAGGACGGCAAGGGCTCATGAGCGATCAAATCCAAGAAACGACGCATTTCGGTTTTGAAACTGTTCCCGAATCGGAAAAAGCTGGCCTTGTGCAAGGGGTCTTCGGATCTGTCGCGTCCAAGTATGATGTGATGAACGATGCCATGTCGATGGGCATTCACCGCATCTGGAAAGAGGCAATGATGGACTGGCTTGCGCCGCGAGCAGGCCAGCAGTTGTTGGATGTTGCCGGGGGTACGGGTGACATTTCGTTCCGCTTCTTGGAGCGTGCTGGCGTTGGCCATGCAACGGTCTGTGATATTACCGAACCTATGTTGGTTGAGGGCCGCAAGCGTGCTGAAGCGGATCAAATGGCCAGTTCTTTGAATTGGGTCGTTGGCGATGCGATGGCGCTGCCCTTTGAGGACAACAGTTTTGACGTTTATACGATCAGCTTTGGCATACGAAACGTTGTGCGCCCGCAAGAAGCGTTAAACGAGGCCTATCGTGTTTTGCGCCCAGGTGGCCGCTTGATGGTTTTGGAGTTTTCGCAGATTCCTAATGATATGATGCAAAAGGCCTATGACCTCTATTCTTTCAATGTAATCCCGAAGATGGGCAAGTTGATTGCAAATGACGCAGAGAGCTATCAGTACCTCGTCGAATCGATCCGCAAGTTTCCAGATCAGGATACGTTCCTTGAAATGGTGCGCACAGCGGGATTTGAGAATGCGAAGTATCGCAACCTTACGATGGGAATTGCGGCACTTCACTCTGGCTGGAAAATCTAGGATATGCGCGGACCGCACAATATTTGGCGCCTCATTGTTACAGGTGCAACGCTAGAGCGCACTGGCGCGATGGGCGTTGTTTTGGATGCGATGGAAGCGCCGCGTTCTTTGCGTATTGCTGCGCGAACGTTGGGTTGGCCGTTCAAATGGCTGGGCTACAAAGGCGATGTGAACATGCCGCCTGCGCCCCGTGCGTTGACGGCCCTTGGGCCAGCCTACATTAAGTTTGGTCAGATTTTATCCACGCGACCCGATGTTGTGGGTGATGAACTGGCCATTCAGATGCGCGTTTTGCAGGATAAATTGCCGCCCTTTCCGATTGAAGTTGCCAAAGAAACGGTGACCGCGGAACTGGGCATTCCTGCAGATGAGCTGTTTTCAGAATTCAGTGAACCCGTTGCGGCGGCCTCGATTGCCCAAGTTCATCAGGCGAAAATTGCTGGAACGGACGAAGTTGTTGCGGTTAAAGTGCTGCGTCCCGGCATCGAGAAAGCGTTTCAAAAGGATATCGACGCGTTTTATCTTGCGGCGAAAATGATTGAACTGCTGTCCCCATCATCGCGTCGCTTGCGTCCGATGGAAGTGATCGAACACTTCGAGGGTGTTGTCATGGGAGAACTGGATCTGCGTTTGGAAAGCTCTGCTGCGTCAGAGTACGCGGACAACACAAAAGGCGATGCAGGATTTTCTTTGCCTGTGATCAAATGGGATCTTTCGGCGCGTCGGATGATGACGCTGGGTTGGGCCGATGGTGTGTCCTTGGGTGATAACGATGCGATTGATGCGGCGGGCCATGACCGCACTGCGCTTGCGACCCGCGTTTTGCAGTTGTTTTTACAACACGCTTTGCGGGACGGGTATTTCCACGGCGACATGCATCAGGGTAATCTTAAGGTCGCACCGAACGGTGATCTAATCGCTTATGACTTTGGGATTATGGGCCACATCGACGAATATACGCGTCGTGTTTATGCAGAAATCCTCTTTGGCTTTATTCGTCGCGACTATAAGCGTGTTGCGGAAGTTCATTTTGAAGCGGGCTACGTTCCGGCGGATCGCGACGTTGAAGAATTTGCGCGGGCACTGCGTGCCGTGGGCGAGCCAATCTTTGGCATGGATGCGACGCATATTTCGATGGGCCGTTTGTTAAGTTACCTGTTTGATGTGACCGAACGCTTCGGCATGGAAACGCGGACTGAACTGATTTTGCTTCAACGCACGATGGTTGTTGTCGAAGGGGTCGCACGTTCACTAGACCCCCGAATGAACATTTGGCACGTTGCGCAGCCTGTTGTGGAAGATTACATCAAAGGCAGTATTGGTCCTCTCGCCGTTGCCAGAGATTTAGCGAAGACCGCAAAGGTTTTGGCGCGCTTTGGACCACGCTTGCCCAGCCTTGTCGAGGCCGCTCTGATCCGCCAGTCTGAGGAAACGCCAAGCCATAAACCGAGCAAAACAAAGAGCCGAAGTGTTTGGTTCTTTGCAGGTGTTTTATTGAGCACTTTGGTAATATTAGGTGCGCAGGTTTTCTATATTTAATCAGGGCTGCGAAGCGCGGAAACCTCACTGGGTAACACTAAGATGTCGCCTTCCAACAAAAAGTTTGGTTTCGCCATTTTCAATGATGGCCTCGCGTACGCGGCTGTAAGGTGCGACCACATCGGTGGATTGCAAAGTGCCATCTTTAAAGACTTCGACGCTAAATGTGTAAGGACTATGGGCGCAATTGATCCGTTTGAAAGTGTACCATCCCAAGTGTGATCTGTGCCGGAAGCTGCAATATTAACACGGGTTGCGATTTGGCCAAGTTCCTCACGAATGACCAAGATTCGTTGATCAGCATCTTGGTGT
>NZ_JABBAM010000151.1 GCF_018607965.1 Planktotalea sp.
CATCGTCGACGCTGCCAAGATAGGCCTCGATGACTTTTTCATTGTTCTGGATTTCGGACGGGGTACCCTCGGCAATTTTTTCACCAAAATTCAACACCACAATCCGATCCGAGATATTCATGACCGCTGGCATATCGTGCTCCACCAGCATGACTGTCACGCCACGTTCATCTCGTACAGAGCGTACCAAATCTACCATGTTCATGGTTTCATCATGGTTCATCCCCGCAAAAGGTTCGTCCAACAGTAGCACCTTTGGGTCCGTCGCAAGGCCAATTGCAATACCAAGGGCTCGTAGGCTACCCTGCGGTAGATTGCTGGCCTGCTCATTGGTGATCTTGGACATTCCAAGAAACTCCAGCAGTTCATCTGCGTATTTTTCAAAGGCTGTCACATCACCCTTGGCAGTTTTTGATCCCCAAAAATATCCTGCCAGCGAAGCTTTAGCGCGCAAGTGCTGTGCCACCACAACACTTTCACGTACGGTCATGCTTTTGAAGATCGTGGTTTCCTGAAACGTACGCACGACACCTTTGCGCGCGACGATATGCGGCTTGAGGTTAGAGATACGCTCGCCTTGATAGATCACTTCACCAGACGTCGTTGGCGTAAAAGATGCTATCATTTTGAAAAGAGTGGATTTGCCCGCGCCGTTAGGTCCTATCACTGACAGGATTTCATTCTCGGCCACATCAAAGCTGATAGCGTTGTTTGCCGTCAGACCTCCATATTTCTTGGTGACATTCTTGACTTGAAGGAGCGGGTTCATTTGTCACCTCCTTTGTTGAATCGTATGCTCAACAGGCCATTGGGAAGAAAACGAATAATGATGATCAGAACCGTGGAATAGATCAACATCTGGTACTTGCCGAACTCGAACAGCAGGTCCCAGCCAAAGTACAGGACCAGTGTGCCAAGCATCGGGCCAAAGACATAACCAAGGCCACCAAGGAAGCAATTAAGCATAAAGTTGACTGAGTCAGCAACTTGAAAGCTGGATGGATAGACTGACTGCGCTATGGATCCAAACATGGCTCCACCAAGCCCACCAAAGAAGCTAGAAATGGCAAAGATCACGATTCGAATGTAGGAAATATTCACCCCAATAGAGCTGGCAAGCTCTTCGTTCTGCTGCATAGAACGGCACAGATGCCCAAGGCGTGAATTCACCAGACGGTAAAGCGCAGCATACGTCAAGATCATGATGATGCAGGCGGTGTAATAGAAGGCCAACTTCGTGTTCTCCATTGCGGCAAAGTCAGGCAGGATTGACATGCCAAACACGGAGATGCCTGAGGGCAGAGGAATATTTGAGATACCCCGCGCACCATTGGTTATGGGCAGCGCCAAGGCTGTCAGGGTAACGACTTGGGTTAAAACCAACGTGATCATAGCGAAATATACGCCACGGAGACGCAGGATTGGCAGGCCAATCAGGATCGCCACCACTGCTGCGAATAGGCCAGCCGCAGGCAGCGAAATCCAGAATGACCAGCCCGCTTTGACCACCAGAATAGCCGAAACATAAGCCCCAATCAGCGCGAACGCACCTTGTCCAATGTTAATCCGGCCAATGTAAAAGGTCAGCCAGACCCCGGCGCTAGCTATCGCCAAGAGGGCAACAGATGTAAGGGTATAGTAAATGTCCCAGCGCCCCGTTGCGCCGATGATGAGCGGAACTCCGATAAAGATTATAACCAAGAAGACCCCAACGCCGACGAATTGTTTTAAACTAAATTTAAGCATCAAATCAACCCCACGGCTTGCCCATCAGGCCTTGCGGTCTAATGGCTAGGAAGATCATCAAAGAGATGAAGATCAGCAGATAGGTAATATCGCCGTACTGATAGAGAAGCGCTAGGCCAATGGCCTCCATGAAGCCGAGGATGATACCTCCCCAGATCGCGCCAGAAATCACACCTGCACCACCGATCATGACCATCATAAAGGCTTTGATTGATGTCGCGCCGCCCATACCCAAGTTCACCCCCGTTATCGTAACCAGCAGACCACCAACCAGGCCAGCAAGCATCGCACCAAGTGCAAAACCAATCATAGAATACCGGTCTACATTAACGCCCATCAATTGGGCGGCGGTCCGGTCTTGGGCCAAGGCGCGTAAAGCACGGCCCGTCTTTGTATATTGCATCAAACCGATAAATGAGACGATCGACACAATCGCAAGGACACATATCAAAATGCGGTCGTAAGGCATAATTAAACGGAAATCGTAGTTAAATACTCCATCCATAATCTTTGGGACACCCCGTTGTTTCTCACCAAAAACCAGAAGGATCACCGCATCGAGGAAGAACGCTATACCAGCAGCCAAAAGCATCGTGCTTTCTTCGCGGGCTGATCCCTTTATGACTGGCGCGAAAAGAAACCGTTCAATCAGAGCTCCAAGAATGGCAAGCGTGACACAAGACATCACTAGTGCCAGAATAAAGGGCACGCCCCACTGGCCATAGAATGTATAGGTGACAAAGCCACCAATCACATACATTTGCCCATGGGCAAAATTAAGTACGTTCATCAGAGCGAAGATTAGGGTCAGACCAAGCGCGATCATCGCGTATTGGGCCCCCAGATATACGCCATTGGCCAGTATCTGTTCCATAGAGGTTTTCTTTCGTGAAAAGCCCTGGGCCAATACGGCCCAGGGAAGCTCTGCTCAGGTCAAGTCCTAAAGCAGAAGGGATTGTTTAGTCGACTTCGGCAACGAATAGCGTCTCAAACGCTCCATCTTGATAGACGTTGACCACAAGCGGAACCGCAACTTGACGCTTTTGACCAAAGGACGACATGCCAACATAGCGCAGTTTCGCATCACCGTTCATGTAGGGGTTTGGTGCTTCAAAAGTATCCATTGTAGCTTTGAAAGCATCGACATCCGTGATTCCAGAAGGATCAGCCTTCAGTGTCTCAAGAATATACTCAAGCGCATAAACTTTGGTGTTGGATTCGTCATTATATTCGCCAAACATATCTGTGTAGCGCTTTACGAATTCAATCATCATCGGTGAAGCGAGTTCTGGAGTAGACGCACCACCAACTGAAACAAATCCATTTGCAAGATCACCAGCACCCTCGGCCAGAACACCGGCATCTTGAGCAGTTTCAGTCGAAATTACACCCTCAAACCCCAATTCGCGGGCAGAACGGATCAACTGTGGCGCATTCGCCGGTGATACGCCCGATAGTACCAACAAATCTGGGCGTGTGCGCATGATCGGCGTTAGAACAGGCGTGAAATCTGTGGTGTCGACCTGATAAGTAACGTTAGCAGAAACAACTTCCATTCCAAGTGCTGTTGCGGCTTCAACGCCTCCGTCACGCTGACTAAGTGGATCAGATTCGTTGGCTGCAATAAAGGCCACTGTTTTGACACCTTTTTCTGCCATCATGTATTTGTAAATCGCCGGACCTGATTGATAATTTGCAACCATGCCCAGAACGGCGTTCGACGCTGGCGCTTCGTAAAGTGACTTTGGGAACGCATATGGAAAATACATGATCCCGTTGGTTTCAGCCACCGGACGTACTGCCGCTGCACCGTCATCAACATTTGGACCTACGACATAGTGAATGCCCTCTTGCGCCATCTTTTCCATACCAGCAATTGCGCGTTTGGGGTCTTTTTGGTCGTCAAAAGACACAATTTCAATGTCATACGTTGTGCCACCAATGGTGTAACCGCCGGTCTCGTTGATCCAGGCGGCACGCGCTTCCATTGAGCGTTGATTGGAGATGCCCCAAGACGCCGCAGGGCCGCTTGTTACACCAACAAAGCCAATTTTTAGAATTGTATTCTCTGCAATTGCTGTGGTTGCTTGAAGCGCAGTCAGAGTCATCGCTGTCAAAGCTGCTTTCATTATTGTTCTACGTTGCATTCTTAACTCCCGTTGAATTAATTTTGATACATTTCGCACCATTCTCAGCCGGCAGTTAGATGGAATTCTCATAAATGCCGCAATAACAGTTCACGATTGTTAACAATCTTTGTCAACATAGTTATCATACTTGTCGACAAATTCTGACATTTGCCCTTAAACAGATTGATGTTTAAGCTTTTTTCACCTTAAATTGGTTGAAATTTAAGCGTTTGCTGAAGGCTAATGTCTTAGAATCAATTAATTCAGAAAGTGATCTTGTGTCTTCCAGCCCTCAACACAGCAGCCTAATTACAAAGGACTCAAATTCTGGATCAGATGAGAGCTTTATTGTTGAACGTATCTACAAGGCCGTTATGGAACAACGCTTGGCACCTAATACGAAACTTAATGAAGCGCGCCTGTGCGAAACCTTTAATGTAGGTCGTATGCGTGTCAGACGCGCACTTCTTCTGCTCTCAAGTCAGGGCATAATCAAGCTGCATTCAAATCGTGGGGCATATATTGCGTGTCCCAACAAATCCGAGGCGAGCGATGTATTCGCGGCCCGGATGTTAATTGAACCACCGCTGGTGCGGCAACTGGCGCAAAAATCGGGTGATTTTGATCTAACTATCCTCACTGAACACATTGCTTTAGAAAATATCGCACGCGAAAAAAAAGAGCGTACCGAAATTATCCGACTGTCAGGTGAGTTTCATACAAAATTAGCCCAAGCCACCGGGAACAAGTTTATTCTCCGCATGATGCGTGAGTTGGTCACGCGGACATCATTAATTGTTGGCCTCTTTGGATCATCTGAAAACGCCAGTTGCCCTGATGATGAACACAGCAATATACTCAAGGCAATCCAGTCCCAAAACCCAAAACTGGCCGAAGAGCTTCTAATATCCCACCTGAACCACATTCAGAGTGGTCTCGACATGGAAACGCGCCAAAAACCTCAGGATGACTTGGCAACCATCCTTGGTTCGGATTAATTCAGGCTATGTCTGAGTTCGGCTGACTAAAAAAGGGCGTTGCTTTTTATTCAGATAAGTCGCCACAATAAGGCTGATGATATTATGCACCAAAACAAAGCCACCATTAGGGATCTGTCAACTTAATGAAAACTCGCATCAGATTGCTCGCATAGCCTAAATCCAGGCACTGTCAGATTAAACTAGCTTGAAGCGGGCAGGGCTGCTTTGTAGCATCTTTGG
>NZ_JABBAM010000171.1 GCF_018607965.1 Planktotalea sp.
ATGAGTCTGCAGAAAACATCTCTGAATGATAAATTCGACTTGGAGAAGTCGCAGGTTTTGATGAATGGCACGCAGGCGCTTGTGCGTTTGATGTTGATGCAAAAGGCGCGGGATGTGCGGGCTGGTTTGAGCACAGCGGGTTACGTAACAGGTTATCGTGGGTCACCCTTGGGGGCTGTCGATTTCCAAATGACGCGCGCGGCCAAATTTCTAGCGGCTTCTGATGTGAAATTCGAAGAGGGGCTGAACGAGGATTTGGCCGCAACGGCGCTTTGGGGCGCGCAACAGGCTGAATTGCGCGGCGAGGGTAAATATGATGGCGTCTTCGGTCTATGGTACGGCAAAGGCCCTGGTGTAGATCGCACAGGCGATGTGATGCGTCATGCCAATATGGCAGGCACGTCCGTTAATGGCGGTGTCGTTATGGCGATGGGTGATGATCATACGGGCGAAAGCAGTACGGTCTTGCATCAGTCCGAGTTCGCTTTGGTCGACGCCTATATGCCAATCGTGAGCCCTGCGGGTGTGCAGGAAATGATGGACTACGGATTGTACGGCTATGCGCTGTCGCGGTTTGCGGGTGTTTGGGTCGGTCTGAAAACGATGAAAGACACGGTTGAGGTCACGTCCGTTGTGAATGGTGATCCGCATCGCTTGGATTTTGTGAACCCAGAGTTTGATTTACCCGAAGGTGGTTTGAACATCCGTCTGGTCGATGATCGCTACCAACAAGAAGCGCGTTTGCTGGATTTCAAACGCCAAGCGGCCGAAGCGTTCAGCCACGCCAACAAAATGGACAAACGCATTTGGGGCAAAACAGGTGCAAAGATTGGACTTGTCGCTGCAGGTAAGAACTGGCTCGATCTGACCCATGCACTGTCTTTGCTGAACATCGACGAAGCAGAGGCCGAGCGCATTGGTTTGACCACCTATAAGATCGGACAAACTTGGCCGATGGATATAAAGGGGTTTCGTGCTTGGGCCGATGGGCTTGATCTGATCGTTGTGGTCGAAGAAAAGCGCAAGTTGATCGAAGTGCAGATCAAAGAGGCGCTGTTTGATGATCGCGCGGGGCAGCGCGTTTACGGCGAAAAACGTGAAGGCGTCGAGATGTTCCCAGTGCGTGGTGCGCTTGAGCCGATCATGATTGCAGAAAATCTTGGGTCCGTCCTGACGGATGAGGGCTGTGGCACAGACGGCATCAAGGCGGGACTTGCAACACTGGATGAAGCGCGTCGCGCTGATAACGCACCGCAATTGGCCGCGCGTTTGCCGTATTTTTGTTCAGGCTGTCCACATAATAGTTCTACCAAAGTACCGACGGGCAGTCGCGCCTATGCGGGGATCGGCTGTCATTTCATGGTGCAATGGATGGACCGCGATACGCTGGGTTTCACGCATATGGGTGGCGAGGGCGCGAACTGGATTGGTGAAGCGCCTTTTTCGACGCGCGATCACGTATTCCAGAATATTGGCGATGGCACCTACAACCACTCCGGCATCCAAGCAATCCGCGCGGCTGTGGCTGCGGGCACGACCATGACCTACAAGATCCTGTTCAACGATGCGGTCGCAATGACCGGTGGGCAGGGGAATGATGGAGGTCTTGATGCGGCCCGCATTGCGCGTGAAATCGCGGCGATGGGTGTTCAGAACCTTAAGATCGTTTATGACGAAAAAGAGGATGTGCAGGCGAGTGCGTTTCCAAGCGGCATCGCGATGCACGAGCGCGCTGAATTGCAAAGCGTGCAAGAAAAATTGGCCAAGACGTCTGGCGTGTCTGTGATCCTTTATATCCAGACCTGCGCTGCAGAAAAACGGCGCCGTCGCAAACGTGGCTTGTTCCCTGATCCTGATAAGCGTGTGTTCATCAATCCCGATGTTTGCGAAGGTTGCGGCGATTGCGGCGTGCAAAGCAACTGTGTGTCGATCGTGCCTTTTGAAACCGAGTTGGGCCGTAAACGTGCGATTGATCAATCTAGCTGCAACAAGGATTTTTCCTGCGTCAAAGGTTTCTGTCCGTCGTTTGTAACCGTTGAAGGTGGCACACCGCGCAAAGCCGCCACGGCATCTTTGGATTTGCCTGATCTGCCTATGCCAGACCTGCCATCGATCAATGGAACGCATAATGTCGTCATTACGGGCGTTGGCGGAACGGGTGTTGTGACGCTTGGCGCCGTGCTTGCGCAAGCGGCACAATTGGATGGAAAAGGCGCTGGCATGATGGAAATGGCGGGCCTCGCACAGAAGGGCGGTGCGGTGCATATCCATTGCCGCCTGGCGAACCGTCCTGAGGACATTTCTGCGATCCGCGTCGCAACGGGAGAAGCCCACGCGTTGATCGGTGGTGATCTGGTGGTCAGCGCGGGATCAGCCACGCTGGGCCTGACGAAAGAGGGTCAAACAGGCGCGGTTGTGAACAGCCATGAGATCATCACAGGTGATTTCACACGCGACACAGAATTCAAACTGCCCACGGCGCAGATGCAACTGGCATTAGAGGCGCGTTTGCGGGACCGTGTTGATCTGTTTGATGCGTCCGATCTGGCGAAAGTGATTTTGGGGGATGCGATCTTCTCCAACATGTTGGTGTTTGGAGCGGCTTGGCAGCGTGGCTTGATCCCACTGTCTTTGGACGCTTTGCAAGAAGCGATCCGCATGAACGGTGCGGCTGTTGAAAAGAACCTTTATGCCTTTGATGTTGGGCGTTGGGCGGTTTTGCATCCTGAGGACGCAGGTAAATTACTGGCGCCTAATGTGGTGAACTTACCTAAATCCTTAGAGGAAAAGATTACCTTTCGAGCGGATCATTTGACATCTTATCAAAGCAAACGTCTTGCGAAACGGTACCGCAAGTTTTTGGACGCCATTGAGGATGTGCGCCTGAAAGAGGCAGTCGCGACAGGGTATCACAAGCTGCTGGCGTATAAGGACGAATACGAGGTTGCTCGTTTGCATCTGGACACTGCTGCAAAGGCTGCCGAGGCATTCGAGGGTGATTTGAAAGTCACTTACCATCTTGCACCGCCGATGATGACCAAGACGGGGGCTGATTTTAGACCCATGAAGAAAGAATTCGGACCAAATATGCTGCGTGGTTTCAAATTACTTGCCAAGATGAAGCACCTGCGTGGCACTCCGCTTGATCCCTTCGGGCGCACCGCTGAACGTAAGATGGAGCGCGCATTGATCACGCAATATGAAGCGGATATGACAATGGCGATTGGTAAAGCCGATGCCAACACGATGGATGCGGTTGTTGCGCTTGCAGAGTTACCGATCTCGATCCGTGGTTTTGGTATGGTGAAAGAAGCAAATGAACGCAAAGCGTCGAAGCGGCGTGAGGAATTGCTAAGTGTGATCCGTGCGGGTGGGGCAGGTTTGGCGCAGGCTGCCGAGTAATCGAAATGCTGCGCGGTGTGGCCTCCAATAAAGTGTCATATGCGCACTGTGCCGAAACGCGCGCCGGCCAATTGGTCGTGCGCACGCTTGAAAATGCGACGGGACGTTTGGGACTTATCAAGCGCGGGGCGGGGATCGGGGATGCCGATTTCTGGGAAAGTACAGTTCAGGCTTATGGGCTTAGCCTTGACGTGATCTCTGGTGCATTGGCCGATATTCCAAAGACTGGCCCGCTGGTCGTGATTGCAAATCATCCTTACGGAATTCTTGACGGGATGATGATGGGCTTGATTTTGGCACGGGTCCGCAGTGATTTTCGCATATTAGCTAATGATGTTTTCCAGAACTCTGATACGTTAACGCACATGGTTTTACCCGTTGCCTTTGAGGCAACCAAAGCTGCGCAAATGGTGAACATACAAACCCGCAAAGTAGCGCGCGTGCATTTAGGACAGGGCGGTGCCATTGGAGTTTTTCCCGGCGGTACGGTTTCGACAGCGTCTAATGCACTTGGCCATCCGCTTGATCCTGAATGGGGTGCGTTCACGGCACGTTTAATCACCAAGTCGAATGCGACCGTCGTCCCCATTTATTTCGAGGGCCACACCAGCCGCATGTTTCAAATCGCGAGCCATCTTCACACAAGCTTGCGCTTTGGTTTGTTGATCAACGAGTTTCGCAAACGCGTTGATACGCCTGTGCGCGTCGCTATCGGAAAACCGATCAATCCAGACGAAATGAAGCGACGTGAAAAAGACACGCGTGAAATGATGGATTTCCTGCGACGATCCACGTATGAGCTATCTTTAAAGCCGATTGATGCATCGCGGTACGGCTATGACTTTTCGCAAAAGCGTTAAATAAAGGGGCACAGCATGGCAGTTGGGATTTTTGACAGTGGCTTGGGCGGTTTGACCGTGCTTGACGCGGCCCGCACGCGTTTGCCGGATACGCCGTTTGTATACTACGCCGACAGCGCCCATGCGCCCTACGGTGTGCGCAATCCTGATGACATTTATCAACTGACGAAAACGGCTGTCGAGTACTTGTGGAACAACGGCTGCGATCTAGTGATTTTGGCCTGTAACACGGCCTCTGCGGCGGCTTTGCGGCGTATGCAGGAAGCAGGCGTGCCACAGGGCAAGCGCGTTTTAGGTGTGTTCGTTCCGCTGATTGAGGCGCTGACTGAACGCGAGTGGGGCGATAATTCGCCACCACGTGAGGTCGCCGTCAAAGAGGTCGCTGTGTTTGCGACACCTGCAACCGTATCCAGCCGTGCGTTCCAGCGTGAACTCGCGTTTCGTGCGATTGGTGTGGATGTCGAGGCTCAAGCCTGCGGCGGCGTTGTGGATGCCATCGAGGACGGCGATATGATCCTAGCGGGGGCCTTGGTGCGCAGCCACGTGGACGCGTTGAAACGCAAGATGCCTGCCCCACAAGCCGCCATTTTAGGCTGCACGCATTACCCTTTGATGCAGGCAGAATTCCAAGCGGCCTTAGGCGAAGGTGTGAAAGTCTTCAGTCAAGCTAATCTGGTGGCTGAAAGCCTTGCTGATTATCTGGAACGCCGGCCTGATTTCATTGGGTCAGGCAAGG
>NZ_JABBAM010000080.1 GCF_018607965.1 Planktotalea sp.
AGAGGATTGCGATGGTGCATGCGCTTGAAATTCTACCCCATCAGCGTGGTATGGGTGTGGGTAAATGGCTGATGCGGCGCGCTGCGTTCTGGGCACAAAGCAAGGGTGCGACGCACATGTCTGTCATTTGCACCCAAGAAAATGCCGCAGTAAATGGGCTTTACACCTCGCTTGGGATGACGCTCACTGGGCAGTATCATTACCGGATTAAGACTGATTGAAGGACCCACACCATGACTAAGATTACAGCCCTCGATCTGCCAATGGTCGACCCACTTCCCGCGCAAACACAGAAGTATTTTGACATCTGCCAAGACAAGCTGGGCATGGTGCCAAACGTGCTGCAAGCGCATGCATTTGATATCGACAAGTTGAACGCCTTCACGGAGCTTTATAACGACATCATGCTGGCCGACAGCGGCCTGAGCAAACTTGAACGAGAGATGATCGCGGTCGTCACATCCTCGATAAACAAGTGCTTTTATTGTCTGACGGCACACGGAGCGGCGGTACGTCAACTTTCGGGTGACCCCAGTCTTGGCGAGAAGCTAGTAATGAATTGGCGCGTCGCTGATTTGGACGCACGCCAACATGCGATGTGTCTGTTTGCGGAACGTGTCACCAAGGAAAGCCACACGATCGAAGAGACAGATCGCCAAGCGCTGCGCGACGTGGGTTTCAGTGATCGCGATATCTTTGACATTGCAAACGTCACAGGGTTTTACAACATGTCCAATCGCGTGGCGAGTGCGATAGATATGCGGCCCAATGATGAATATCACGCGCAGAATCGGTGATCCCAAACAGATGATCTTACGCGCGCTTCTTTTTCTAACTTTCGCACTGGCCCCCGTCATGGCCAGTTCGGTTGAGCTGACGTTGCCCGGTTCTGCGCGCCAAACGGAGGGGCAGGACTTGGGCATAGACAGCTACGCATTGCCTATCGCTCCTTTTGATGGTTCCGTTATCCCATCACGCATTTTCGAGGGCTTCGTCACGCGACAAGCTTGGCGCGTTGAAGGGGGTGGCGTGACGCCTTTGCAAATGGTCCAACCCTTGCGCGAAGAATTGAAAACGAATGGTTATACGGTCCTTTTTGAGTGTGCTGACCGTGCCTGCGGAGGTTTTGACTTTCGATTTGAGACTGACGTCATTGATGCACCCAAAATGTACGTTGATCTGGATGATTATCGCTTTGTGTCCGCGATCAAAGGTGAAACAGACGCACCAAAAGCAGCCATTTCCCTTTTCGTCAGTCGCAGCGGCTCATCAGCTTACATTCAAATCATCCAAATTGCAATGGATGGTAGCGCGGGGATAAGCGTTTCCAAAGGCAGTGAAATGATGGCCAGTACCACCGCCACAGGAACGCCGCAAGCCGCGGGCAATGATCTCGCAACAGCCGCGCAATTGGACATCACTGGCCATGTTGCTTTGGGCGATTTGATCTTCAAGACCGGATCATCCGAGCTGGGTACAGGTCCATTCGCATCGCTGGCTCAAGTCGCGAGTTATCTTCGAGTAAATTCGAAACGCGAGATTGCTTTGGTGGGTCATACCGATGCGGAGGGCAGTTTGAGCGGAAACATCAAACTTTCCAAGCGCCGTGCTGATTCTGTACGCAAGCGCCTAATAGAGGCGCATGGTGTACCGAGCGCACAGGTTAGTGCAGAAGGGGTTGGCTTTTTAAACCCCATTGCCAGCAATCTGAACGAGGCTGGTCGAAATGCGAACCGCCGTGTCGAAGCTGTACTGATTTCAACCGAGTAATTGTCACGACGGTTAGTGCAAAATTTGACATGAAAGTTCATGTTCCTTAAGCGGGTAAATACCATCAGATAACAACCAGAATGGAACGGCCTGTGAATTTTTTAAAGTGTATATGTTTCGTGTTGGCGCTCTTGCTGCCGTCGCTTGCTTCGGCTCAGGACTTGATCGCGAACAAGCGTGTGGACAGTGTGTTTTTTGGTTTGATCAAGCCTGGTATCGCGCGTGCGCGCACGGCAGCGGATTATATCCAATGGGCTAAATGTCAGGTGCGAAGTGAGATATTTAGCAAAGATTTTTCAGGCTTCGGACATCTGAAAATTCCAGCGGCGACTCGTAAACTAAGCCCGATGAAAATCGTCTGCACGTACAATGGTAGCACCCGAAAATACACGATCGAAAGCGAGAAAATCTTTCTCGCGAACCCGTTCCACCGTGCATTGATCATGCGCGGTAGCCGCATGAAAAACGAGACCAAACGCGCGGTCTTACTCAAAAAGACACGAGAAAAACTGCAGTTTCGGGGCTATGGTAATTCTATCATCGTGAATTTTTGAACTGTCCTATGTTGTCAGCATTTTTAGACCCTGCGTGACGTCGGACCGCACTGCAAGGCGTAGGCCCGGTTCGTCGCCTGCCTTGAGCGCAGCAATGATGAGACGGTGAAAGTGCGGTGGATCTTTGCGACGTAGGCGTCCGTAAAGGGCACGCATTGTTGGGCCAAGCTGTAACCAAACTTGTTCAGCCATCGCCAGCATCGCAGGGGCCTGCGCGCGTAGATACAGCGTACGGTGGAATTCAAGATTTGTACGAATGTAGGCAACGGCATCTTGGCGCGCGATATGTTCGGCGATTGTACCGTTGATTGTTTGCAAACGTTCAATCAGCGCTATGTGTGCTCGCGGCAAGGCGCGGCTCGCGAGCTCTACCTCGATCAAAGCGCGCAAAGCGGCCAGTTCTTCAATGCGTTCATTGCTCAGTTCTGGCGTTGAAACGCGCCCAGAGCTGGACACGGACAAAGCGCCCTCTGCAACCAATCGGCGAATGGCTTCGCGTGCAGGGGTCATGGAAACCTCGAATTCCTCACCAATCCCACGCAATGTCATGGCTTGGCCTGGATTGATTTCTCCGTACATGATCGCTGTACGCAGTGTCCGGTAAACCCGATCATGGGCGGAGGGCGCGGCGTCAGAGCGGCGTGGGTTTATGAGCATGTGTACTTTGTGATCACAAAATGTAGTTCCGTCAAGTAAGCACGTCTAAAATCGATAGGCATGCAAGCCAGACCCGTTTTTGCGCAACCATGCACGCGGTGCTGCATAGGGGCCGTGAATGCGGGTCACAGTGTCCCAGAACGCGCTTGAATGGTTCATCTCCGCTAAGTGTGCGACCTCATGACCTGCGACGTAGTTCAGGACCTCTGGCGGGCATAAAATCAAACGCCACGAATACATGAGCGTTCCTGAGCTAGAACAAGATCCCCAGCGCGAGCGCGTGTCACGAATACTGATGCGCGCGTAAGGTTTGCCAAGAAGGTCAGCATAGTGGTCAGAGGTTGCGGCCAGTTTGTCACGGGCCATTTGCTTGAGAAAGGCCTGCACACGCTTGCCTGCTTGCTCGGGCGCGCCGGGCACATAGAGGATGTCACCGTCGAGAACAACGCGGCGACCTGGGCCTGTTTGAAGTGTACGCTGCGTACCTTCAATCGGCAGGCTGGTCCCGATTGCGATATCCAAATCAACGCCGCGTTGGTCCAAATGCCCCCGCAACCATGCCTCTTTTTCGCGCGCGAAGGCGATTCCCTCTGCTTCGCTCACCCGTTTGGGCAAAGTGAGCGTCACACGTCCGTCAAGCTGGCTAATGCGTAGGCTAATCCGCTTCGCACGCGCTGATTTACGCAAAATTATAGGAACTGGAGGGTTGCCTGATAGAATATGCTGCCCCATGTGTGCTTCTTGTCCCAATATCGCTGCAAAGCCTTTGACACCGTTCAAAGGTTATGGCAGTTGCCCTAGACTGATCTTAAGACCAATTCGTGAGGAATTTCCATGCCCAAGGAAGAATGGGGCGTCAAGCGCCTGTGCCCGACCACGGGCAAGCGATTCTACGATCTCAACAAAACTCCGATTGTCAGCCCCTATACTGGCGAAACAATCGAGATGGAAAACGGCAAAAGCCGGATGATCGCAGCTGATGCCGAAGATGCAGCGACAATGAAAGCCAAAGAAGCCGAAGAGGCTGACACAGATGATGTGGTGCTGGACGACGATGAAGACGTCGATCTGGATCTTGGCGATGATGTGCTGGAAGATGACGATGACGAAGACACGGTTTCTCTCGACGAAATCGCGGACGTCGCATCTGATGACGACGACAACTAATTAAGACGATTGCGTCGGGGTTTTGTGATTTTCACTTGATCCCGATGCGAACCTTCCCTAGACCCGCGCTCAATAGATGCGCTGTGTCTGTTTTTGGGGCCTTAGCTCAGCTGGGAGAGCGCCTGCATGGCATGCAGGAGGTCAGGAGTTCGATCCTCCTAGGCTCCACCAAACATCCTCTTAATTCATATTCGAACTGCCTCGCTTTATGTGTGTGTCGGTCCTGGTTTTGCATTCACTGCGTGAGCTTTTGAGTGCAAGAACTCAATATTCCCGTGCTCTGTTATAAATCCAATTACTCCTATGAAATCTGTGTGCTCGTCGGCAAATTTGAAAAGCAATCACCCGAAAATATTGAACAATTTACACATAAGTCGTCACGCAGGTTAAGTCGAGGTAATGGGGTAAGGCTTTACTGTGTGAAGCGCCCTGTGCAGGTTTTTCGCGGCGCAGAATTAATTTTAAAATAACACACATAAAAGGCCTGAGAAACACGCTCAGGCCTTTTAGAAAGAAGATCTGGATCAGAAACTACTGTGCGCCAAGTACAAGTGTCCAACGCGTGTTCGCACCAGAACCAGTACGGCCTAAGCCGAATTCTTTGAAATCTGGGTCAACGTTGTTTCGTTGATGGCCAGGTGAACTTACCCAACCATTCATCGCAAGGTTTTCATTGGCTTGGCCTTGCGCGATATTTTCGCCGATCGAGGTCCAATTATAGCCTGCAGCTGTTGCGCAAGAACCGATGGTTGACCCGTCTTTTCCGTCGTGGGAAAAGTAGTTTTGCGCCAACATATCA
>NZ_JABBAM010000001.1 GCF_018607965.1 Planktotalea sp.
ATCCCCGCCGCGTGGCAGACAACGAAGCAATGGCAAAACTGCGCATGCTCCGTACCTCCCCGCAAAAGCTGAACCTTGTTGCCGGTCTTATCCGTGGCAAAAAGGTAGATCGTGCGATGACCGATCTTGCGTTCTCTAAGAAGCGTATTGCTGCTGATGTACGCAAGTGCCTTCAGTCCGCAATTGCGAACGCAGAAAACAACCACAACTTGGATGTGGACGAACTGATCGTGGCAGAAGCCTATGTCGGTAAGAACCTCACCATGAAGCGTGGACGTCCACGTGCCCGTGGTCGTTTCGGCAAGATCATCAAGCCGTTCAGCGAAATCACCATTCTGGTCCGCCAGATCGAGGAGCAAAGCTAATGGGTAATAAAACCAATCCAATCGGCATGCGCCTTCAGGTTAACCGTACTTGGGATAGCCGCTGGTATGCAGACACTAAGGATTTCGGGAACTTGCTTCTTGAAGACCTTAAAATGCGCGAATTCATCAAAGTTGAGTGCAAACAAGCGGGTATTGCCCGTGTGATCATCGAACGCCCACACAAGAAGTGCCGCGTTACGATCCACACTGCACGTCCAGGTGTAATCATCGGTAAGAAAGGTGCAGACATCGAAGGTCTGCGCAAGAAACTGGCGAATTTCACTGACTCTGAATTGCACCTCAACATCGTTGAAGTCCGCAAGCCAGAAATGGATGCAGCTCTTGTTGGTGAATCCATCGCACAGCAATTGGAACGCCGTGTTTCTTTCCGTCGCGCTATGAAGCGTTCGGTTCAGAATGCAATGCGTATGGGTGCCCTTGGTATCCGTATTAACCTTGCTGGTCGTTTGGGCGGCGCAGAAATCGCGCGTACTGAATGGTACCGTGAAGGTCGCGTTCCGTTGCACACCTTGCGTGCCGACATCGATTACGCACACGTTGAAGCGATGACTGCTTATGGCATCATCGGGATCAAAACCTGGATCTTCAAAGGCGAGATCATGGAACACGATCCTCAGGCACGTGACCGTAAAGCACAAGAACTCCAAGATGGCCCTGCACCTCGTGGTGCTGGCGGTCGTCGCTAAGGGAGAGATTAAATGCTTCAACCAAAACGTACCAAATTCCGCAAAATGCACAAAGGCCGTATCAACGGTCTGGCAAAAGGCGGATCTGATCTGAACTTCGGAACGTATGGCCTCAAGTCCACACAGCCCGAGCGTGTGACTGCACGTCAGATCGAAGCGGCCCGTCGTGCTATGACGCGTCACATGAAACGCCAAGGCCGTGTCTGGATCCGTATTTTCCCAGACACACCTGTTACTTCTAAGCCTACAGAAGTTCGTATGGGTAAAGGTAAAGGTTCTGTGGATTATTGGGCAGCCAAGGTTAAACCTGGCCGCGTAATGTTCGAGATCGATGGTGTTGACGAAGTGATCGCACGTGAGGCGCTTCGCCTTGCAGCGATGAAGCTTCCTGTGAAGACACGTGTTGTGGTTCGCGAAGACTGGTAAGTCTTAGCGGTTTCGGGGGTGCGAATTTTCTAGAAAATTCGTTTCCCACCGCACAATAGAGAAACAGAGGCCTTCGCGGAGAAATCCGTGGGGGCCTTTCTTTTGGGGAATACCTGCCTTTAGAAGGAAAGGGGCCCTAAGTAGGCCATGTCTTGTCATCACGTTCGGGAAATCGGGGCTCATTGCAGGGTAGAAGATTCAATATGATCCGCTTCATAAAAATCGCTCTGATATTTCTAGTTCTTCTGATTGGGGCCGTCTTTGGATGGCTGATCAGCGCTTCCTATTTTTCTAACAGAAACGATCACGCTCTCGTTTTTGTGGAATCGAGTGTTAAAAGCGAAAACAGTTTTTCTTTCAGTTCTCCATTACTCGCGTGTCTGCGTGGGCCTTATGCCGAGTGTCAAATCGACCGGTGTACTGAGATAGGCGAGGGCCAGTTCTTGATTGACATCATGTCTGATAGTTCATCGGAAAGTATTTTATTTCGTAGGGAAATCGTTGACGCCAACGAGGGACGATCCAGATACGCATCGACACCTAGAGGATGCGTGGAGATGGACGTAAATGATGTGCTTAGACTTATGAAACTCTCGGAAGATGATCATTCTGTTGTTCTTCAATTGAAGCTGCAAAAAGCTCTGAAAAATTAGAGCATCGGGTTTGAGCGATGACCTAGCCTGAGCGCGCCATACACACCCATGTGACTCGCGCTTTGATCCTAAGCGGTATACCTTTACCCTAACCTACTCGAACGACTGCCTAAAAGGATTGCACTGCCATGCTCACCAGACGCCATTTCACGATTTCTGCGGCCGCGTTGTTTTCAGCACCGATTGCTCACATTGCATCCGCGGCACCAACGTCACCAAAATCAAAATGGGATGTGTGGGATGCCCAAATCACGCCAGCGGCCTACGACCCTGCAAGGTCTAACCCTTGGGGTCTTCATCGTCGTTTCTTGCCACAACGCGTAGAGGCGAACGCAGGACTGAAAGTCGGCGATATCCACGTGGATGCGGTTGCGCGTTACCTTTATCATATCGACGCCGAGGGCACAGCAATGCGGTACGGTGTTGCGATCGCCAAGGGCAATCTGTACGAGCCGGGCGTTTATACAATCCGTCGCAAAACAAAATGGCCAACTTGGACACCGACACCGGCGATGATCGAACGCGAACCTGACCAGTATAAGCAGCACGAGGAAGGGATGAATGCTGGTCCGTCTAACCCGCTCGGATCACGCGCGTTTTACCTTTTTTCGGGCAACCGCGACACGTATTTACGTATCCATGGATCACCCAATCCGGGTTCAATCGGTGGGCGCGCAAGTTCTGGCTGTGTTCGCATGGTGATGGCGCACATCAATGGACTGTATGACAACGTCTCAACGAACGTTTCCGCGCATTTGCATTCTGCAGAAGAGCATTTGTCCGCGAATAGTTAAAACGTGCTACTAGAAAAGAAAACGCCCGAGACTGTTTTACTTCAGTCTCGGGCGTTTCGCGTTTGGTTTGCTCCGACTTAGGACGCGCGCGTGCAGATCGGGCGGCCATTGTTTGCGCGCAAGGGCAAGAACGTGGTTTCAACAGGGCCAACGTGTTGGAATGTGTAGCAGCCATCTACTGGATCAATCCTCAACGCAGTCAGGTTCTGGCCAGGAGCCGCAATAGACGTGACGCCTTCGGGGACTTCAGCGATGAACGGGATTGCTTTGCTGGTGCTTGTCGCCGTGACGTCTTGGCACGCCGCAAGTAGTGAGGCTGCGCCCAAAACAAAGATCATTTTTTTCATGTAACCGTCCCCAAGTTGACTTTCCCTAAGATGATAGGATTCGCGTGGGGAAACCAGTTAAATCGGTGATTTATGCGGAGTTGCACTTGGTGGTGTCGTTGCATGCCAAGACGTGCGACGGGGTGTCAGCCTATACAAAACCTTTCAGTTGGACACGATACCTCACTCGTCATTCATCGCGAGAGCCTCTAAATGAGATCTATGACCCATATAGAATCTCTCTTCGTGACCCGACTGTACCGCGCTGCCTTGTCTGATCACGGCACCGTATCCGCTGATGAACTGGAAGCGTCCTGTTTCGCAATCGCAAGCGATGATGAAGCGGGCCAGCAATGGTGCGAGGACAATGATTTCCCGGGCTACACATCCTATGCGTCTCTGACGGACCTCGCGTGGCGTTTTCCGATTTTCGCGGATGTGATCAAAGCACTGGACGTCCATGTCGCAGCTTTCGTTGAGGATGCGCAGTTTGATCTGGATGGGCGCAAGCTCAAACTTGAAGACATCTGGATAAACATCTTACCCGAAGGCGGCATTCACACGTCCCACATTCATCCCCATTCTGTGATCAGCGGCACGACCTATGTGTCCATGCCTAAGGACGCGAGCGCGATCAAGTTTGAAGACCCGCGCAGTCAAATGCTTATGGCCTCGCCAACGCGTTTGAAAACGGCGCGACGCGAATTGAAGACCTTTGTTTATGTTGAACCCGAAGTGGGCGATGTGTTGCTTTGGGAAAGCTGGTTGCGTCACGAGGTGCCGATGAACATGGCTGAGGAAGAGCGTGTCTCGGTGAGTTTTAATTATGCTTGGGGATAGCTTTTCCAGCCTAATCGGATTGGAAGGCAGTTGGCCCGCTTCAAATGAGATCGAAGGCGAGTTATCCGCTAAGGGTTATGTTGAATGGGCCGCAAGCTACGTCATCGCCGCAAATATTTTGTGTTCCATCAACTATGATCAGCATCCGTTCTATTATCACGCTGGTCCACTCATGAACACCTTAGGGATAGCCGTTGAGCTCACACTAAAAGCGATGTTGCGTAGCCAAGGATATAGCGACAAGAAAATTCGTCGGTTTGGCCATTGCACCTATGAGTTATACAAAGAGGCGTCAGCAAATTTCGATGAGGCGAGGTTTCTAAATCAAGTCTATCTCAATTTAGAACATTACGATGTTCCAGAAGAAATTGTGGAACAGTGCAAAGATACTCATGAAGATTTTGAGAACCTTGAAATGTACTTCAAGTGCTAACTTGGTCAGCTTTGTAATTTAGATGGTGTCTATGATCGGCCGTTCACGGCAAGATACATGAAACCTGGTCACCACGTGTTACCAGATACATATGTTATTCTTATGGGCACCCATATTCTTCTAAATGCGATGGCAGAGCGAGTAGGGGTGCCGCTTTTGCCAAATTCTCATATTTAGTGGGCTGCCTCACTTGATCTGGACGGCGTGTTGTGTGGATATCTGATCCCCTTTGACAAAGCTTTGTCACAGCGCTTGCCAAGCCATCCCAACCCTCCTATACGCCAAGATCTAGTGATCTCCACGGGATTCGTTTGTCACGCTCTTGCGGCAACCTCGTGATGTTGAAAAAGG